>NZ_JAYXBQ010000017.1:0-122182 GCF_039668335.1 Mycobacterium sp. SM3041 | reverse complement strand
CGTTCAGATTGGTGAACTCGTCGCTGGCTTTGATGCGGTCGCGAACCAGCGCATTCCGTACGGAAAGTTGCCGCCTCGTGCGCGGAGTTTGTACGCATCGCGCTACACAACGTGGTCCGACATCGCCGAAACGACGATCGCCGAACTGCTTGAATCTCGATCGAGCGGGGTCCGTACCGTCGCGTCGATCGTGGCAGCAGCACATGACGCAGTGAGCCAATTGGCGGACTCTGTGGACGGTCCTCAACCGTCGCTTGCAGACGGGCTCGATCGATTGGTGGCTGGCATCGGGGAGCGCGACCACCACGTTCTGCGCGCTCGAGCATGGGGATCCACTCAAGTCACTCAAGAGCGACTCGCCGAAGAGCTTGGTGTGCACCCGACCTGGTTGTGGCGAAACGAGAGCCGGATTCGGTCGCGCTTCGCGGAACTACTCAGCGAACCTGGCCACTTTCGGATCCGGCAGTCGGCAGATGAATTGCGCCGCAGGCTCGGCATCTATGTGCCGCGAGAAACAGTCGAGTCAGAGATTCAGCAGCTGGGGCTAGAGCCGACGAGCGAAGCCGCCCGGCTGTTGCTGTACGTCGCCGGGCCGTACAAGGAGCATGGGGACTGGTTCGAAGATGCGTCGCAGGGCGGACTTCGACGGGTCGATGCTTGTGTCCGGAGGCTCTTTCGTGGAAGGTACGCCCAGACCCTGGAGACACTGGCTGGGGAGTTCACAGCCGAAGGGATGCGGCGAGATGCAGTGCCTCCGTATTTGGACACGCTGGCACTGAGCAGGATCGGCGGCGCCTACCTGCCGCCGCGCTCTGGGCTCAGGGCCAAAATCGTAGTGGCATTGGACGCTGCTGGGCGGCC
Source organism: Mycobacterium sp. SM3041 (assembly GCF_039668335.1). Classification (NCBI taxonomy): domain Bacteria; kingdom Bacillati; phylum Actinomycetota; class Actinomycetes; order Mycobacteriales; family Mycobacteriaceae; genus Mycobacterium; species Mycobacterium sp. SM3041. Next base: position 121,321 of record NZ_JAYXBQ010000017.1, on the reverse strand, counting down.
GATGACTGCCGAAGAAATCAGCGACATGGTGGGGGATTCGGTCAGCGCCAAATCTGTACTGAAAGCGTTGCACGGCAACGACACATTTAGGCGAACGAGCCGAACTGGATGGGCCTTGGCCGGGTGGAGTTATCCCGAGTACGGCGGCATCGCGCAAGAACTGACCAACCGTATCGAGGCTGCCGGCGGGCGGATGCCGGTACGGACGTTGCTTGACGACATGCTCAAGGCATTCCCGGACATCAAGGAAAGCTCAGTCCGTACGTACCTGGCGACTCTGGCGTTCGTAACCGAACGGGGCATGGTGCGTTGCCGACGCCCCGAAGACGCATGGCCATCAATACCTTTACTGAGCACCGTGCCTGGCGCAGTTCGTCAGTCCGACGGCAGTATCCGAATCGCAATCCCAGTCACCGCACAGGTTCTCCGAGGTTCGGGCTTATCGATCGATCCACCTGTCGCGCAGGCGATTGGCGTGACGCCGGGGAACCGCCGTGACTTCGAAACATCCTGCGGGTTCGTCTCCGTTGCATGGGCACTGTTCGAGCCCGCTGCGCCCAATATGGGATCAATTCGCCGTCTCGCCAAGGCCGCTGGAGCTCGCCTTGGTGACTCTCTGGTGCTGACCTTCGATCCAAACGCGGGCACGCTACGCGCTGTGTGTGGCCAACGGAACGAGGGGGATTAGCTGTGAGGCGGCTCAGTTGACCGGAGTTGCATCTCCACTCACCTTGTCGCGCAACAACTCCCGTAGTTGCGCGATCTCACCCCGCAGGTCTTCGATGTGCGCCGCCGTCACGGCGTCTTGTTTCTGATCGTCGATCGAAACGCTCTGCACGATCCATGACGCGATGGTCGCCGTGATCGAACCGACCAGGCTGATACCGCCGATCATCATGAGGCTGGCCATGACTCGGCCGGTGGTGGTGACGGGGTACATGTCGCCGTAGCCGACGGTGGTGATTGTGGTCATCGCCCACCACACCGCCAGTCCGAAGCTCGTGATGTGGGCGTCGGGCGCACCGCGTTCGGCTTCGTACACCGCCAGCGCCCCGACGTACACCAACAGCACGGCGCCCGAGATGGTGTAGATGATCACCTTGCCGCGGATGGCGTTGCCGATGGCCTTCTGCAGGGCACCGACGAGCACGACCAGCCGGAGTAGACGAAGCGGCCGCAGCAGCGGCAGCAGCACGACGGCGAGGTCGACCAGATGCCGGAAGAACCACTGCCTGCGGTCGGGGGCCAGATAGAGCCGCGCCGCGTAGTCGGCCGTGAACACCGCCCACGCCAACCAGGTCACCAGGGTCAGGAGCCGGGCGAGCAGGCCCGTCGGCTGGACGAGGACCTCGATGCTGTACGCGGCCAGGAACAGGGCGGCGACGGCGGCCAGGGGCCACTCCGCGCGGTGTTCCCACCGGTCGAGGCGGTCTTGCGTATCCACGTCAGAAAGTGTGCGGCACCGGCCGCGATTTCGGAACTCAGTTGACCGTGATCGAGAACCGCGCTGTCGCCGGTCGCCCCGGCGCCGCGACGCGGTAGCCGCCCCGGCGCAGCGCGTCGGTGGGCGCGGCCATGGGCTCGATGGCCACCAAGGCGTCGCCGGGCGGCGCGAACAGTTGCGCGGCGGGGTAGCCGGTTTCGAACGTCACCGCGATCCGGTGGTCGCCACCACTGAGGATGAACTGCGCGCCGTCGGGCACTTGGTCGAAGCCGTCGTCGTAGGCGGTGTCGCCGAGCGGCGCGGACTGCGCCGGCCACGGCTCGACAGCACCGGACGGCAACCCGCGATCATCGGTCGGAAGGTGCCGCATCGCCGGCGTCTCCAGTACCCAATCCTCGCGGGGCACACCCGGAATGGTCAGGTACGGGTGGTACCCGAAGCACAGCGGCACTGCCGCGGAGGCCGACGGCCGGACGGTCGTCTCGACCGACAGGACACGACCCACCAACGTGGCCCGTTGCGTCAGCACATGCGGGAACGGGAACGACGCCAACAGGCCGGGCCGGTTGAAATCGACTGCGGCGGTGACAGAATTCGCGGACTGCTCGACGATCACCCAACCCGGGTACGCGGCCAGGACACCGTGCATGGGTGCGCCGTGCGGGTCGGTGCGGACACCGCCGGAGCCGGGCGTCAACGTGACGACGCCACCGTCGACGTCATAGGTGTTGGCGCCCAACCGGTTCGCCCACGGATACAGCAGCGGGATGCCCATGGTCTTGGCGTTCGCCAGGTAGGCCTCGAGGCCGCGGCGCTGGCCGAGGAACTCGAGATCGCCTTCGGCGAACGACGTGCCGATCATGCCGGCACCGGGGACGAACGTCGCCGTCATCGCGGACTCGGGGTCGCGCAAGACGACGGTGTCGAGTTCGGCCATCGATTCCTCCAGCGTCAGTGGGCCAACGGGTCGTGCTGAATACGTTCTGGTGGTGCGCCTTTGGCGATCAGGGCGGCTTTGGTCGCCGTGACCATCGCGGGTCCGCCGCACAGCAGGATCTGCCGGTCGCCCCAGCTGCCGTAGCTCGTCACGACGTCAGCCAGCAGCCCGGTCTGCCGGACGTGCAGCCCGCGCGGCGGCGTCACATCGGGATAGTCGGCGGCCCACGGCGGGTCGGTGGAGTACTCGGATACCGGCGTGACGGACAGCCACGGATTGGTGGCCGCGATCTCCCACAGGACACGCAGGTCGTACAGGTCGCAGGGGTAGCGCCCGCCGAAGAACAGATGCACGCGCGGATTCTCGGCCTCGCGGCACAGATTCATCAACAGCGCCCGCAGCGGGGCCAGTCCGGTGCTGCCGGCCACCATCAGCACATCACCGTCGGAACGTGAAACATGCAGTCCGCCATGGGGATTGGACAGTCGCCAGCGGTCGCCGGGTGCGGTCTGGTTGACGATCGCGGTGCTCACCATGCCGCCGCTGACGGAGCGGACGTGAAACTCGATGGCGCCGCTGGCATCTGAGGGCATCGAGGGACTCAGGTGTCGCCAGCGTCGCGGCCACTGCGGCACCTGCACCGCGACGTACTGCCCGGCGTGATACGGCAGCGCCTGGTCGAGCTGCAGTCTTACCACCGAGACATCCCGGGTGACGCGCAGATGCTCGACGACGGTGCCGTCGACATAGGGCGGTGTCTGTTCGGCATCGGCCGCGCCGCGCATGACGCCGACGATCAGATCGACGGCATGCGTGGTGGCCTCGGCGACCCGGGCATCCCAGCGGTCGCCGAGTTCATCGCGCAGGGTGGTCAGCAGCGCGTCCTGTAGCGCCGCGTAATGCTGATGTCCCACACCGTATTTGCGGTGATCCCGGCCGAGCTGGGCCAGGAATGCCACCGGCTCCTCTGCCCGCTGCTCGATGAATTCGCCCAGCACCCAGAACAGCGCCTGGCTGAAGGCGGTGCGCTGGGCGGCCAGGTCCGGTGGGAAGAGGTCGCGCGCCGACAGGTCGCCGGCGAACCACCGGGTGTAGAAGCGGCCGATCACGTCGTCCCCGCCGCGCGCAGGGTCGACCACGGCCCGCACCGTCATCAGCGCTTCGCGGTCGTCAAGTCCCATCAGGCATCGTCGAAGTGGTTCTGCCCCAACGTGTTGACGAAGCTGGGGCCCAGCCGGTCGAGTTCGCGCCGGTGCGCGTCGGCCCACGTGCCGTACGGCTGGTGGGCCAGGTACTCGTTGCGGAACCGGTCGTCCTCGGACACCTCGGTGACGCAGAACGTCGGGATCGCGAGGTCGACCACCGGTCCGCCGCGCTCGACCTCGGCCAGCAGGAGCGGGGCATTGCCGCCGGTGAATCGGTCGATGATCCAGCCGTCCTCACCCAGCCACACCGAGTACCGCACCTTGGTGACGACGTGCTCGGCGCGACGGACGATTTCGCCGGCCACCAGCGGATCGAGTTCGCGTTCGGCCTCATAGCGGGTGCCGCCGGTGGCCGGGCCCTTGGCGGTCATGGTGCCGATCGAGTCGCTGCCGATGGCGTCGATGAGGTCCACCGCCGGATCGCTGAGATCGGCCGGAGCGGGGCCCTGGACGCGGACCCGGACGGCATAGCCATCGGACGCGAACAGGTAGGCCTGCACGATCAGGGCAGGGCTCGGGTCGGACGCTGTGACAGCGGGCAGGTCGCGGACGAGGAACTTTCGTTCGAACTCGAAATCGCCGAAGCCGGACTCGGACATGGTTAAACGGTAGTCCTAGAGGTGGCTCAGGCCCTTGTAAGCCACGAGAAGTCCGATGACGATCAGGATTCCGGCGACCAGTACCGCGTGTTGGCGGTGCAGCCAGGCGCCGAGGCGGGCCATGGCCGGGTCCAGCCGCTCGCCGGCGGCGGCGTAGGTCAGGATCGGGATGGCGACCGAGCTGCCCGCCACCACGGTGAACCACAGCACCGACGCCAAGGCCGCCGCGTGGGGGAGTTCGTCGGTGCTGATCGCCAGTCCGGCGGCGACGCACATGAACAGCACTTTCGGGTTCACGAGCGCGAGCACCGCGGCGGTCACGAAACCCCGGGCGGGGGTGACGCTGGTCAGCTTCCGCATCCAGGCCGGCTCGGGCGCGTCGTGGTTGCGGTTGGCCCACCGGTAGATGCCGAAGACGACCAGCAGGACGCCGATCACGATGCGCACCCACGACGCCGTCGTCGACGGATGGCCGGCCTCGGGCATGAGGCCGGACAGCTGGACGAAAACCCCGGTGAGTACGCCGATGGCCACGAGCCAGCCGGCGAGAAACGTCAAGCCGGTGATGCGGGCGTGGGGGGAGTGCAGCACCAGGACCGCGGGAATGATCGACAGTGGAGAAAGGGCGATCACCAAGGCGAGGGGAATCAGTTCGGTCAGGACCGAAGCCCAATCTGTCATGCGTGCACCCCTTCGCGGTCGCGACAAGTATGCCTTCACCGACAAGGGGCATTCGGACAGCGTGGAAAAGGACTTGTGGCGGTATTGAAAATTGGTCGGAATTTTCTAGACTTGAGCGGAACAGACTCAACCTTGACGACGTTGAACTCAGCGACAAGCATTTTTCTGTAGACGAAAGGGAGGTGTCGTGGACTCGTTCAACCCGACCACGAAGACTCAGGCGGCGCTGACCTCAGCGTTGCAGGCGGCGACTGCCGCCGGAAACCCGGAGATCCGTCCGGCGCACTTGTTGATGGCTCTGCTGACCCAGAATGACGGCATCGCCGCGCCTCTGCTGGAGGCCGTCGGAGTCGAGCCCGCCGCCATCCGGGCCGAGGCCCAGCGGCTGATCGACCAGCTGCCCAGTGCCAGTGGCGCCAACTCGACGCCGCAACTGTCTCGTGAGTCGGTGGCAGCCCTGACGGCTGCCCAGCACCTGGCCACCGAGATGGACGACGAATACGTCTCCACCGAGCACCTGCTGTACGGCCTGGCCAGTGGCGACTCCGACGTCGCCAAGCTGCTGGTCAACCACGGCGCCGCGCCGCAGACCCTGCGCGAGGCGTTCGTGAAGGTCCGCGGCAGCGCCCGCGTCACCAGCCCCGACCCCGAGGGCAGCTACCAGGCGCTGGAGAAGTACTCCACCGACCTGACCGCACGCGCCCGGGACGGCAAGCTCGACCCGGTCATCGGTCGCGACAACGAGATTCGTCGTGTCGTGCAGGTCCTGAGCCGGCGCACGAAGAACAACCCCGTGCTGATCGGTGAGCCCGGCGTCGGTAAGACCGCGATCGTCGAGGGCCTGGCCCAGCGCATCGTCCAAGGTGACGTGCCGGAGAGCCTGCGGGACAAGACCGTCATCTCCCTGGACCTCGGCTCGATGGTGGCCGGCGCCAAGTACCGCGGTGAGTTCGAAGAGCGGCTCAAGGCCGTCCTCGATGACATCAAGAACTCGGCGGGTCAGGTCATCACCTTCATCGACGAGTTGCACACCATCGTGGGTGCCGGCGCGACCGGCGAGTCCGCGATGGACGCCGGCAACATGATCAAGCCCATGCTGGCCCGTGGCGAGCTGCGGCTGGTGGGTGCGACCACTCTCGAGGAGTACCGCAAGTACATCGAGAAGGACGCCGCCCTGGAGCGCCGCTTCCAGCAGGTGCTGGTCGGTGAGCCGTCGGTCGAGGACACCGTCGGCATCCTGCGCGGCCTCAAGGACCGCTACGAGGTGCACCACGGTGTGCGCATCACGGACTCGGCTCTGGTAGCCGCGGCGACTCTTTCCGATCGCTACATCACGAGCCGCTTCCTGCCGGACAAGGCCATCGACCTCGTCGACGAGGCCGCGTCCCGGCTGCGCATGGAGATCGACTCCCGGCCCGTCGAGATCGACGAGGTCGAGCGACTGGTCCGTCGCCTCGAGATCGAGGAGATGGCGCTGTCCAAGGAAGAGGACGACGCGTCGAAGGAGCGGCTGGAGAAGCTGCGCTCGGAGTTGGCCGACTACAAGGAGAAGCTCTCCGAGCTGACCACCCGGTGGCAGAACGAGAAGAACGCCATCGACATCGTCCGCGAGCTCAAGGAACAGCTGGAGACGTTGCGCGGTGAGGCCGACCGGGCCGAGCGCGACGGCGATCTGGCCAAGGCTGCCGAGCTGCGGTACGGCCGGATCCCCGCGGTCGAGAAGCAACTCGACGCGGCGCTGCCCGTTGCCGAGGCCCGCGAGAACGTCATGCTCAAGGAAGAGGTCAGCTCCGACGACATCGCCGACGTGGTGTCGGCGTGGACGGGCATCCCGGCCGGCCGCATGCTCGAGGGCGAGACGGCCAAGCTGCTGCGGATGGAGAGCGAGCTGGGCAAGCGCGTCATCGGCCAGGCCGAAGCGGTGGTTGCGGTGTCCGACGCCGTGCGCCGGGCCCGGGCCGGGGTCGCCGACCCCAACCGCCCGACGGGTTCGTTCCTGTTCCTGGGCCCGACCGGTGTCGGTAAGACCGAGCTGGCAAAGGCGTTGGCGGAGTTCCTGTTCGACGACGAACGCGCGATGGTCCGCATCGACATGAGCGAGTACGGCGAGAAACACTCGGTGGCTCGTCTGGTCGGTGCCCCTCCCGGCTACGTCGGCTACGACGCCGGCGGTCAGCTGACCGAGGCGGTGCGGCGACGCCCGTACACGGTGGTGCTGTTCGACGAGGTCGAGAAGGCCCACCCGGACGTCTTCGACGTGCTGCTGCAGGTGCTCGACGAAGGCCGGCTGACCGACGGTCAGGGCCGCACGGTCGACTTCCGCAACACCATCCTGATCCTGACGTCCAACCTGGGCGCCGGAGGTACTCCGGATCAGGTGATGGCGGCGGTGCGTGCCAAGTTCAAGCCGGAGTTCATCAACCGGCTCGACGACGTGCTGATCTTCGACGCGCTGAACCCGGACCAGCTGGTGTCCATCGTCGACATCCAGCTGCAGCAGCTGCAGAAGCGGCTGGCTCAGCGGCGCCTCCAGCTGGAGGTCTCGCTGGACGCCAAGAAGTGGCTGGGCGACCGTGGCTTCGACCCGCTGTACGGTGCGCGCCCGCTGCGCCGGCTGGTGCAGCAGGCGATCGGCGACCAGTTGGCCAAGAAGCTGCTGGCCGGCGAGGTGCACGACGGCGACACCGTCCCGGTGAACGTCAGTGAAGACGGCGAGAGCCTGGTGCTCGGCTGAGGCTCAGGTAGTTCCCGAGTAGACGTGAAAACCCCCTATTTTCTTGGAAATAGGGGGTTTTCGCTTGGGGTGCGCAACAGTGCCGACGAAAAGTGCATGAGTTCAACCGGACTGCCATCAGGTGCCTAGTGATTGAAGCTACGTACTTTTCGCTGAGCGTCAGATGTTGAACCGCCCCGCGAAACCGCGTAGCGGCACGTCGGCGCTCGTCAGTAGTCCGGGCGGGGCCTTGACCACCGAGGCGATGACGTTGAGCGCGGGCAGCCCCGTCACGGTCATGCCGATCGAGGCGAAGTTGTCCGGATTCGACAGGTCCACACCGGGTTTCGGGTAGATCATGTGCTTGTTGTAGACGCACGGGTCGCCCTTGATCTGAGTGATGTAGCAGCCCTTGATGTTCCAGCTCGGGTCGGTGTGCGGTGTCATCTGCCATTCCAGGTGCGTCTCGATGCGCGGCACCCCGTCGACCATGCCCTGGTACTTGATGTAGTTGCCGCCCAGGGAGCCCTTCGGCAGCGTGTACCAGCCCAGGTCGACGTCTTTGGTGCAGGCGCCGAGTTCCGCGCTGAATGTCACCTCGTCGAGCTCGAGCCCGAAGCAGTCGGCCATCATCAGCACACTGTCGGCGAACACCCGCGTGTACTTCTCCAGTTTCGCCGGGATCGACGGATCATCAACGGGCAGGCCGTATCCCACCTCGATCCAGGTGTCCTTGCTGTGGTGGCACGACACGTCGACGGATTCGATGGTGGTGACGTTCTCGATCTCGGCGACGTCGGCCGAACACACCACGCCCAGGATTTGGTTGACGCCGGGATTCATGCCGGTGCCGTAGAACGTCGACCCGCCCTTGGCGCAGGCCTCGGCCAGCAGCTGCGACACCGGCTGGCCCGAGGGATGCGGGTGGTTGGTGTCGCGGTGCCAGCCGGTGATCCAGTCGGCCGTCGTGACGATATTGATGCCGGCCTCGAGGACTTTCACGTACAGGTCTTCGTCGGGGAAGACGCCGTGGAAGGTGAGCACATCGGGTTTCGCGGCGATGATGTCGTCGACCGAGCCCGTGGCGATGACGCCGATCGGCCCGATCCCGGCGATCTCCCCGGCGTCACGACCCACCTTTTGCGTTGTGTAGCAATGTAATCCGATCAATTCGAGATCGGGGCGCTTGCTGATGCGCTTGATCATCTCGGTTCCGACGTTGCCGGTCGCCACCTGGAAGACGCGAATCTTGGACATCTGGTCAGCCCTTCGGGGTTTCGGGATAGAACTGCATGGCCCACTTGCGGATCGCCGTGAAGCCCTCGTATTCGGCGGTCGCCAGCGCCGGCGGATCGGAGTAGCGCTGGTGCGACCAGATGTGGATGTCCTGGGTGAACTGGCGGATCACCTCGTCGCCGAAGGCGGTGGCGCGCTCTGCGGCGCGGGGACTGTCTTTGCCGGGGCTCCGGCCGATGTAGACCATGAACCGCACGTCCGAGGTGGACTCGTCGACGGGTGTGACGGCCGAGATGGTGCGGTTGTCGATCATGCCCCAGCTCTTGGTGACGGCGATGCCGAGACCGCCGTTGATCGCCTCGACGCCGCTGCGCACGTCGTCGATCGACTGCTGGTCGCTGCCCTCGAACGTGATGGTGAAGTCGACGTAGGAGATCGGCGCCGCGAAGTCGTGCCGGGTGAACACAGGCACGATCGGGGTCTGGTGCACGAACTTGAAGTGCGCGAAGTCGACGCCGTTCTCGAGGACGTACTGCGGATGCAGTTCGAGGGTTTCGCGGAACAGCCGCTGCTGCGGGTAGTAGTCGGCGGCGCTGCTGCCGTCGTGGAATGACGCGAACACGTCGGGCGCCTCGAAGAACGGCTCGCGGCCCTCGACGTCGTGCCAGATGTAGATGGCCTCGTTGCGCTCGGTGACGGGGTAGGTCCGGATTCGGCGGCCGCGATTGGGCCGGTCCTGGTACGGGATGCAGACGTTGTGGCCGGCGGCGTTCCACTGCCAGCCGTGGAACGGGCACTGGATCGTCTCGCCGACAACATGGCCGCCGAAGCCGAGGTGCGCGCCGAGGTGCTCGCAGTAGGCGTTCATGACGGTGACGGCGCCGGACTCGGAGCGCCAGGCGACCATCTCCTCGCCGAAGTACTTCATGGCGTGCACCGCGCCGACTTGAACCTCGTCGGACCAGGCGACCTGGAACCATCCCGTCGGCTTCATCGGCAATTGCGGTTTGGCCATGACGCGAATCGTAGGGGGTTCTGTGAAACTTTGAAAGAGGGTTCGTTGAAACTGCGCTAATCTCGGACGATGACCGCCGCGGCACGACGAACCAACAAGCGCGGTGACGCCACCCGGGAGAGCATGTTGGAGGCCGCGCGCAAGGCGCTGGCCACGGGCGACCCGGGTGCGGTGTCGGCCAACCGGATCGCCAAGGAGATCGGCGCCACCTGGGGCGCGGTGAAGTACCAGTTCGGCGACATCGACGGCTTCTGGGCCGCGGTCCTGCGCCGCACCGCCGAGCGCCGCGCGGGCATGCTCAGTCATCACGACACCGGTGCCACGCTGCGGCAACGCGTCGCGACCATCATCGACCTGCTCTATGACGGCCTGACCATCGGCGACTCGCGAGCCATCGAGAATCTGCGCGCGGCGCTGCCGCGGGATCACGCCGAGCTGGAACGGCTCTACCCGAAGACCGCCGCGGAGTTGTCGTCATGGGGCCGGAGCTGGCTGCAGACCTGCCGGCAGGCCTTCGCCGACCTGGACGTCGACCCAGAACGGGTGCGCGAGGTGGCCGCATTCATCCCGGGCGCCATGCGCGGCATCGCTTCCGAGCGCCAGCTCGGCACCTACACCGACCTCGACGTGGCCCGCAGGGGGCTGACGAACGCGATCGTCGCCTACCTCAAATAGCATGTGACCAGCTTGTGACCAATTCGAGTTCGAGCATTTCGGGTACCAACCAGTAGGCTTGGCCCGATGGTCCCGCTCTGGTTCACACTTTCTGCACTCTGCTTCGTGGGTGCGGCGGTGCTGCTGTACGTCGACATCGACCGTCGACGTGGCCTCGGCAGGCGCCGCAAGTCATGGGCTAAGTCGCACGGGTTCGACTACGAACACGAGACTCCCGACCTGGTCAAGCGGTGGAGCCGCGGCATCATGTCGACCGTCGGTGAGAACGTGCACGCCCGCAATGTCGTGCTCGGGCAGATTCGCGGCGAGGCCGTGTTCATCTTCGACCTCGACGATGTGGCCACCGTCATCGCCCTGCACCGCAAGGTCGGCACCAACGTCGCCGTGGACGTCCGTCTCAAGGACATCCCGGAGCCGCGGGAAAACGACATCTGGCTGCTCGGCGCCATCGGTCCCCGCATGGTCTACTCCACGAACCTCGATGCCGCCCGTCGCGCCTGCGACCGCCGCATGGTGACGTTCTCGCACACCGCCCCGGATTGCGCCGAGGTCATGTGGAACGAGCAGAACTGGACGCTGGTGTCCATGCCGATCACCAGCACCCGTGCTCAGTGGGACGAGGGTCTGCGCACCGTCCGCCAGTTCAACGACCTGCTGCGGGTGCTGCCGCCGGTGCCGTCCGGCCAGAGCAGCGTCGCCGGCCAGGCCGTCGCCCGCCGCAGCGGTTCGCCGAGCCGTCCGCTCAGTGCCGGCCCCATGCGGCAGAACGAACTGCCTGCCGGCCGCAGCAACCAGGCCCCCGGCCGCGCCGACATCGGCCGCTACACGCAGTTCGCTCCGGCCCGGAACGGCCGCCCCGCGCCGAATTATCAGCGCTGATTCGCCTGCGGCTAACCTTGGCCGCATGTCTTTTCGCAGGCTGGCCTCGCGGCTGCTGATTGTGCTGCTGGCCGGTGTGCTGGTCGCCTGTTCGGGCGACGGTGCCGCCAACTCCGTCATCTTCGGTGCGCCCAGCGTCAAGGTCGGTGAGTCGCAGACCCTGCTGGGCTGGAACGTCTCGGTGTCCAACCTGCGCTTCCAGGATGATCAGGTGCTGATCGACGTCGACCTGGCCGCGGCGAAAGCCGGCGGCGAACACGCCAAGCCCGAGACGCTGCGCTTCGGCCTCTATGGCGCACTGGCGCACCCCCTCGAATCGAACCTGATCGGCGGCTGCGCCGGCGTCCCCAGTCTCAAGATCAATCCCGCCGTGGTGCAGAACCCGGACAAGGTAACGGGCACAGTCTGTTTGGGTCCGATGCGCGACCAGACCCAGGTTCGTGGCGTCTACCTCTACTCGCCCGCCGACCGGATCAAGGACACCACCGTCGCCTACGGTGCGGCGTACCCCGTCGGCCTGACACCGACCAACGAGTCCGACACCGGGCTCACTCTCAAGGCCACCAGCGTCGACGGGTTCCGCGCCGACGGCGGGCAGCTGATCCCCGCGGCGCTGGGCGATCCGGCGGCGTTCACCGGCAAGGGCTACATGCTGCTCGGCCTCGAGATCGGTGGTCTGGCAAGCAGGTACAAAGATGACTCGGCCAAGCGCGGCGGGCCGTTGATGATCGCGGTGGCGCCGACGCTGCCGCCGCCCGGGCTGTCGCACCTGTGTGACGTCTACGGTGCGACGCTGCTGGTGCTGCCGGATTCGAAGGTCGGGGCCATCAACACCCGCGCCTCGCTGTGCACGCAGGGCGACATCAACCAGGCGCTGCTGTACGCCACCGTCACCGTGGTGGGAACCCGTGCGGCGGTGTGGATTTCGCGTGAGTGATCACGTCGCCGACCACCCCGATCACACCGACGTGCCAGGGCCCACCGAGTGGGGCGCCGGGCCCGGCGTCGGCCCCTGGCCCGGTGAGCTGCCCGACGACCCGCGTTATGACCCGGAGTTGTTGCGCGAGGGCGACACTCGCAACGTCGTCGACGCCTACCGCTATTGGACACGTGAGGCGATCATCGCGGACATCGACCAGCGCCGGCACCCGCTGCACATCGCGATCGAGAACTTCGGCAACGACGCCAACATCGGTGCGGTGGTGCGGACCGCCAACGCGTTTGCGGTGGACACCGTGCACATCGTCGGCCGCCGGCGGTGGAATCGCCGGGGCGCCATGGTGACCGACCGCTACCAGCGGCTCCTGCACCATGCCACCACGGCGGAATTGCTGGCCTTCGCCGACGAGAAGGGCCTGACTCCGGTGGCCGTCGACAACGTGCCCGGCTCGGTGCGGCTGGAAGAGACGACGCTGCCGCGCGAATGCCTGTTGATCTTCGGGCAGGAGGGACCGGGCATCACCGACGACGCCAAGACGGGGTCGATGATGACGGTGTCCATCGCGCAATTCGGCTCGACGCGGAGCATCAATGCCGGCGTGGCCGCCGGCATCGTGATGCACACCTGGATCACGCAACATGCCGGACTGGATCGGGCCTGGTAGGGCAGGATAGAACGCATGGATCAGCGTCCGGTGGAGCGCAGCGACGGGGATGCAGTCTGGGCCAACCGTGCGGCCAGCGCCGAAACGGCTGTGTTCAACCGGCATATCCGTCGGCTCTGGGGGATACCCGGAACCCAGCTGGGCGTCGTGGCCTGGCCGTCGACGCGTGCCGACCGGCTGTTCAAGAGCTGGGACTACTGGTGGCAGGCGCATCTGCTGGACTGCATGGTCGACGCGCAGCTGCGTGACCCGCAGGAGTACCGCGTCGCCCGCATCAGCCGGCAGATCCGTGGACATCGACTGCGCAACAACGGGTCCTGGACCAACAACTACTACGACGACATGGCCTGGCTGGCGCTCGCCCTGGAGCGTTCCGGCCGGCTGGTCGGCGTGGGCCGGCCCAAGGCGCTCAAGACGTTTGCCGACCAGTTCCTCAATGCCTGGGTGCCCGAGGACGGCGGCGGCATCCCGTGGCGGAAGCAGGACCAGTTCTTCAACGCCCCGGCGAACGGCCCGGCCGGGATCTTCCTGGCCCGCCACGACCGCCTGCGGCGGGCGCAGCAGATGGCCGACTGGATCGACGGCACGCTGATCGACCCCGATACGCACCTTGTGTTCGACGGCATCAAGGGCGGCTCGATGGTGCGCGCCCAGTACACCTACTGCCAGGGCGTGGTGCTGGGCCTGGAAGTGGAGCTGGCCGTGCGCACCGGCGATCCGCGGCACGCCGAGCGGGTGCACCGCCTGGTGGCCGCGGTCAAGGACCACATGCTCGACGACGGCGTCATCAGGGGTGCCGGCGGCGGCGACGGTGGCCTGTTCGGCGCCATCCTGGTCCGGTACCTGACGCTGGTCGCCACCACGTTGCCCGGCGATACCGAGGACGACGACGCGGCCAGGACGACTGCCCGCGAATTGGTGCTGAAGTCGGCGCAGTCGGCGTGGGACTACCGGCAGTCCGTCAACGGCATCCCACTGTTCGGCGCGTTCTGGGACCGCACGGCAGAGCTGCCGAAGGACTCCGGCGAGACAGCGAAATCGGTTGACGGCGCGGTGAATTCATCCGACATTCCGGAACGCGACCTGTCGGTGCAGGTGGCGGGCTGGATGCTGATGGAAGCGGCCCACGCCCTGAGCGCCGAGACAGAGACAGAGGCCGAGGGGCCCTGACCTACTGTCCCTTCGGCGTCAGCTCGCGGCAGTACGCGTAGATGGCCAGCCCGCCGAACTTGACGGCGTCGTCGTTGGACAGGTTGCCGGCGTTCTTCTTCAGGTAGCTCAGCGCCGAGTTGACGCCCCCGCTGCGCATCGCGCTACAGGTGCCGTGCGCGAGCTTGATGGCGGTGCTGTTCGGCATCAGGATGCCCTTGTCGTGCACCGCTTGCAGGAACATGGGGTCGACGTCGTCGGCGTGGGCGGGAACGGCCATCACGATGGCGACTGCCGACGAGGCCGCCGCGAGCAGAGCTGCGGTGCGAGTGCGTTTCATCCGGATCTCCCATGCAAGATCGATTTGCTGACAGGCTACGCGAGGCCCGCCGATCCGGGGCGGAGTCGCTTGCCGACGAACCCAGGAATTTCTTCAGCAACGTCAGCGTCATATACTTAGATCGCATATTGCATTTTGATTTTTTGCTTATTTCGGAGGATGGCTATGGCCACGATGAAGAAGATTGCGTCGACTACAGCACTTGCAGCAAGCCTGGGAGCTGCGTTTTTGGGTTTCGGTGCGGGTATTTCCGAAGCTGCGCCGGTGACTGACCCGGCCATCATCCCGATGGACCGCGGCCACGGCCACGGCCACGACGACTGGGACGACCACGGCCGCGGTTGGGGTGGCCCGGGTTGGCGCGGTGGCGGCTGGGATGGCCCTGAGGTCTACGTCAACCTGCCTTGCGTGACCGGCCCCGCCGGGATCGTCACCGTCTGCCCGTAGCTCGTCGCCGCGGACGATTGATCTCCTCCGCTCCGGGGAACCCCTGGCGTTGTACCGCCAGATATCCCGATGCGAAGGAGGAGAATGTTGGTACGCAAGAGTGTCGTGATCGGTGTGGTCGCCCTTGGGCTGGCCGGTTGCTCCACGGAGAACTCCCAACCGAATGCCGGCTCGCCGAATACGGGCCTGCGCGCGCCGCAGGTCATCGTCGATGGACAACAACGTGCCGTGAGCGGCGGAGTGACCTGCCACCAGGCGGGTGACAACGTCACGATCGGGATCGGCGACGTGTCCAGCGGCGTGGGTGCCGTGGTGACGACGAGCGATCCGCCACAGGTTCGTACCGTCGGGCTCGGCACCGTCGACGGTGTCGCGCTGGGATTCACGAGCTCCGAGCCTGGCGAGTCGGACAACGCCGTGGCCGCCGTGCGGGGCAAGTCGTACGCGATCAAGGGCACCGCCAGCGGCAGCGACCTGAGCAATCCGCGGTCGCCGCAGCAGGTGAACAAGAGCTTCGAGATGGACGTCGCCTGCCCGTAAGGTGCGCGTTGCGGCGTGACCCGCCAGGATGATTGGTCGTGACCACGCCCGCAGAGGATTCACCGCCCCGAGTGCCTTTGGGCACTGTCCTGCGGGAGTGGGGCACCATCGGCTGTATCGGTTTCGGTGGCCCGCCCACGCACATCAGGTTGTTGCGCAGCCTGTGCGTGGAGCGGCGCCGCTGGATCGGTGCCACCGAGTTCGAAGACGCGATCGCCACCTGCAACCTGTTGCCGGGGCCGGCGTCGACGCAGCTGTCGATCTACTGCGCCTGGCGCGTCCGCGGCAGGCTGGGTGCGCTGGTCGGCGGCGCCGCATTCATCATTCCCGGGCTCATCGTCATCCTCGGGCTGGCGGCGTTGTTCCTGGCCGGTTCGCCGCCGCGGTGGGTGCTGGCGACAGGTGCCGGAGCGGGCGCGGCAGTGGCTGCCGTGGCCGTGCACGCGGGCGCCGCATTGATCCCCGCCAGTTGGCAGCGGCGCACCAGTTCGGTCTGGTGGCCGGTGTACCTCGTGGCCGGTGCGGTCGCCGCCGCGCGGCTGGGACCGTGGCTGGTTGTGGTGCTGTTGGCTTGTGGCGCAATCGAATTGGCACGGACGACGACGCTGCCCCGGTCCGGTGCACGCAGCATGCCGGTCCTGGCGCTCCAGTCCCTGACGCTGGGCACGTTGGGTTCGCTGTGCTGGGTGGCGCTGAAGGTCGGTGCGCTGTCGTATGGCGGCGGCTTCGTCATCATTCCGCTCATGCAGGCCGACGCCGTCGACCACTACCACTGGATGACCGGGGCGCAGTTCCTCAATGCCGTTGCGCTGGGCCAGATCACGCCGGGACCGGTGGTGCAGACCGTCGCTGTCGTCGGCTATGCCGCCGCCGGATTGCTCGGTGGGGTGCTGGCCTCGGTAGTGGCGTTCAGCCCGTCGTTCCTGTTCATCCTGTTGGGCGCCAAGCACTTCGACAGGATTCGCAGCAACAGCTATGTGCGCGCCTTCCTGGACGGCGCGGGTCCGGCCGCCATCGGCGCGATTCTGGGTTCGGCCGTGCCGCTGGCCATGTCGATCAGCCAGACCTGGCAGTACGTCGTCCTGGCGGTGGCGGTGGTTGCGGTGTTCAGCCGGGTAAACGTCGTGATCACGTTGCTGCTGGCCGCCGTGGCGGGCGTCCTCGCCACCTCTCTGGGCCTGCCGCTGCCGAGCTGATCGGCGGTCAGCAGCAGTTCGGGTCGAGCACCCGGCACAGCGCGGCGAGCGCGTCGCGCCGCGGGGTGTGGTGCACGTTCATGCCCTGACGTTCGGAGATGACGAACCCGGCGGCCCGCAGTTGGCCGAGGTGGTGACTGACCGTCGATTCGGCCAGGCCCACCACGGCCGCAAGGGAGCCGGTGGTGCAGGGCTCGCCACAGGTGAACAGCAGCGACATCAGTTTCACGCGCGCGGGGTCGGCGAGTGCCTTGAGCCGCATGGCGAGGTCGAGTGCGGCGGCGTCGTCGGTCGGGCTCGCGGCCACCGGGGCGCAACACAACGGTTCCGACATGTCGATCACGGGCAGTGCCTTGGGCATGCCACCGATGCTACCTCAGCTTGTTGACATATATCGAAAAGGTGCGGTAGAACTGTGCTACGGATTTCGATATACGTCACATACCTCAGGAGGTCTGCCATGTCTCGTGTCCAGCTCGCTCTGAACGTCGACAACCTCGACGAGTCGATCGCTTTCTACCGCAACCTCTTTGGCGCCGAGCCGGCCAAGGTGAAGCCCGGCTACGCGAACTTCGCGATCGCGAATCCGCCGCTCAAACTGGTGCTGCTCGAGAACCCGGGACACGGCGGGTCGATCAACCACCTGGGTGTGGAGGTCGAATCCAGCGACGCCGTGCACGCGGAGATCGCCCGCCTCACCGACGCAGGGATGTTCACCGAAGAGGAGATCGGCACCACCTGTTGCTTCGCCACGCAGGACAAGGTGTGGGTGACCGCCCCCGGCGGGGAACGCTGGGAGGTCTACACCGTCCTCGCCGACAGTGACACCTTCGGCGCGGCCCCGAGTGGATCGGACGATGCGGTGTGCTGCGGGGCGCAGGCATGACGCAGACCGCTGACGCCGCTCCGGCGACAGCTCGACTCTCGACGCTCGACCGGTATCTGCCGGTCTGGATCGGGTTGGCGATGGCGGCCGGGCTCTTGCTGGGCCGCTGGGTCCCCGGACTGGACGTCGTGCTGGAAAAGGTTCAGGTGGACGGCATTTCGCTGCCGATCGCGCTGGGCCTGCTGATCATGATGTATCCGGTGCTGGCCAAGGTCCGGTACGACCGGCTCGACACCGTCACCTCCGACCGCAAGCTGCTGGTGTCGTCGCTGGTGCTGAACTGGCTGCTCGGCCCGGCTTTGATGTTCGCCTTGGCCTGGCTGTTCCTCGCGGACCTGCCCGAGTACCGGACCGGACTCATCGTTGTCGGTCTGGCGCGGTGCATCGCCATGGTGATCATCTGGAACGACCTGGCGTGCGGCGACCGAGAGGCCGCGGCCGTTCTGGTGGCGCTCAATTCGGTGTTCCAGGTGCTGATGTTCGCGGTGCTCGGCTGGTTCTATCTGTCGGTCCTCCCGGGCTGGTTGCATCTGCCGCAGACTTCGATCGCAACGTCGCCCGGCCAGATCGCGAAATCGGTCCTGATCTTCCTCGGCATCCCGCTGGCTGCCGGCTACCTGTCACGTCGTCTCGGGGAAAACGTCAAGGGCCGCACCTGGTACGAGTCGACGTTTCTGCCCCGGATCGGGCCGTGGGCACTGTACGGGTTGCTGTTCACCATCGTGATCCTCTTTGCGCTGCAAGGGCATCAGATCACCACTCGCCCATGGGACGTCGCCCGTATCGCGCTCCCGCTGCTGGTCTACTTCGCGATCATGTGGGTCGGTGGTTACGTGCTGGGAGCCGTCCTCGGACTCGGCTACGAACGCACCACGACGCTGGCGTTCACCGCGGCGGGTAACAACTTCGAACTGGCCATCGCCGTGGCCATCGCGACGTGGGGCGCGACCTCCGGCCAGGCCCTGGCCGGCGTCGTCGGGCCGCTGATCGAAGTGCCGGTTCTGGTAGCGCTGGTGTATCTGTCGCTGGCGCTGCGGCCGCGGCTGAGGAGTGTGCCCGCATGAGCCCCAAACCCAGCGTGCTGTTCGTCTGCGTGCACAACGCCGGCCGGTCGCAGATGGCGGCCGCGCTGTTGACTGAGCTGTCCGACGGGCAGATCGAAGTACGTTCTGCGGGAACGGCTCCCGCCGATGCGATCAACCCGGTCGCGGTCGCGGCCATGGCCGAACTCGGCATCGACATCACGGCCGAAGCGCCCAAGGTGCTGACGGCTGACACGGTGGAAGCGAGCGACGTGGTGATCACCATGGGCTGCGGTGACACCTGCCCGTACTTTCCGGGGGTGTCCTACCGGGACTGGAAACTCGATGACCCGGCGGGGCAACCCATCGAGGCCGTCCGGCCCATCCGCGATGCCATTGCCGAGCGGGTCCGGGACCTGGTCGCCGAACTGCTGCCGCGCTAGGCGAGACTCCCGAGGTACGCCTGCGACTCGATCAAGCCCTCGTCGCTGGGAGCCTGCCCTTCGCCGAACACCCGTTGCTGCTGCTTGGCCCGCAGATCGTGGTGTGCGTCAGCGGGTTTGACGAATCCGTAGCGGCGGCGCGCCTCTTCTGGAGTGAACACGGCATCGGTGATCGCCGGGATGCCGAGGATGTACGGCGCGGCCACCTGGGTCACCGACGGCGCGATCAGCTGCGCCACTGCGAGTTTCAGCCGTGGGCTTCGATCGACGATGCCGTAGGCAACCTTGAGTACCGGGCGCACGGCGATGTCGACGACGCGGGGCTGGTCGAAACCGCTGAGCTTGCGCATCCAACGCGGCATGGTGGCAATCGTGCCCGCGCGCAGGACGAGGTTGATGAGCTCGACGACCGGCTTGAGCGCCCACGGCGCCGGCGGCAGTACGACCTTGGCGTTGAGCAGGTGGTCCATCATGGCGCGGGCCGCTTCACTGACCGCCAGATGTGGGCGCATCTCGTCGAAGTACGCGCGAACACCGGCGCTGGTACGCGGTACGTCGGCCGGGTCGCAGGTCTGGAATTCGGCCGCGACGGCGCACTCTTCCCAGTACTGGTTCTCTTCCTCGGGGGTGAGCTTGCCGCCGCCGTACATCTCGTAGGCGGTCAGTACCGAATGCCATCCGGTCAGCAGGATCCACAGCTGTGAGTGCGGGTTGTTGGCGTCGTACTTGTTGCCGCTGACCGGCTCTGTGCCAATCGCTTTCGAGTGCACCTTCACCAGCACGTCGGCGGCCTTGACCACGGACTCGCTGTCGCCGAACGCGACAGTTGCGAAATACCGGACGGTGCGGTCATACCGGGTGCGCGGCCGGTCGTAGTTGGCCTGTGTGGCATCGACGGCCGCGATCAGCGACGGGTCGAGTTCCTCGACCACGACAGCGCGCTGCAGGCCCGTCACCGGAGTGGTGGTGTGTCCCCATACCTTCCAGGTGACGGTGCCGGGGCCGAAGAAGCCGTAGTCGGCGAGGGGTTGCACTGGCTGGGGCACGACTTACTCCTTGATCGTCAGGCCGCGGCGAACGCGCGGCACATGAGTCGTCCGTAAAACTCACCGAGACTGTCAGCGTCCCAGTCATTTTCGGGGTCGAGTAGGGACCGGACCGCGGCCTCGCTGGAGGACACGAACAGTTCGGTCAGAATCGGCATCTTGCGATTGAGGTCGGTGGTCTGCCACCACGTCGTCAACGCCGGCGCGATCCAGCGCGAAGAACTTCTCGCGAGCGCGCGGCGGGTCTCGGCGACCATGTCGGCGACCGCCGGATCGGCGTGCGCCAGGTAGACGAAACGCCAGGTGTTCGGTTGGTCCTCGACGGCATGCAGCAGCGCGCGGTACCCGTCGATGAATGCGGCCTCCGGATCGTCGCCGCGGCCGGTGTGGAGAGCGGCCAGCAGGGTCTCGCGAAGCGAGTCGCCCTCTCGATCCAGCAGCGCGGCAAGGAGTTCCACCCGGTCCTTGAAGCAGGAGTAGATGACCGGCCGGGTGACGCCGAGGTGGCCGGCGACCGCCCCGATGGTCACGGCCGCGGTGCCGGATTCCGCGGCGATCTGGAGCGCGGCGTCGAGAATCTGCGGCCGCCGGCGCTCCGGGCCCAGATGGGCTGCCCGTTCCCGGGTCTTCGTTGCGGCGTCGTTGGCCATGAACCGAATGTAGCAAAATTATTCTTGTTTGAATAATTGTTCTTCATCCTTGTAGGATTACTCGGCATGACCATGCTCAACCCGCACAAGCCGGACTTCGCCGACTTCGACGAGCGGACCCAGCAGATCTTCATCGCGACCATCGAGTTCTTCGAGAGCCACGGCAAGGCCTGGCTGACGCAGCAGGACCGCGATCGCGTCTGGTACGCGGAGTTCATCGAATTCCTCAAGAAGGAACAGGTTTTCGCGACGTTCCTGACGCCGGCATCGGAGGCGGACGGTGACCCCGACAAGCGCTGGGACACCGCACGCAACGCGATGTTCAGCGAGATCCTGGGCTTCTACGGCATGCAGTACTGGTACGTCTGGCAGGTCACGATCCTGGGGCTCGGCCCCATCTGGCAGTCGTCCAACACCGCGGCCCGTAGGCGCGCTGCCGCGCTTCTCGAGGCCGGTGAGATCTTCGCGTTCGGACTGTCGGAGAAGGAGCACGGCGCGGACGTGTACTCCACGGACATGGTGTTGACTCCGGTCGACGACGGCTACCGCGCGAACGGCGGCAAGTACTACATCGGGAACGGCAACCTGGCGCGGATGGTGTCGGTGTTCGGCCGCCGTGCCGACAAGCCGATCCTGGACAGCTCGACAGCGCTGGACGGCGGTAAGCCCGACGAGGATTTCGAGGGGTATCTCTTCTTCGCGGCCGACAGCCGGCACGACGACTACAAGCTGCGCAAGAACGTCGTCAACGGCCAGATGTACGTCGCCGCTTTCGATCTGGAGGACTACCCGGTCTCCGCCGACGACATCCTGCATGCCGGCAAGGGCGCGTTCCATGCCGCGATCAACACCGTCAACATCGGTAAGTTCAACCTGGGGTTCGGCGCGATCGGCACCTGCGAACACGCGATGTACGAGGCGATCACGCACGCAGAGAATCGAATCCTGTTCGGGCAGCACGTCACCGAGTTCCCGCAGATCCGGCGCATGCTCACCGAGGCATATGTCCGGTTGGCCGGGATGAAGCTCTACAGCGAGCGGGCCATCGACTACATGCGGTCGGCATCCGCGTCCGATCGTCGCTATCTGCTGTTCAACGCCATCGAGAAGATGACCGTCACCCGCGAGGGCGAGAAGATCGTGACGCTGTTGTCGGACACCATCGCCGCACGCGGTTTCGAGAACGACATGTTCTTCCCGATGGCGCTGCTCGGTTCAGTCGGCCTGCCCCGCCTCGAGGGCACCGTCCACGTCAACATGGCGCTCTCGCTGAAGTTCATGCAGAACTTCATGTTCCGTCCCGCCGATGCGGGCCTGCTGGCGCTGCAGCAGCTTCCCGTCGAGTACTCGCCGAACGCGGCGACGCGGGCCGTGGCCGACAGCCTGCGGGCCGCGGGTTCGGCCCTGGTGCCACGGATCGCGCGGATTCCCAAGGCTCCGAAGGCATTGCGCACCGAAGAGTTGCCGCACGTGCGTCGTCGCAGAGACTTCACAAACGATGACTTCCTGTTCGCGCAAGGTCCCAGCCGCGGCCTGGGCCGGGTCGGCTTCGCAGACTGGCGCGGCATCCTTCAGGAGTTCGCTCATCTACCGAACGTCGCGGTCTTCCTCAAGCAGGCCAACGGTTTCCAGACGCTGCTCGCGGCGGCCACGCCGACCGCCGCGCAGCAGGACGACGTCGACTTTCTGTTCGCGATCGGTGAGCTGTTCACCCTGTTGCCCTATGCGCAGCTGATCCTCGAGCAGGCCGCCATCGAGGGCACCGGCGACGACATGCTGGACCAGCTGTTCGAAGTGCTCGTCACCGACTTCTCCCGGCACGCCACCACGCTGCACTGCAAACCGACCGCGACCGCGGCGCAGAAGAAACTCGCGCTGGATCTGATCGCGGAACCCGTGGGCGACCCGGCACGCCTGGAGCGCATGGTCCGTACGGTGCGGGACCTGGCTGGTCGTTACGAGATGGCGCCCTAGTCGGGCACGAACTGAGTTACGTAGGCACTCAACGGAACCAGCGAAATCCGGTCCAGCAGCTCTTGCGCCGCGGCGCGGTCCTCCGCCGTGTTCGTGCACTCGACACGGCCCAGCAGCCAGATGATCGGCGCGAGTGAACGATGTTCGGTGACACCGGTGGGCAGTTCGCCGTTCCAGCTCGGGCCGGTGATGGCATACGTCTGCGGCGTCGTCCAGGCGACGTGCTCGTCGGCGTCGTCGAAGACATCGGCCCGGCCGGAGAGCACCTGGAACAGATAGCTGCGGTCGGCGGCGTCGGGGAGAGTCAGCACCCAGGGCTCGGTGTTCACGTCAAGGAAGCGGTCGACATACATGGCGTCGGTTGGGCTCGATCGCATGAGCTGCTGCAGCGGGCAGCGGCGTGATGCGGTCTCGCCCTCGGCGCGGTAGGCGCGGCGTCCTGCCGGTCCGGCCAGGATCACCAGTGCGGCGACGGCGATGGACAACGTGCCGCACCACGGCAGGACATCGGCTGCTGACATGACGGCCGTAGCTCCAATCCGGGTGGGGCCCATGGTTTGTCGCGGGCCGGGTTCGGTCCGCACATCCACTGTGCAGGACGGCGCTGCCCGAAGTCTTGACACCTAGAGACTGATTCTTGACAGTTCGGGACAGCGCCGTCCGCGACGACGGCGGGGATTCAGCAGGGGGCGCCGGGCGGCGTGTAATACGGCACGCCTTCGTCTGTGTAGCAGGGAACTTCACCGGCGACATACGGGACGTGGGCCGCGGCGATGGCGGTGCCCACCGCGACGTCGCCCGCGATGTTGGTGCAGCCGCCGGCGGAGAAGTGGCGGCCACCGGCGCTGGCGCAGACGTCGGCGCCGGCGGTGGGGGCCACCACCAGTGGTGCCACGGCCAGTGCGGCGCCCATCACTGGGACGGACACCAGTGCGGTGATGCGTGGGGTCATGGTGCTCCTCGGGTTGCTGGAGACGAAACGGTCGCGCTTTGCTGAATTTGCGACGTGTGGGCGATGCAGTCGTCGACGGGCCGGCGCGACGCCGCGCCGGCCCATCATGAAGTTCGACTGTGCTGCACCGTACCGGTCCATGTCTTGACATTTCGCGACAAATTTTTGACAGTTGGAGACATGTCGGTGATCCGGGGCTCGGCGCTCACCAGCTTCCATGAGTTGGTTGCTGAACTCGGCGGTGACAGTGACGCGCTGCTCGCGGTGGCGAACATCGCGAGCGGGGACGTCGGCCGTCACGATCGGTTCATCTCCCTGCCCAGAGGTGCCCAGGTGCTCGAGTCCGCGGCTGTGGCACTGCGCACTCCCGACTTCGGGCGTCGACTTGCGTTGCGCCAGAACATCGACATCCTCGGCCCGGTCGGTCTGGCCGCGCGCAACGCCGAAACGGTCGCCGATGCCTTCGTCATCTTCGACAAGTTCATGGCCGCGTACAGCCCGGCGATCAGTGCCCGCATCACTGTCCCCGTCGGTACGGACCTGCGTCGCTTCGAGTTCGAGTACCTCCTGGACCCGGCGCCGCCGCAGGCACAGGCCATCGAGCTCTCGCTCGGTGTCACGCTGCAGGTGTTGCGACTGTTCCTCGGCCCGGACTACCGCCCGATATCGGTGCACCTGCCGCACTCGGCACGTACCCCGGCCGACGAGTACCAGTCCTACTTCGGCTGCGCACCATCGTTCGGTGAACCGGTCGCCGGGTTCACGCTGCGCGCCGCCGACCTGGAGCGACCGTTGCGCACCGACCGGATTGCGCATCAGACGGCCATGGCCTACCTCATCAGTACCATCGGTGAATCCGAGCCTGCCACAACCCAATTGGTCCGCACCTTGGTTCGTCAGTTGCTACCCGGTGGCGCCGTGGGGCTGCAGGACATTGCCCGCCATGTCGGGCTGCATCCGAAGACGCTGCAGCGGCGGCTGTCGGCCGAGGGCGCGACGTTCGGCGACCTGGTCGACCAGACCCGCCGGGACACCGCACAGCGGCTACTGCTCGATACCGAGCTGACCCTCGACCAGCTCTGCCGCAATCTCGGCTATGCCGAGCAGAGCGTGCTCACCCGGTCGTGCAAACGGTGGTTCGGCACCACCCCCACGGCCTACCGGAACGGTCGGCGCTGACAACTCAGTCGAGCAACGTCCAGAGGCAGTAGCCGGAGAACTCGACCGAGGACGCCGTGGGCGCGACGTCGAAATGCAGTGTCTGGTCGGGTGCGCCATCGATGGCCGCCGGCGCGCTGACGACACCGGCACTGATCACCGCGCGCTGCTCGACGTGGCAGCGGTTCCCGGGGCTGAGTGGCGTGCCACTCCATTTGCCGGACAACAGGTTTGGATTACGCATGCCCTGGCCGCGCAGCGCGATGACGGGGCCGGTGCTCCACCAGCGGTCGCTGGGTTCCGCGGGGAGGGCGACGGCCTGCCAACGCCCTTGGTGGCACTGCAGCGGGGTGTTGGCCCCTGCTGTGGGCGCCGGTGTCGTCGGCATGGTGGTGGCTTCGTCGGCTGTCGGCGGACATGGTTGATCCTGTTGGGGTGCAACGGGATCGGCCGCACACAGCGGCGCCATCGCGGTCGCCAGGGCGACTGCGGCCATCATGACGGTCGTGCGGATCATGGCTACAACTTCGTGAGGTCGGTCTTCATCAGCATGACGTTGTACTCACTCCACAATGACAGGTTCCAGTACAGATCGGTACCGGTGCCCAGGGTTGACGGCGACCAGGGCTGCATCATGGGGGCGTAGATGCCGCCGTTCTGCTGCGGCATCAGCACGGTGGCGGCGGACCACGTGCCTTCGGGCCTGTCGGCGGTGCGCAGCACGATGTTGTTGAACTGGTCGCCGTAGAGCGTCACGTACTTGCCCAAAGTCGGGTTGTACTGCACCGACATCTCGCTGACCTGGTTGCCGGGCTTGCCGATACCGCACGCCCCGGTGTCTCTGCCGAACACCACGCCGGCCTTCGACGGATCCTTGTACCAGCCCTGCTTGATCGCACCGATGCCGAACCAGCCACCCGCACTGCCCTTGTTGTAGTACTCGTACTTCGACGCGTCGAGGATGTCGGCCTCGGCTACCCGCGAGATGTACGCGGCGCCGCCACGCCCATTCGGGGTGCCGTATGAGTAGACGTAGCCATCGCCGGGGCGAACCAGGGCCGCCTGCTGGAAATTGGCGTTGCCGCCCCAGTTCTGGCGGACGCTCTGCGGTGCGATGGTCCAGTTCTCGCCGTTGTCGGTCGAATACGCCATCGCCGAGTAGTTCGTCGTCCACTGGCCGGGCGCGCCCCACTGCTTGACCGACATGAAACTCAGGTACTGCGTCGCGCCGAACTGGGTACCCGGTGTCGGCACCGAGATGCCCGAGGTCGGGATCAGCGTCACTCCGGACGGTAGGCCCGCGGGGAGCTTGGCGGGCAGGATGATCTGGCGTGCCGTCGTCGGCGACGACAGCGGGGTCCCGCCGAACATGTTGCCGTTGAACCACTGACCTGCCGGGATCGAAATGCCGTCGGCGAGGTTGGCATCCGACGAGCGGAACAGGATGTTGTTCAGCCAGTTTCCGGTCATGTTGGGGCCGCTGAAGGTGTCGCCGAAAGCCATCAGCACCTGGTGCTCGTTGATCGGGGTGCTGGGATCGTCGGCAATTCCGTTGTCCCACGCGGTGCCGACGTCGGTGCCCCACACGCCGAACCGCGAGTAGGTGTCGTTGGGGGCGAAGTTGCCTGTCACCCAGTCGACGAAACTCGTTGATGGACTGAGCTGTAGACCCGGCGTGGGCCAGGCCGGCCGGGGGTTCATGATCGTGGTGAGCGCGGCCATGGGGTTGCTCAGCACCTGGCCGGTGGTGGTGAGTGCGCTGACGACGTTCTGCGGCTTGATGGCCGTCAGAAGGTTGTCGATCTCCTTGCGGGCAAAGGCCATGACCGTCCACGCCAGCGTGGGCTGGGCGGGACTCCCCATCGGGTTGAACGCCCAATTCAGCGCGCCGGACACGGCTTTCATCACAGCCGCCACCGGGTTCAGCGCCTTGGCGGTGGGTGCAGTGACGTTCGGGGTGAGCAGGTTCGTCGTCGCGGCAACGGGTGTCGGCGACGCCGTCACGGCGCTGGTGGTGACCTTCATGACCGTCGGTGCGACGGCGGCGACGCTGACCGGCTTGGGCGGCGCCGCGGTCTGCCGGCCGGCGAGCGGCTTGACTGCGGCGGTCGGGTCCGGGGTCACCCGTGGGTGTTTCGGGGTTTTCGGGCCCGCGGCGGCCGGCGTGGCGTCGTTGGCGTTGTTGTTCTTCTGCTGGTTCGCGCGATCACGGCCCTTGCCCGGCGCCTTGGCCGGTTTGTCGGTCTTGGGGTCGGGCGGGGTCTGGGGCTTGGGATCGGACGCGCTGTCGTCGGTGGTGCCCGCGGCCGGTGTCCCGGTCTTGTCGTCGTCCTTCTTGGGCCGCGGTTTGTCGCGACGCGGTTTCGTGGAGCTCCCCGAAGTGCCGGACGCCCCGGCGGTTTCGCCTGTCGCGGACGCCGCTGCTGGGCCTGTGGACGCTCCGGTGTCGGTCTGGTCGGCCCACGCGGCGCCCTGCCCAGACGCGATCGCGGTGCCGATGCCGAGTGCGACGGCGAGCCTGCCGACCCGGCCGATGTAGCGTGCGGCGCTCATCGTTTCTCCCTGCTGTTCCAGCTAATTAACCTATGGAACAACATCGGCTCGGGCCGCGGGAGATTTTCGACGGGGTTGTTTCCGTCTCGATACGTCAGCGGAGCAGACCGGCTTCGCGGAGCGCGTCCTCGTACAACTCGATGGCGTGATCGATGCCGCGATCGACCCAGCTGTCCACGAACGCCACCCGGTCCGCGATCAGCTGGATTCCGGTGGCCCAGCGCTCGAAATCTCCAGCGCGGCGCAGCATGTCGATCTGAACCCGGGTGCCCTTGACGTGGATGAAGCCGCCCAGCTCCGTCGTCTGCGGGCGCAGCACCGTGACGTCGAAACCTTCGATCCGGCCGTCGTCGACGAGTGCCTGCAGGTAGCCGCGGGCATCGCGCAGCGCCGCGAGGGCCTGCAGTTCCCGTCCCGGGGTGGGCAATCCCCAGGCAATCCAGATTCCGGTCTCGGACATGGCGCCTTACGCTACGCGCGAGCCGAGCAGTCGGCGGGGAAGACGCGGGCGGCGCATGGTGCGCGCCACCCATTCGCCGAGGGTCACCCCGGCAGCCAGCGTGCAGCCCACCATGACGGCGGTGAAGAGATTGGAGATGGCCGCGAGGGTCTGGCCGGCCATGATCTCGGACAGCCCGCGGTAGACCGCGAGACCGGGCACCAGTGGCGTGATGCCGGCGACGGCGACGATGATCGGCGGGACGACGGCGCGGCGGGCCAGCAGGCCACCGGCCAGACCGACGACGGTGGCGGCGACCGCGGACGCCACGATCGGGCCCAGCCCCGCGTTCAAGATGGATCCGACCAGCCCCGCGCCGACAGCACCTGACGCGAATGAGGTGGTCAGCGCCTTCGGTGACGCGTAGCTGGCCAGCGCGAAGGCGGCTGACGCTAGACCGCCGGTGAGCACCATGATCGGCAACGGTGCGTAGGGGAGCACCTCCTGCTGCATGGGCGGCAGGCTGGCGCCGAGGGCGGAGGTGAGTCGCAGCGCGATGCCCACGCCGCCGACCAGGCCTGCGGTGTAGACCATCACCTCGATGAACCGGCCGGCCGCCGTGACGGGCGCACCCGTGATGGCGTCCTGCACCGAACCGACGAGTGACAGCCCCGCCATGAGCACGATGATGCCGGACACGATGATGCGGTACGGCGCGACGACGGCACTGTGTTCGATGGCCAACTTATAGATGAACGCCGCCGGGACCGTCGCCATGAAACCGCCCATGACCTGCTGGAAGAAGTAGGGCAGGCCGAGCTTGCCGAGAGCGACGTTGGTGCCGTAGATCGCGGCGGTGGTGACGAACGAGACGACGGCGAGTGTCGGGCTGCCGCCGAGCATGAGCGTCACCGCCGCCGCCATGAGTGCCCAGCCGGACAGCGCGACCTTGCGTGAATACGGATGGTCGGCGGCGACGATGTGGTCCAGGGCCGCGCGGGCGGGCTTGAGGCCGAGGTGTCCGCGGCCGATCTGCCGCAGCAGCGTGTCCACCTGTTCGAGGCGCGTGTAGTCCAGTGAGCGGTATTTCACCGTGCGCATGTAGTTGGTCGGCGGCAGGCCGGGGCCGCGCCGGGCGGATACGTGGATGGCGTTGTAGGTGACGTCGACGGCGCAGTCCGGCAGGCCGTAGGTGGCGGCGACGAAGGCGATCTGCTTACTGGTGTCGATGGCGCCGGTACCCGAGTCCAGCAGCACCTCGCCCACGTTCATGGCCAGCTCGACAACCTCGGTGACCGCACGTTCGTCGCTCAGGTCGACGGGCTGCGCCGGCACGATGACGGGTAGGCCCGCGGTGTCGGCGGTGGACGGCCGGTCCCCGAGAATGCGGCGTCGAGCGGCGGCGACGCGGTCGCGCAGTGTCACAACAGAATCGTAGGTCCCACAACTGCCTACTCTTCGCCGTGTGCCAGATCACTGCCGGGCGGCGTTCGGTTGGCCGAGTGCCCGCCGACTACACCTTGCGGAACGTTTTCAGAGGGAGTCGTGCGTTGGGGGACCTTGGGCCGGGTGGCCGGCTGTGGCGTCGTGCCGCTCGCTGGTGGCCGGTGCTGGTGGCGTTGGCGGTCACGATTGCCCTCGTGATCGGCGGGCAGTGTTGGCTGGCAGCCGGATGGGGCGGGCCGCGGTGACCGGGCGCCTGCCGGCACTGCCGACCTAGGATTGAGGTCGAGTTGGGGGCGAGGGGGACTGAGAAATGACCGATGATCCGGTGATCGCACAGTTGGTGCAGGCCGTCGAGCAGAGCCCCGACGCACTGGCCCTGCGCCTGCATCTGGCCGCGATGCTGGCCGACCGGGGCCGGCACGCCGAGGCGCTGGCGCATTGTGGTGCGGTACTGGCCGCCGACCCGACCGACACCACCGCGCAGAGCTTGTTGCAGCAGTGCACCGCGGCACTTGCCGCCCCGGTACCCGTAGCTGAACCCGAAGTGCCGCAACCGAAGTCATCGTTCGACTGGGATGCGGCCGAAGACCAGGTGTCCGACATCGTCAAGCCCGCTTTTGTCGACGAACCGGCGCGGGCAGTGGGAGAGGACGACTTCGAGGCCGTCACCCGCAGTGGGGTGCGGCTTGCTGATGTCGGCGGCATGGACGCCGTCAAGAAGCAGCTCGACCTCTCGCTGCTCGGGCCGCTGCGCAACCCCGAGCTGATGAAGGCCTACAAGATGTCGGCCCGCGGCGGGCTGCTGCTCTACGGGCCGCCCGGGTGCGGGAAGTCGTTCATCGCCAAAGCCGTCTCGGGTGAGCTGGGGGCGAACTTCTATCAGGTCGGCATCGCGGACGTGTTGCACCGCTGGTTCGGGGAGAGCGAACGCAGTATCCGCGCGGTCTTCGACACCGCGCGGCGTAACGCGCCGTGTGTGCTGTTCTTCGACGAGGTTGACGCCCTGGGCCACCGCCGCTCCGCGCTGAGCGGTACGTCCGGCATCCGAACCATCGTCAATACCCTTCTGGAGGAACTGGATTCAGCCTCGGCGAGCAACGACGGCGTGTACATCCTGGGTGCCACCAACGCGCCGTGGGATGTCGATGCGGCGCTGCGCCGGCCGGGCCGGTTCGACCGGATGGTCTTCGTCGGGTTGCCCGACACCGCGGCCCGGGCAAGCATCGGGCGACTGCACCTGCAGGACCGGCCGATCGAGGGCATCGACCTGTCCGCACTGGCGGCTCGCACGGCGGGCTTCTCGGGCGCGGATCTGGCGCATGTCTGTGACACCGCAACGCAATTGGCGATGGCCGACTCGCTACAGAGCGGGCAGGTCCGGCCGGTGCGGATGTCCGATGTGGAGGCCGCGCTGCGCCAGGTTCGTCCGTCGACCGGTCCCTGGTTCGACACTGCACGGAACGTCGTGGAATTCGGCAATCGCGACGGTACCTACGACGAACTCGCCAAGTACCTGCGTCGCAACAAGATTCGGTGACAGCCGACGCTGTCGATGCCGCGCTGCAACAGGCGCGGGTGTACCTCGACGTCGACAACCATCAGCGGGCCCGAGAAGTGCTGGGCGACGCGCTGTCGATGGCGCCGGACCATCCGGCACTGCTCATCTTCGATGCCCAGGCCGCCATCGGGCTCGGCGACTACATCGGCGCCGAGCGCCGGCTCTATGCGGCGCTGAAATCGGCTCCTGACAACGAGCACGCGATTCGGTTGTACGCGTTGGCGCTTCGCGGACAGGGCCGGTGGCACGAGGCGAAATGGATGGCCTGGCGCGCGGTATGCGCTGACCCGAACGAGTATCGAACCCACCTGGTGTATGCCCACATCCTCTCCGATGAAGGCTGGCTGGATGCCGCGCTGACCGAGGTGACCGAAGCGATCCGGCTGGAACCCTCAGATCCCGATCTGTTCGTGTTGCGCGGGAACATCTTTCGGAAGCTCTCACGCACCGCCGAATCGGACGCCGAATACAGCGCGGCGCTGCGGTTGCAACCCGATCACGCCATCGCGACGCACAACCTTGCGGTCAACCGGATGGCGCGGGGACGGCTACTCGGCGCGCTGCAGGGCTTCCTCGGCGCCGGCACGCTCGACCCCACCCTCGGCGGTCTGGCACGCAGCAACATCGCACTCGCGATGGCCCGGTGGCTGCGGTGGTGCACTGCCGGAGTGCTGTTCCTGGTGTGGCTGCTGCTCGTCACGGCGGCCCCGGGCAACACACTGGGTGTCGGACCCCGCGTCGGGATCGCCGCGGCGACCATCGGTCTTGGCGCTGCACTCGG
Source organism: Mycobacterium sp. SM3041 (assembly GCF_039668335.1). NCBI lineage: Bacteria > Bacillati > Actinomycetota > Actinomycetes > Mycobacteriales > Mycobacteriaceae > Mycobacterium > Mycobacterium sp. SM3041. Next base: position 89,753 of record NZ_JAYXBQ010000017.1, on the reverse strand, counting down.
AAAACTGGTGGTCACCGTCGGGCGCCGGACCTTGGCGTCGGCGCTGAAAAGCCGGCCACTGCTGGCGATGCGCCTCGTGGTCGTTGTCGTCGCCGTGGTCCTGGGCGCCCTGACAACGGTCAGCCCCCGGCAGTTGGAGGTGGTACAGATCGGCGCTCCGATGCTGCTCATCGTCACCCTCGTGCTGGCCTGGGTAGGTCGCTTCACTCGGCAGTAGGAGGCTTTGTTTCAGTACGACTGCCCATTGGCGTATCGCTCGCGACGGAAGTGGCGGCCGTTGCCGCGGTTGCGACTCTTGTACGTCGGCAGCTGGGAGTCACAGTTCGGGCAGACCAGCCGCAGGTTCTCCCGGCGGTTGTTCGTCGGGTCGCCGTCGATGTGGTCGAGTACCAACACCAGTGACTGGTCCTGCCAGGTCGTGTCTCCGCCGCAGATTGCGCAGCAGCCGGATTGCGCGTCGGCGAGGTATTCCCGGATGAAGTGGCCGCGCTCGCTGCGGACCCGCGCCTCGCCGGTTGCAAGCCACTTTTTGGTGCTCGCATCACGGCGAGCCGATGCCTGGCAGGCATTGCCGCAATAGCTCTTCTGGCTGCGCTTGGAAAGGGGCGAACCACACCCCAGACATACCCTCATGCATTGACGCTACGACGAGCCACCGACATCGGCCGCTGCCTGTTGGAGCCCCCCGTCGGGATTGAACCGACGACCTTCGCTTTACAAGAGCGGTGCTCTACCACTGAGCTAGGGAGGCATGCGGCTCGAGCATGCCCGAACCGCCCCGAATCCTAACCCGCCAGCTTCACTGGCCGGATCCCGGCTGCTCCTGGCCGTTCTGGTCGACGGCTTGCCGCGCAGCGGCGGCCTTGGCGGCGCGCTTGCCGCGCTGGCGGCTCAGGGGGATGCGCCCGGCGATGTTGCTCAGCGGATTCACCGCGTCGTTGAGGACGAGCACGGCGTCGTACAGCTTGTCGACGGTCGGCGCGAGTCCGGCCAGCACGGGTGCCAGTTGGTTGAGGTTGTCGACGACGTCGTTCAACTTCATCAGGGCGCCGTCGGGTGCGGTGAGGACGTCGATGGCGCCGCCCTCGTCGAGCAGTCGTTCGGCGATACCGCCTTCGCTGAGGAGGCGGTCCACCAGGCCGCCGTCGGAGAGCATCTTGTCGACCGGCCCGCCGTCGCCGAGCAGGCGGTCGGCGATGCCGTCGGCGCGCAGCACCCGGTCGACCACCCCGTTGTCGGCCAACAGCCGGTCGGCGATACCGCCTTCGCCGACCAGCCGATCGGCGATGCCTTCCGGTCGGAGGACCCGGTCCACGATGCCGCCGTCGGCGAGCACCTGGTCCACGACACCGCCTTCGGCGAGCCCGCGGTCGGCCACCCCGCCGGGGGCCAGCACCCGGTCGAGGATGCCGTCGGTGGACAGCACGCGGTCGACGACGCCGCCGTCGGCGAGGACGCGGTCGGCGGGGCCGCCCGGTTCGAGCAGTCGGTCGACGATGCCGCCCGAACTCAGCAAGCGATCCACCACGCCGCCGTCGGCGAGGACGCGGTCGGCCGGTCCGCCCTCGGCGATCAGGCGGGCCGCGATGCCGTCCTCGCTGAGTACCCGGTCGACGACACCGTCGGGGGCGAGTACCTGCTCAGCGAAGCCACCGGGGGCGAGCACGCGGGACAACGCGCCGTCGTCGGAGGTCAATTGGTCCAGCAGACCGCCGTCGAGGGTCAGCTGGTCGACGATGCCGCCGGGTGCCAGTGCTCGTGTCACGGCGCCGCCCTCGGCGGTCAGGCGATCGAGGAGGCCGCCGTCCTGGCTGATCTGGTCGACCAGGCCACCCGGGCGGAGCAACCGATCGAGCACGCCGCCCGGCGCCAGCGCCCGGCCCAGCGGAGCGTCGTCGTCGACCAGTCGGGTCAGGCGACCGGCCCGGCTCAGCGTGTCGTCGAGGCCGAGCATGGACATCACGGGCGAACCAACGCTGGTGTCGCCGAGCGCGTGTTGCACGGTCGACAGCGTGCCGCTGGCGATCTCGAGACCGGCGCTGGCGATCTTTAGCGGCGCCGAGGCCAGGTCTGACAGGGCTTTACCCAGATCCATCGGCCAAGTGTATGGCGCGGATCACATCTGATGTTGCCGAGGTAGGTACCGGCGGTCCGGCTATTAGCTGAATGACTCACAGTATCTTCACAGCCACCAGGCAGGGAGGATTTAAGGCCTGCGAGGACCATGGCTGCATGGCCATGGCTGCAGTTCCTGAGGCGACCCCCGAAGCGCGGATTCTCGTCGTGGACGACGAGACCAATATCGTCGAGCTGCTGTCGGTCAGTCTCAAGTTCCAGGGCTTCGAGGTGCACTCCGCCTCCAACGGCCCGGCCGCGCTCGACAAGGCCCGCGAGGTCAAGCCCGATGCGGTGATTCTCGACGTGATGATGCCCGGTATGGACGGGTTCGGCGTGCTGCGCCGGATGCGGGCCGACGGTATCGACGCGCCGGCCCTCTTCCTCACCGCGCGCGACAGCCTGCAGGACAAGGTGGCCGGCCTGACGCTCGGCGGCGACGACTACGTCACCAAGCCGTTCAGCCTGGAAGAGGTCGTGGCCCGGCTGCGGGTGATCCTGCGTCGCACCGGCCGCGGTGTCGAAGAGCCGCGCAGCGCCCGGCTGACGTTCGCCGACATCGAGCTCGACGAGGACACCCACGAGGTGTGGAAGGCCGGCGAACCCGTTTCGCTGTCGCCGACGGAGTTCACGCTGCTGCGCTACTTCATCATCAACGCGGGCACGGTGCTGTCGAAGCCCAAGATCCTCGACCACGTGTGGCGCTACGACTTCGGTGGCGATGTGAACGTCGTCGAGTCCTATGTGTCCTACCTGCGCCGCAAGATCGACACCGGCGAGAAGCGGCTGCTGCACACGCTGCGTGGGGTCGGCTACGTGCTCCGCGAGCCGCGGTGATGAGCGCTCGCGCGAAGAACAGACGGCGCTGAGGCGTTTCTGGCGGGACATCACCAACAATGGAGTGATGACACGCCGACAGGGCGAGCGCAGCGACGGCATGGGCCGCGGTGTGCGGGGCATTCCGCTACGGGTGGGGCTGGTCGCCGCGACCGTGCTGCTGGCGGCCCTCGGCCTGCTGGCCTCGGGCGTCGCCGTCACCTCGATCATGCAGCACAGCCTGATCAACCGCGTCGACGAGACGCTGCTGGACGCGTCGCGCAGCTGGGCCCAGGAACCGCGGCGCATCCCGGCCACGCCCATCGAAGGCCCGAACCCGGCGCGGCCGCCGTCCAACTTCTACGTCCGCGGCATCGACCCCGACGGGCGGGTGTGGATCGCCGTCAACGACAACGACGCGCAGCCGGCGCTGCCGGACAGCAATGACGTCGGCCCGGTGCCGACGACGGTCGGCTCGATCCAGCATTCCGACGTGAAGTGGCGGGCCATGACGGTGCGCGGCCCGGACGGGGAATTGACGACGGTCGCGATCGACCTGTCCGACGTGGCGTCGACGGTGCGGGCGCTGGCATGGTCGCAGGTGGGCATCGGTGCCGCGGTGCTGCTGATCCTGGGCATCGCCGGGTACGTCGCGGTGCACCGCAGCCTCCGGCCGCTGGACGAGGTGGAGCGCACGGCCGCGGACATCGCGTCGGGTCAGCTCGACCGTCGTGTGCCCGAGCGCGATTCACGCACCGAGGTCGGCCGATTGTCGTTGGCGCTCAACGGAATGCTCGCGCAGATTCAGAACGCCGTCGCCTCGTCGGAACAGTCGGCAGAGTCGGCGCGGACTTCCGAGGAGCGGATGCGGCGCTTCATCACCGACGCCAGCCACGAACTGCGGACGCCGCTGACGACCATCCGCGGTTTCGCCGAGCTGTACCGGCAGGGTGCCGCCAGCGACGTCGAGATGCTGATGAGCCGCATCGAGAGCGAGGCCCGGCGCATGGGCTTGCTGGTCGAGGATCTGCTGCTGCTCGCGCGCCTGGACCAACAGCGGCCGCTTGAGCAGCGGCCCGTCGACCTGCTGATCCTGGCGACCGACGCCGTGCACGACGCGCGCTCGATCGCGCCGCACCGGGCGGTGTCGCTGGAGTTGTTGGACGGGCCGGGCACCCCGGAGGTCCTGGGCGACGAAGCCCGGCTGCGCCAGGTGCTGGGCAACCTGGTGATGAACGCCGTGCAGCACACGCCGGAGTCCGGTGGCATCACGGTGCGCGTCGGCACGGTCGACGGCGACGCGGTACTCGAGGTCTGCGACCAGGGCCCTGGCCTGTCGGCCGAGGACGCTCACCGCATCTTCGAGCGCTTCTACCGCACCGACTCGTCGCGGACCCGGACCAGCGGTGGCACTGGCCTGGGGCTCTCGATCGTCGACTCGCTGGTGCGGGCACACGGCGGCGTTGTCACCGTGACCACGGCGCCGGGCCACGGGTGCCGGTTCACCGTGCGGCTGCCGCGGATCGGCGGCGCGGCCGGCTCTGCTGAATCAGCCGACGGTGCCGAGGGCGGCGATGATCTTGGCCTGAGTTTCGTCGAGTGATTCGGGCGACGGGTTGCGGTCGACATTGGCGAACCCGAAGTCGGACAGGTTGCGGGCCGGGAACACGTGCACGTGCAGGTGCGGCACCTCGAGCCCGGCGATGATGACGCCGGCCCGCTCGGTGTCGAATGCCGTGCACACCGCGCGGCCGATCTTCTGCGACACCGTCATCACCTTGCCCCACAGCTCGGGGTCCACGTCCTGCCAGTTGTCGACCTCGGCCCGGGGCACGACCAGGGTGTGACCCTGCGTCATGGGCTCGATGGTGAGGAACGCGACGACGTCGTCGTCCTCGTAGACGAATCGGCCCGGCAGGTCGCGGTTGATGATCATGGTGAAGACGGACGGCATGGGTCCAGCCTATTGCTCGACGCGGGTGCCGGATAGCCAGGGCTCGATGTGGCCGGCGAAGGGACTGTCGCCGATGGCCTCGTAGTCCTGCTGAAAAGCGTCTGCCGTCAAGTGCTTTCGTGGATTGCGGCCCGTCCCGACGAACCCCGCGAGCTCGAAGTCGAGGGCCGCGGACAACGACCTGTTGCCACCGAAGTAGACGGCGCGTTTGACGGCCGCGATGGCGTAGGGGGAGCGGCGGGACAGGCGCTGCGCAGTGGCCTGCACGTCGTCGAGCAATCCCTCGGCGGGGGTGAGTCGGTGCACGATACCGGCGTCGAGCGCCTCGCGCGCGGTGAGCGGGCGGCCTTCCAGCATGTGCTCCAGCGCGGCGGACATGCCGAGCATCGCCGGAAGTCGTTGGCTCCCACCGCCTCCCGGTACCAGGCCGGCCAGAATCTCGATCAGACCGATGCGGACCCGGTCGGCGTCGGCCGCGATACGCAGGTCGCAGAACAGCGCGAGTTCGAATCCACCGCCGAGAGCCGTGCCGTTGATGGCCGCGAGGTAGACGACGCCCGACCGGTTCATCCGGGTGATGGTTCGCTTGAGGATGGCGCTGTAGACGATGCCGGTGCCCCAGTCGCCGCCGCGGGTCTCGGTGGCCTTCATCAGGGCGGGCACGCGCATGGCGGCGTTGTTGAGCTTGATCGACCAGGTCACCGCGCGTGACGGCAGGGGTGGCGTCGCCATCTGGAAGAACAGTTGCACCTGTTCGGGTTCGGAGTGCGAGATGAACTTGTCTCCGGTGCCGGTCAGGATGACGGCGCCGACCGACGGGTCCTGATCCGCGGCACGGGTCAGCCGGTCCATGTCCTTGACCAGCCGTAGCGACAGGAAGTGGTTGGGCGGGTCGTCGAACCGCGCGGTGAGGACGCGGCCGTCCTGCTGCAGCGTCAGGGTTTCCAGGTTCAGTGCGGCGGTGCGTACCGGGGCGCGTCGTGGCACGGCGTCTTCCTAGGCGTTGGCGGTCTGGACGAGGGCGGGGATGGGCCCGTCCGGCACGATGGTGAGGGGCGCGGTGATGGGGAACGTGGCGCTGCGCGATGTCAGCCGGCAGTGCCGGACGATCGAGGCGAGCTCCAGAGTCGCTGCGGTGAGGGCGAAGAACTCGCCGATGCACGAGCGCGGGCCGCCACCGAACGGCAGGAACTGCCACTGCATGCGCGAGCGGCCGTCGCTGAACCGGTCGGGATCGAATTCCAGTGGACGGTCCCACAATTGGGGGTCGCGGTGCATGGCGTAGACGCCGACCATGAGCATGCTGCCCGCCTCGACGCGGAAGCCGTCGACGGCCATGTCCTGCCGGGCGATACGCATCACCGCGGGGGTCGGGCCGCCCAGACGCAGGGCCTCCTGGATGACGCTGACGGTGTAGGGCAGGTGGCCGCGCGGATTGGTCCGCAGCGCGGCGTCGTCGACCGCGGAGACCTCGGCCGCCACCCGGTCGAAGATCTCGGGATGACGGCCCAGTTCCCACAGTGCGTAGGCGAGCGTCGTCGCGGTGGTCTCCAACCCCGAGGCCAGGAAGATGACGAGTTCGTGGCAGATTTCCTCGTCCGTCAACGGTTCTGCCGTCTCCGGGTCGCGGGCCTCCATCATGGCTCGGACCAGGGGAGCGCTCAGCTGCGGATCGGTGCGGCAGTCCCGCAGGATCTGAGCGGCGAGATCGTGTGCCACCTTGTTGAACCTGACCGCGAAGCGGCGCTCCCGGGTCGGTACCCAGCTCGGCAGCTTCACCGGGGCACGGCCCCGGTCGGCGATGTACTTGCTGATCCGGCGCAGTGGATCGACCAATTCGTCTGTGTAGGAACCGGGTTCGAAGCCCATGATGGTGCGGCCGAGCACCCGCATGGTGATGCGCCGGCTCTCCTGGTTGAGGTCGATCTCCGACCCGTTCCGCCACGAGGTCGCGGCGTCGGTGGCGATGTCGTACATCTGCTCGTTGAGTTCGGCGATGCGCGCGGTGGTGAACACCGGCTGCAGCATGCGGCGCCGTCCGACCCATTCTTTGTGGCTGAAGTTCAGCAGCGAGCCGCCGTTGAGCTTCTGCTGTTCCGTCATGAACGGGAAGTCGCGGTCGACGGCCGGGTAGGTGGCGGTCAGGACGTCGCGGGCACCCTGCGGCGAGGTGACGGCGATGATCGGCGGCATCATCCACTTCGGTGCGATGCGCACCGTGGTGACGGGTCCGCCGGCGTCCCGGAACGTCTCACATCCGCTGTGCGCCACCTGGATCGCGGCGATGCGCTCGCGCAGACTCAAAGGCACGTCGGGGGCCGGCGGCAGCCGGTCGACGTCCGCTGCGTCGGTTGACACGGTCGGGCTCCTGTCGTCAGATGTCGTACCGCACACCGGTGTGGTGTTCGGCGGCAACCCAATTCGCGGTCATCAGGGCCTGGTCGGTGGCCGCGCGCCCGGCCTTCGCCGGCGCCGGCAGCCCGCGCATCCCGAAGAACCGGTCAGGCCCGTAGTAGCCGCCGCCGACGACATCGTCCGCGGCGGCGGCGTAGGTGATCGACAGCGCGGCGACATCGGCCGGCTGGCCGATGGCCCGGCACGAGGCGCGCCACGACACGTCGCCCCACTTGCGGCCCGAGTGCATGCCGGCATCGGTGTCGGCCCAACCGGGTTGTGCCGAAACCGCTTTCAGCGCGCGGCCGGCCGCGGCAAGGCGGCGCTGGAGCTCATTGGCGAACAACAGGTTGGCGAGCTTGGCCTGGCAGTATCCGTCGAAAGCGGAGTAGCGGCGGGTACGCCAGCCCGGATCGGCCGGGGCGAGCTTGCCGAATCCCGGTCGTCCGACGAACTCGTGGGCGCGGCTGGTGACCACCACGACCCGATCGGTGATCCGGTCCAGCAGTTGGCCGACCAACGCGAAGTGCCCGAGATGGTTGATGCCGGTGTGCAATTCGAAGCCGTCGGCGGTCAGGCCGTACGGCACGTGGCACACCCCGGCCAGCGCGATCACGGTGTCGACCGGTCCGCACGCGGCCGCCGCGGACTTCACGGAGTCCAGGTGTGCCAGATCGAGGTTCAAGGTCTGTGCGGCAGGCCCGATTTCGGCGGCCAGGGCCGCGGCCTGGTCCGGGCGGCGGCAGGCCAGGATCACCTGGGCGCCGGCAGCCGCCAGATGCCGCGCGGTGGCGGCACCGAGGCCGCCGTTCGCGCCGGTGATCAGGACCGTGCGGCCCGTCTGGTCAGGGATATGTGCGCCGAGCCAGTCTTTCGCCTGGCCAGAGCCGATCGGCCGGGAAACTCCGAGCGCCATCTAACCGCGGGCCCACTTGGGCTGGATGAAGACGCCTTTGGCCTCGATGGTGACGCCCTGGTCGTCGGCGATGTGGGCGACGCCGTAGGCCTTGAAGCCCTCGGTGCGCACGATGCGGGCCTCGGCCCGCAGCTTGCCCAGCGGGGTGGGACGCACGTACTTCACGTTGATGGTGCCGGTGAACCGGGTGGTGCCATCGTTCGACGCGACCTCACCCAGCACGTGGTCCAGGATCATGGCGCACACACCGCCGTGCGCGTGATTGGGCGGGCCCTCGTAGGCGGCGCCGAGAGCGAACTCGGACCACACATAGTCGGTCGCTTCGAGGACGACCGTCAGCGGCGGCGCGACCGGGTTGCGCAGGCCTACAACAGCATTGGTCCACGGCAGCCACTCGCCTTCGGTGGTGAAGCGCAGACCCCACGTCTTCTCCAATTGCTTGGAGCGCAAACGCGCGGTGGCCGACTCGATTTCGGCTTTCGCGGCCGCGATGGTGTCGGCGTCGGCATCGCTACGGGCGGTCGCGTCCATCAGTTCGCGGACGGACTGGGTCAGCGGCTCGAATACGGAACGGAGGCGTTCGGCTTCCTCCGGGCTGAGGGTGTCGGTGCTGAAATCGAGCATGTCGCTACTAGAACATGTTCTACCGGACGCTGTCGAGTCCAGAGTTTGCTGTGATGGCAGTCGATGGTTTGCCACAGCGGCAGGGTCCACCGAACTGACTGCGCGGTCAATGGCCCGATCCACCGCATCGGCAAATGGTGTTCGAAACGCTGTTATCGGTTGTGCGCCAACGCCGTTCCGACTGTGATGGGGGTTACATCGATACTTGCCGTGAGCAATTATTGAAACAAGTTCTAACTAGTTCGCTAAATCCATAATTAACGCTGCTGACGTGGATATTTACGTTGATGGAATATAGACCGCGGTCGATTTGCGTGCTACAAACTATTGCCGTTAGTTGCTGAAATCAGCACAACGAAGAACAGCCATGCCGTTATGTCCGCGCGCACACGACAGTTCTGGGCAGTCCGCGGATTGCGCGGTGCCACAAGCGGACGTCGTTGCCGAGGAGGACAAGAACCTTGACCAATCCCGTAGTCGTTGCGTATGCGCGGACCCCGTTCACGCGTTCGCTGGTAGGTGGACTGGCCAACGTTTCTGAGTTCGACCTGGCGAGCACCGTGATCCGCGAGGTGATCAACCGCTCGGGTGTCGACCCCGAACTGATCGACAACATCGTGCTCGGTGAGGTGCTGCAGGGCGGCGGCTGTATCGCCCGCTACTCGGCCCTGGACATGGGACTGCCGCTGGACACCCCCGCGGTCGCGGTCGGCGGCTGGTGCGCGTCGGGAATGATGGCGATGCACCAGGCGGTGGCGACCATCAAGGCGGGCATGGGCAAGTGCGTCATCGCCGGCGGTCTGAACACGCCGTCGGCGTCGCCGCTGGCCGGTCCGCACTTCGCGGCTACGGGGATCACCGACACCCAGATCGCCCCGATGCATCCGGGTATCGGTGAGATGCCCGCGCTCGACCTGGCCCGGACCCTCGGTGAAGGCACCGCGCGGCAGTTCGGCCTGACGCGTGAAGAGGTCGACGAGTGGTCGGCCCGGGCGCATACGCTGGCTTCCGATGCGATCGAGGGCGGCGTCCTGGATGTCGAGAAGGTTGCGGTAACCGTCGACGGCACAGAGGTTTTCGCCGACGAGCTGCCGTGCCGCGAATTCAACATGACCAACCTGTCCGCGCTGACGTCGTTCCTCGGTGCGGACTGCACGGTGACGCCCGGCAATCAGACGGGCCTGACCGACGGCGCCGCCGCGATGATGATCTGCGACCCCGACTTCGCGTCATTGCACGGCCTGACCCCGTTGGCCGAGATCATCGGCTGGTCGGTCGTCGGCTCCGAGCCTGAGCGCGCCACCGACGCGGCGATCACCGCCACCCGGCGGGCCCTCGACGGCGCCGGCATCAGCACCGAGGCCGTCGACCTCTACGACGTCCACGACTCCTACGCCTCGATCGGCATCGCCTATGAGCGCTCGCTGAACATCAGCCGCGAGCGGCTCAACGTGCATGGCGGCGGCCTGGCACTCGGCCACCCCTATGGTGCCTCCGGTACCCGCGTGGCCGGCACCTTGATCAACGAACTGCAGCGCCGCGGCGGCGGCATCGGCGCGGGTGCGATCGTCAGTGCGGGCGGCCTCGGCGCCGCCGTCGTGCTCAACGTCTTCCCGCCGGCGGCATGATGCTCGATCTGATCTCGCGCGTCGTGATCGCGGCGCCCAAAAGGATTCTCCTTGCCACTGTGGTGCTGATGTCGCTCTTCGGCATCCTGTCCGCGCCCGTCGCGGACCTGCTCGGCGCCGGTGGCTTCACCGACCCCGACGCCCAGTCCAACCGCGCCAACAAAGTGCTCACCGAAGAGTTCCACCGCGGCTTCGTCAACCTCAATCTGCTGGTGCAGGCGAAGGAACCGGTGGCCTCGGCGCCCGTGCGCGCGGCGGTCGACCGGCTGGTCACCGAGCTGCGCGGCACCGCGCACGTCGCGCGGGTGCTGTCACCGTTCGAGGCGCCCGACCCTGTCGCGGCCGGTCTGGTCAGCAAGGACGGCCGCTCCGCGCTGGTCATCGCGTTCATGGACGGCAACGAGACCACCGGCATCGCATCTTCCACCGCACTGGTGGAACGCTATGTCGGGCAACGTGATCCGGGGCTGACCATCTCGGCGGGCGGTCCGGGAGCCGTGTATTCCGCGGTCAACGAGCAGAGCCGGCATGACCTGACGCTCAGCGAGGCCATCGTGCTGCCGCTGACGTTCCTGGTGCTGGTGTGGGTTTTCGGTGGTGTCGTTGCAGCGCTGGTGCCGCTCGCCGTCGGGGCGTTCGCGATCTCGGGTTCCGTTGCGATTCTGCGGGTCCTGGCCGAGTTCGTCGACGTCTCGGTGTTCGCGCTCAACCTCGCCGTGGCACTGGGGCTGGCCTTGGCGATCGACTACTCACTGCTATTGGTGAGCAGGTACCGCGAGGAGATCGGCGACGGCTCCCACCCCGACGAGGCGTTGCGGCGCACCATGCGCACCGCCGGCCGGACGGTGGTGTTCTCGGCCGCGACGGTCGCGCTGTGCCTCGCGACCATGGCGGTCTTCCCGATGTACTTCCTGCGGTCGTTCGCGTACGGCGCGGTGTCGGTGGTGGCCATGGCGGCTCTTGCCGCGCTCGTCATCACGCCTGCTGCCATCCGGCTGGCTGGCAAGCGGATCGGCAAGCCGGGCCAGCGTGGCCCGCTCACCGAATCCCGTTGGTACACCTGGACACACGCCGTCATGCGCCGGCCTCGCATCGCGGCGGCCGTCACGTTGATTACGCTGGTGATCGTCGGACTGCCGTTCCTCAACATCAAATTCGGCTTCCCCGACGACCGCATCCTGCCGACCACATCGTCGGCCCGGCAGGTGGGCGACCACATGCGCAGTGACTTCACGCAGGACGCCGGCCTGCCGGTGCACATCGTGCTGTTGCAAGGCAACGGAACGCGAGACAACGCTGCCATCGACGCCTACGCCGCGGAGTTGTCCAAGGTGCCGACGGTGGTGGCCGCGGCCGGGCCGGGTGCCACCTATGCCGGTGGACGCGCGATCGGACCCGCCGGCCACGAGGCCGGGACCGGGAAAGACGCCAGCTTCCTGACGGTGACCACCACGACGCTGCCGTTCAGCGCAGCGTCGGACGAAGCGCTGGACCGGCTGCACGCCGTGCCGCCGCCGGCCGGGATGACGCCACTGTTCACGGGAGCCGCGCAGTCCAACCGCGATGGCGTCGAGGCCATCGCAAGCCGCGTGCCGACCATGCTCGGGTTGATCGCGGCGGTGATGTTCGTCCTGCTGTTCCTGTTGAGCGGCAGCGTGATCATCCCGCTGAAGGCGTTGGTGCTCAACGCCTTGTCGCTCACCGCGACGTTCGGGGCGCTGGTGTGGATCTTCCAGGAGGGGCACCTGGGCGGGCTGGGCACCACGGTGGTGGGCACTCTGGTGTCGACCATGCCGGTGTTGATGTTCTGCGTCGCGTTCGGGCTGTCGATGGACTACGAGGTGTTCATCATCGCCCGCATCCGCGAATTCTGGCTCGCCTCGGACAGATCCGATGCGGCCGGCCGCGAATCGGTGGCTCTCGGTCTGGCCGGCACCGGCCGCATCGTCACTGCCGCGGCGCTCGTCATGGCGATTACTTTCGCCGGACTGGTGGCCTCCCAGGTGTCGTTCCTGCGCATCTTCGGGTTCGGGCTGGCGGTCGCGATCCTGGTGGACGCCATCGTGATTCGCACCGTCCTGCTCCCGGCCGTCATGGTGCTGCTGGGCAAGGCCAACTGGTGGGCGCCCGCGCCGCTGGCTCGCCTGCATGCCCGCATCGGGCTGAATGAGGGTGCACGGTGCGGCAATTCGTCGGTTCCAGCGGAAGTCGGGTGATGAATCAGATGGAAACCCGCAGTCTGTTGTTGACGGGCGCCACCTCCGGGCTGGGCCTCGGACTGGCGCAACGGATCGTGGGAACGCCGGGCTGGCACTGCGTGCTGCCCGTCCGGAACGCCGAGCGGGGCGAGGAGCTCAAGGCACTGCTCGGTGACCGCGCCGCCGGTGGCACCACCCACATCGTGGTGTGCGATCAGGGCTCGCAGGAAAGTGTGCGCCGTGCCGCCGCGGAAATCGCGCGCTTGGTGACGGACGGCGTCATCCCGCCGCTCAGCACCGTCGTGCTCAATGCCGCGGTCCTGCGCAACGACGCCCACGAACTCAGTCCCGACGGCATCGAATTGACCGTCGCCACCAACCTTTTCGGCCCGCACGCGCTACTGGCACGCATCAGCCCGCAACTGGCAGCCGATGCCCGGGTGATGATCGTCGGGTCACCCACGATTCGCCAGACGCTCTTCCAGCGGCTGGCGCGGGTGAAGACCGCGGAATGGAAGCCGCTCGCCGAGCAGTGTCTGCCCAGCGATGACGGTGTGCAGGCGTACGCGCGCACCAAACTCGGCTTGTTCTACCTGTCGCGCGCGACGGGACGGCTGGTGCCCGAGGGCATGTCCGCGGCGTATTTCGACCCGGGCGTGATGCCGGGCACGAACATCCTGCGGGAGCGCGGTCAGTTCAGTCAGGTGTACTGGCGCCGGGTGCTGCCGTACATCGCATGGACGTTCGGCGGGGTCACCGTCGGCCGTGGTGCGCGCTCGATGTCTCCCTACGTGCTGCACCAGAAATCGATGGGGGACAGCGGCTTCCTGTCGGTGAAATGGGGCAAGCGCGCACCGGCCGTCGCCCCCGATCGGGTGCACGAGTACTTCGTCGAGGCCAACGACATCACCGGCATCGGTGAGTCCGACGCCGCGCCGTGGTGGTCGCAGCCGGACCGCCTGCTCGGTCAGCCGGTCGGGCCGCGCGCCTGATGGCACCGCGCAGGTCACTGGTGATGGGCGCCAGTGGCTTCCTCGGCTCCCACGTGACGCGCCAGCTCGTCGACCGCGGCGACGACGTCCGGGTGCTGCTGCGGGAGACCAGTTCGACCCGCGGCATCGATGACCTCGACGTCGAGCGTTGCTACGGAGACATTTTCGATGACGACGCGGTGCGGGCCGCGATGGCCGACCGGGACGTCGTCTTCTACTGCGTCGTGGACGCCCGGGCCATGCTGCCCGACCCGGCGCCGTTGTTCCGGACCAACGTCGACGGACTGCGTCAGGTGCTGGACATCGCGGTGGACGCCGGCCTCGACAAGTTCGTGTTCGTCAGCACCATCTGCACCATCGCCGTCAGCGGTGACGGGTCGGTCGTCGATGAGGACACCCCGTTCAACTGGGCGGACAAGGGCGGTGACTACGTCCGATCACGGCGTGCCGCAGAACAACTCGTGCTGGACGCGGCGATGCAGCGCGGACTACCGGCCGTCGCGATGTGCGTGTCGAACACCTACGGTCCACGGGACTGGCAGCCGACGCCGCACGGTGAGATCGTGGCGCGCACCGCGGCCGGCCGGATGCGGTTCTATGCCTCTGATGCGGCCGCGGAAGTGGTCGGTATCGAGGACGCCGCCCGCGCGCTGCTCCTGGGCGCCGAGCGCGGCCGCGTCGGCGAGCGCTACATCATCTCGGAGAGCTACCTGCCACTGCGCACCATCCTGGAGACGGCGGCCGACGAAACCGGCGTGCCGCCACCACGATTCGGGGTGCCAAAGGCCGCGATGTACGCCGGTGCCTACGCCACGCAGCCGCTGCGCGCGCTGCGCCCGGGCAAGATTCCGCCGCTGGTCACCATCACGCGGTTGCTGCACATGACGTCACCGGCCGCCAACAGCAAGGCGCGGCGGGAACTGGGCTGGGAACCGGAGCCGACGGTGAATGCGATTCGCCGCGCGGCCCGGTTCTACGCCGACAATCAGTTGGTCTGATCGGCGGGCTGCTCGAACGTCATGGCCTCGAGGTTCCAGTAGCCGCGCAGATTGGTGATGAGCCCCTCGGCGTTGACCTTGTAGGTGAAGACGCCACGGACGCTGGCCACGAAACCGTTCGGAAATTCGGTGCGCAGCACCAGGATGTAGGCGATCTCGTCGGGTGAGCTCGACGGGAACGTCTCCTCGCACGTGACCGTCAGCTGGTTGGGTCCGATGTTGGTGTCGTAGAAGGCGGCCAGGGCCTCCTTGCCCTTGACGCCGGTGCCGTCGGGGTTGGTGACGGCCTCGCCGATGGGGTCTTCGACGACGATGTCGTCGGCCATCAGGGCTAGCCAGCCCTCGCGGTCGTGGCTCTGGACGCAACGCCACGACGACTGCGAGGCGGTGACAACGGGATTGTCGGACAAGGGATTTCCTTCCATTTCATGCCAAAACGGCATTCCAGCAGGTGGAATGCCGTTTCGGGTTGGTACGTCTCGCTCAGCGGTCGGCGTCGGTGTACCGGATGACACCGCGGATGTTGCGGCCCTCCAGCATGTCCCGGTAGCCGTCGTTGATCTGCTCCAGCTTGTACTGGCGGGTGACCATGTCGTCGAGGTTGAGGCGGCCGGCCTTGTACATGGCCAGCAGTGACGGGATGTCGTGGTGCGGGTTGCCGCCACCGAAGATGGTGCCCTGCAGGCGCTTCTGCATCAAGGTCAGCATCGACAGGTTCAGCTTCACGTCCAGGCTGGCCATGTTCGCGACCGCGGTCACCACGCAGGTGCCGCCCTTGCTGGTGATGTTGAGGTAGTTGTCGATGTCCTCGCCGTGCAGCTCACCGACGGTGACGATGGTCTTGGTGGCCATGCGGCCCTCGGTGACCTCGGCAACGCCGGCCATGGCGCTGAAGATGTCGGGGTAGGCATGCGTGGCACCGAACTTGAGGGCGTTGTCGCGTTTGAACTCAACGGGATCCACGACGAACACGTTGCGCGCACCGGCGTTGAGAGCACCCTGCAGTGCACCCGTGCCCACACCGCCGACACCGACGATGCAGACGTCATCGCCGGGACGGACGTCACCACTGCGGACCGCCGAGCCGTAGCCCGTGGTGACGCCACAACCGACCAGGCAGGCGACCTCGAACGGGATGGTCGGGTCGATCTTCACCACCGAGCTCTTGTGCACCACCATGTACGGGCTGAATGTGCCCAGCAGCGTCATCGGGATCACCGGAGTGCCGTCGGCGGCGTGCACGCGGTTGGTGCCGTCGGAAACCGCGGTGCCGGTCAACAGGTACATGCCCAGGTCGCACAGGTTGCGCATGCCGGCCTGACACGACGGACATTCACCACACGACGGGATGAACGACAGCACGACGTGGTCGCCGACGGCGATGTGGTCCACGCCCGGGCCGACCTCGACCACGATTCCGGCGCCCTCGTGGCCGCCGAGAACAGGGAACCCGGCCATCGGGATGTCGCCGGTCACCAGGTGGTGGTCGGAGTGGCACATGCCCGAGGCTTCCATCTGGATCTTGACCTCGTCCTTGACGGGGTCGCCGATCTCGATCTCCTCGATCGACCACGGCTGATTGAACTCCCAGATGAGAGCACCTTTTGTCTTCACCGCATGCGCCTTCCACTAGAACCTGTTTCAGTTAGCGTAGAGGTAAAAGTTACGTTCGTCACACCCCACCCCCCAACCAACTGCTTGGCCGGTTTTTCACCAGATCGGGACGGGGGCCTCACCCAGCGGGTAGTAGCCCGGCAGCTGCTCGCCGGCCAGGCTGCGCTGGATGCGCTGCTGCATGCCCTTGGACAATTTGCCGGCCGTCATCAGGTCCAGATAGAGCTTCTGCACGTGGCCGAAGTCGAAGAAATCACGCTGCCAGGCGATCTTCGGTTCCCCGTCGACGTTCTCCAGCCGGAACCAGCTGCCGCCGATGCCGTAGATCTCCCGCTCCGGGGCCGACGCATCCTCCGGATCGGTGACGACCTGCTTCCAGAAGCCGACCACTTCACCTTGCCTGTCGTCGATCACCACGCGTTGGTACGGGTACTTCCAGCCTTCGAGGCCTTCCATCTCCAAACCCAGAGCGATGTCGCGAATTTCGGCCTTGCCGAGGCACATCACGTCTTCTTTGGGTCCGATGTTCCAGCCGTAGGTGGCGTCCTCGGTGTAGAAGTCGGCCATGGGCTTCCAGTCGCCGGCCGCCTCGGCGTCACGGTTGACCTGCAGCCACCGCTCGACCCACTCTTCGAGTTGTGCGCGGGGGAATGACGTCATTGTCTTGTCCTTTGTTTTCAGCTGGTTTCGCGGATGAACAGGGCTTGGGTAGGGCACTCGGCGACAGCACGCTCGATCTCGTCGCGCGCGTCGTCGGGTGGGGTCTCGTCGAGGATCTCGACGGTGCCGCGCTTGGGGACGTTGAAGTAGTCCGGTGCCTCCAGGGCGCACATGGCGTGGCCCTGACACAGGTCGCGGTCGACTTCAACGCGATAACTGCCCATCTCAGTCAACTTCCCCGGTCGCTGCGCTCTTGCGCGCCGAATCCCGCTTCCGGTAGCGGACGGTGGCGGGCCGGGCCAACTGGACGACCATCTTGGAGTGGTCGTTCTGGTAGCTCTCCGGGGGTTGCGCCATCTCGAACTCGTACTCGCGCAACAGAACCGAGAAGATGGCCTTGATCTGCATCTGTGCGAAGGCCGCCCCCACGCAGCGGTGCTTGCCGGCGCCGAACGGAATCCAGGTCCACCGGTTCAGCAGGTCTTCCTGGCGAGGCTTCTCGTACCGGTCGGGGTTGAAGGCGTCGGGGTCGGGGAAGTCCTCGGGAATCCGGTTGGAGATCGCCGGTGACGCCGCCACCATCTGACCCTTGTGGATCGGGTGCTCGGCGACCTCGAACTCGTCCTGCGCGACGCGCATCAGGATGATGAGCGGCGGGTGCAGGCGCAGCGTCTCCTTGAGCGCATTGTCCAGGTTCGGAATCTGGCGCAGCGCATGGAAACTCACCTCCTGGCCGTCGCTGTACAGGTCATCCAGCTCCTGCTGGACCTTGGCGTAGAAATCGGGGTGGCGCAGCAGTTCGATCAGCGTCCACGACGACGTGCCCGAGCTGGTGTGGTGCCCGGCGAACATCAGGGAGATGAACATGCCGGTGACTTCGTTGGCGCTGAAGCGGTGGTTGCCCTCTTGATCCTTGATCGAGACCAGGACGTCGAGCAGGTCGCGATCGCTCTTGTCGTTGGGCGGGTTGGCAATTCGCCCGTTCATGACCTCCTGCACCAGCTCCACCAGGTTGGCCCGGGCCTCGTCGCGGATACGGAAGCTCTCGATGGGCAGGTAGGGGTCGACGTAGCAGAGCGGATCGGTGCCGCGCTCGAGCAGGTGGTAGTAGTTCGCGAACCGGGAGTCGAGCTGGTTGCGGAACTTCGGACCGATGAGGCAGGCCGTCGAGGTGTAGATGGTGAGCTCGGAGAAGAACTCCAGGAGGTCGATTTCGCCTGATTCGCCCCAATTCTCGGTCATCCGCCGGACTTCGCGCTCGATGGTCGCGGCGTGGCCCTTCATCTGCTCACCGCGCAACGCGGTGTTGTGCAGCATCTCGGCCCGACGTTCGGGGTCGGCGTCGAACACCACGCCCTCGCCGAAGATCGGTGTCATGAACGGGTAGGCCTCGGCCTGGTTGAGCTCGCTATCGGTGGAGCGGAAGAAGAACTCGTTGGCCTCTGCTCCGGTCAGCAACACCACCTGCTTGTCGGCGAGCTGGAACCAGCCGACGTCACCGCACTCGTCGCGCACGCGCTGCATCAGTCCGATCGGGTCGGTGCGGAACTCCTCCAGATGGCCGTGCTCCTCGGCGCCACCCGAAACCCGTTGTACCTCTTTGGTGATGGTCATTGTCCAGGCATTCCTTCCTCGCCCAGAGCGAGCGACTGGCGTTCCTTGGCTTCGGCGAGCGGCGCCTCGGGCTGCAGTTCCATGTTGGCGATGAACCCACCGCGCGGGGTCTCGGCGACGAACGTGATGGCGCGCGCCAGGTCGGCCGCGCGCAGGAAGTAGCTGTGCCGGGCCTGGCCCCACTTGGCCCAATCCTCCAGGGCCGGGCCGATTTTCTCGGCCGGCAGGCTCCAGCCCATGGACGTCATGGTCGGGCCGGGGTGCACCACCGAGGCGCGCACGCCGGTGCCTTCCAGTTCCATCTGGAAGTTGGTCACCATCGCGACCAGTCCGGCCTTCGCGGCGCCGTAGGCGCCCATGTGCGGACGTTGGCGCAATGCCACGTCGGAGCCGACGAAGATCAGGTCGCCACGCCGGCGCTCCACCATGCCGTCGAGCACGGCGCGCGCCATGCGGTTGGCCCCGACCAGGTGAATCTGCAGCTGCTCGGCGAACTCGTCGGTGGTCATCTCGTGCAACCGGCCGAAGTTGGTGTCTCCGGCGCCGGTGACCAGAACCTCGATGTCGCCGAGCGCGGCCGTCGCCTTGGCGACGAAATTTTCGACCGATGCGTTGTCGGTGACGTCCAGCGGCAGCGCGATCGCCTCTCCGCCTTCGGCTTTGATCTGGTCGACGAGTTCCTGACACTTCTCCACCCGGCGGGCGCCGAGAGCGACCGGGAAGCCGCGCGCGGCGAGTGCGGTCGCCGTCGCGGCGCCGATACCCGACGAGGCCCCGGCCACGATGGCGGGCCTGCGGGTGGGGTGTGGTTCGAAACGGGCCATTTAGCGTGCCTTCACTGTCATCGGGAGGTGGGCAAATCCGCGTACGGAACTCGAGTGGACGCGGACGGAGTTGTCCTCGTCCACCTCGTAGCTCCGGATGCGTTTGAACAATTCGGTCAGGGCGACCCGGGCTTCCATCCGGGCCAGGTGGGCGCCCAGGCAGAAATGGGCGCCGCTGCCGAAACTCACGAGCTTGGAACCGATGTCGCGGCCGATGCGGTATTCGTCCGGCTGGTCGAACACCCGCTCGTCGCGGTTGGCCGAGCCGGCCAGCAGCACCAGTACGTCACCCGCCGGCACGGTGGTGCCGTAGAACTCGAGGTCCTCGACGACGGCCCGGGCCAGCAGCTGGCTCGACGTGTCGTAGCGCAGCGTCTCCTCGATCCACGGCGAGATCAGCTCATGGTCGTCGAACACCTGCGCCAGCTGGCCGGGGTTCTTGTGTCCCCAATACGCCGCATTGGCAAGCAGTTTCGTGGTGGTCTCGTTACCGGCGATGACCATCAGGAACAGGAATGCCATGATCTCGTCATCGGTGAGCTTGTCGCCGTCGATCTCGGCCTCCACCAGCGCCGAGGTGAGATCATCGGACAGACTCTTGCGGCGCTGCTTGACCATGTCGGCGTAGTACATCAGCAACTCACCCGATGCGGCCATGGCTGACGGCGGCACATCGGCCGTCCCGTCTTCGCGGTGCATCACACCGTCGGCGAGCGCGCGGATACGCACGCGGTCTTCTTGCGGGACGCCCATCAGCTCACTGATGACGTCCATGGGCAGCTTGCCCGCGAAATCGTCGACGTAGTCAAAGCTGTTGTTCTGCAACGCCTCGTCGAGATGCTGGACGGCGATCTCGGTGACCCGTCCCTCCAGCTCACGGATGCGCCGCGGGGTGAACCCCTTGGACACCAGGGTGCGCAGCCGCAGGTGCGCCGGATCATCAAGGGCCAGAAAGGACATTACGCGGTGGGCTTCGGCGTTGCGGGAGATCGGATCCAGCGAGACGCCGTGCTTGTTGGACAGGGCGGTGCTGTTCCGGAAACCGCGCAGCACGTCCTCGTGGCGGGACAGTGCCCAGAAGTTGAGTTTGTCGTTCCGGTAGATCGGCGCCTCGTCCCGCAGCCGCCGGTAGTACGGGTACGGATCCTCGTGGAAGTCGTAGCTGTAGGGGTCGATCAGTAGCTCCACATTGGCTGTCATGCGTTGTCTCCCACGATGAGTCCGACGACGTAGGCCAGCCGGTCGGCGATCTGGTGATAGGTGTACGCGCCGCTGCCGGCGTTGACGAGCGCGCCGAAGTACGTCATCTCCAGGGCCGAGAGCAGGCGCGGATCGGCGTCGGGGCCGACGGCTGACCGAATGCGCTTGTGGATTTCGCCACCGATGCGGTCGCGCACCTTGCGGACGGTCTCGTCGTCGCCCGACAGCAGGGCCGTCGTGCACGCCGCGGCCACCCCGGGTTCGTCTGCGACGACCAGTGCGAGGCTGCGCAGTGCCTGCTCGACCCGGCTGGCCATCGTCTGGTTGACGTCGGTGAAGTAGGGCACCTGCCGAACCATGTCCAGATACACCTCGGCGATGAGGTGATTTTTGGACGAGAAGTAGGTGTAGGCGGTTGCCGGCGCGACCTTGGCGCGCGCGGCGACGGCCCGCACCGTCAGGTCGGCGTAGGAGGACTCTCGCAGCATTTCGCGACCGGCGGCCAGAACCTTCTGGAAGGTTTCCTCTTGGCGGCGGTTGCGCGGCTGGTCGTCCGCTTCTTGGCTGACGCTTGTGAGCGCGGCCACTGCATCGCTGGACACATGTCCAAGTTAGCCGACGGTCTGCCGCGAAGGCAAGATGCGTACGGATATTGCCTGTTAAAAGCCTGTTTATCCGCGAAAATGGACGGCTGATGCGGACTGGCTCTTGCTAGTCGACGGCGCGTGAGGTTATGGTTCGACTGAGCATTGTCGGACAGTTGTCCAACGAAAAATTCACATCGCTGGACATCGTCCAGTGGGCAGGAGTGCAGATGACCTTGCTGGGTGATCGCGAAAGTCGCCTTCTCATCGACGGAAAATTGGTGCCGGGTTCGCGAGGCACATTCCCGACCGTCAATCCCGCGACCGAGGAAGTCCTCGGCGTGGCGGCCGACGCCACGGTGGGCGACATGGTCGACGCCATCGACGCCGCCCGTCGCACTTTCGACGAGACCGACTGGTCCACCAACGTGGAGCTTCGCGTGCGGTGCCTGCGGCAGCTGCAGCAGGCCATGCGCGACCACAGTGCTGAATTGCGTGAACTGACGATCTCCGAAGTCGGCGCACCCCGAATGCTCACCGCCGGAGCGCATTTGGACGGCCCGATCGAAGACCTGAGCTTCGCCGCCGACACCGCGGAGAGCTACCAGTGGACCACCGATCTGGGACATGCCACGCCGCAGGGGATTCCGACCAACCGGACCATCGCACGGGAGGCCGTCGGCGTCGTCGGCGCCATCACGCCGTGGAACTTCCCGCACCAGATCAACCTGGCCAAGATCGGCCCGGCGCTCGCGGCGGGCAACACCCTGATCCTCAAGCCCGCACCGGACACCCCATGGGTCGCCGCGGTGCTCGGCGAACTGATCACCCAGCACACCGACTTCCCGGCGGGTGCCATCAACATCGTGACCTCCCGGGACCACGGCGTCGGGGCCATGTTGTCGAAACATGCTGACGTGGACATGGTTTCGTTCACCGGCTCGACCGTCACCGGCCGCGCCGTGATGACCGACGCCGCCGAGACCATCAAGAAGGTGTTCCTGGAACTCGGTGGCAAGTCGGCGTTCCTGGTTCTCGACGACGCCGACGTGGCCGGCGCCTGCGCCATGGCGGCGTTCACGGCATCGATGCACGCCGGCCAGGGCTGCGCCATCACCACCCGGCTCGTCGTGCCGCGGGCCCGCTACGACGAGGCCGTCGCGGCCGCGGCAGGCACCATGGGCGGCATCAAACCCGGCGATCCGTCCAGCCCGCGCACGGTGTGCGGACCGGTGATCTCGGCCCGCCAGCGCGACCGGGTGCAGAGCTACCTCGACCTCGCCATCGCCGAAGGCGGCATGTTCGCGTGCGGTGGCGGCCGCCCGGCCGACCGCGACACCGGTTTCTTCATCGAGCCGACCGTCATTGCCGGACTGGACAACTCGGCCCGCGTCGCCCGCGAGGAGATCTTCGGGCCGGTACTCACCGTCATCGCCCACGACGGCGACGATGACGCCGTCCGCATCGCCAACGACTCGCCGTACGGCCTGTCCGGCACGGTGTTCTCGGCCGACCCGCAGCGGGCGGCCGGCGTGGCGGCGCGGCTGCGCGTCGGCACCGTCAACGTCAACGGCGGTGTCTGGTACTCCGCCGACGCACCATTCGGCGGCTACAAGCAGTCCGGCAACGGCCGAGAGATGGGTATCGCCGGGTTCGAGGAGTACCTGGAGACCAAGTGCATCGCCACGCTGGCCACATAGGCCTGGTCGCCGAGAACTGTTGACTGACAAGCGTTATTCGAGAGGAAATCATGAGCAGGTTTGAGAACAAGGTCGCAATCGTGACCGGCGCGGGCGGCGGCATCGGCCAGGTCTACGCCGAGGCGCTGGCCCGGGAAGGCGCTGCGGTCGTCATCGCCGACATCAATGTCGAAGGCGCCGAGAAGGTGGCCGCCGGCATCAAGGCCGACGGCGGCAAGGCGCTGGCCGTGCGGGTCGACGTGTCGGACATCGACTCGGCCAACGAGATGGCCGCGGCGGCCGTCGCGGAATTCGGCGGCATCGACTACCTCGTGAACAACGCCGCGATCTTCGGCGGCATGAAGCTCGACGGTCTGCTGACCGTCGATTGGGACTACTACCGCAAGTTCATGAGCGTCAACCTCGACGGTGCGCTGGTGTGTACCCGCGCGGTGTTCCCGCACATGGAGAAGCGGGGCGGCGGATCGATCGTCAACCAGTCCTCCACCGCGGCATGGGTTTACGCCAACTTCTACGGTCTGGCCAAGGTCGGGGTCAACGGCCTGACGCAGCAGCTGTCGCGCGAGCTGGGCTGGCGCAACATCCGGATCAACGCGATCGCGCCCGGCCCGATCGACACCGAGGCCAACCGCAGCACCACGCCGCAGGCCATCGTCAAGCAGATCGTGCAGACCCTGCCGCTGGCGCGCATGGGCACCCCCGAAGACCTCGCCGGCATGTGCCTGTTCCTGCTGTCCGACGAGGCCAGCTGGATCACCGGGCAGATCTTCAACGTCGACGGTGGACAGATCATCCGGTCATGAGTTCTGACGTGAAGCTGGGGTATATCGGGCTGGGCAACCAGGGCGCCCCCATGGCCAAGCGCCTGGCCGAATGGCCCGGCGGGCTCATCGTTTTCGACGTCCGTGCCGAGTCCATGGCGCCGTTCGCCGAGCTCGGCGCCACCCTGGCCGGCAGCGTCGCCGAGGTGGCCAAGGCCGACGTCATCAGCGTGACCGTGCTCAACGACGAGCAGGTCCGTGACGTCGTGACGCAGCTGGCCGAGCATGCCGCGCCCGGCACGGTGATCGCGATCCACTCCACCATCGAGCCGACCACAGCCGTCGAGCTGGCCGAGCAGTTGCGGCCCAAGGGGATTCACATCGTCGACGCCCCCGTCAGCGGGGGCGCCCATGCGGCGAGCAAGGGTGAGCTGGCGGTCATGGTCGGCGCCGACGACGAGGCCTACGACAAGGTCAAGCCCGTCTTCAAGCAGTGGGCGTCATTGGTCGTGCGGGCCGGCGAACCTGGCGCCGGAACCAAGATGAAGCTGGCGCGGAACATGCTGACGTTCATCGGTTTTGCCGCCGCGTGTGAGGCGCAGAAGCTCGCTGAGGCGTCGGGCATCGACCTGCAGAAGCTGGGCCGCGTGGTGCGGCACAGTGATGCGCAGTCGGGTGGCCCCGGCGCGATCATGGCGCGCGACGACACCAAACCACTGGCGCCAGATCACTTCCTCTACAACATGTTCGTCCACACCCGCGGGCTGGCGGAGAAGGACCTGTCGCTGGCGCTGGGGCTGGGTTCGGCTGTGGGAGTGGATCTTCCGCTTGCGGAGCTGGCGCTGGCCAACCTCGCCGAGGGTCTCGGCGTACCGCATGTGAAGGAGTCTTGATGGACGAGTTGCGCGCCAAGGGCCTGGCGAAGATGAACGAGGTCTACGGCTGGGAGATGCCCAACATCGAGGGCGACCCGTACTTCGACCTCACCGTGGATCACCTGTTCGGCACCATCTGGAGCAAGCCCGGACTGTCGATGCGGGAGAAGCGCCTGATGACGTTCACGTGCGTCACCGCTGTCGGCTCGCAGGACCTCGCCGAGATTCAGATCAACGCCGCCTTGCTCAACGAGGAATTCACCGAGGCCGAGCTCAAGGACATCGGCATCTTCCTGACGCAGTACCTCGGCTTTCCGCTCGGGTCGGCGTTCAACGGCGCCGTGTCCAAGGTGGTCGCGAGGCGGCGCAAGGCCGCTGAGAAGGGCCTCGACGAGGACCGCAAGGCCAACGTCAATGCCGCCGTCAAGATGAACACCGGGAGCGAGCTCGATGACAAGTAGGTACGCGTCGCTGTCGCGTGCTGAGCTCGCGGCACTGGTGCCCGAGCTGCTGCTGATCGGCCAGCTCATCGACCGCGCCGGAATGGCCTGGTGCATCGTCGAATTCGGCCGTGAGGAGATGCTGCAGGTCGCCATCGAGGAGTGGGCCGGGTCCAGCCCGCTCTACACCAAACGGATGCAGAAGGCGCTGAAATACGAAGGCGTGGACGTCATCACGATCTTCAAGGGCTTGCAGCTCGACATCGGCGCGCCGCCGCAGTTCATGGACTTCCGGTACACCGTGCACGACCGCTGGCACGGCGAATTCCACCTGGACCACTGTGGCGCTCTCATGGACGTCGAGCCCATGGGCCCCGATTACGTGCGCGGCATGTGCCATGACATCGAGGACCCGACGTTCGACGCGACGGCGCTGGCGACCAACCGGCGCTGCCAGGTGCGGCCCATCCACCGGCCGCCGCGGGTCCCCGCGGACCGGACCCCGGCGTGCGCGTGGACCGTCATCATCGACGAGTCCTATCCCGAGGTCGGTTTCATCCCGCAGCTCGACATCATCGGCGCCACCAATGCCTACCGATGCGAGCTCGACGACATCGATCCCGCGGACGAGGGCCAGGCCGACTACTCCGGCCCGCTGGTGGGCGACGTCGACTTCTCGGCGTTCTCGCACTCGGCGCTGGTGCGCATCGCCGACGAGGTGTGTCTGCAGATGCACCTGCTGGTGCTGTCTTTCGCGCTGGCCGTGCGGGCCCGCTGCGACGGCGACGCCGACAAGGAACGGTCCATCCGGACCAAGTCCCTGATCGGCATCTCCGGCGTGGCGGCCGAGCGCATCCGTCAGGTGCTCGGGTTGCCGGCCGATGCCGCCGGCGCCCTGCGGGTATTGGAGCTGCATCCGCTGCTCAACCCGGCCGCATATGTCTCCGTTGACGTTTCGGCCGACGAGGTGCACGTGCACCCGTCGCCCGCACACGAGGACGGCGCCTGGATCACGCTGGTCTCCCCGGAGTCCGCTCTGCCGCTGCAGGCGATCGCAACAGCCGTCAATCCCTTGCTGCGGGCCGAGGTGTCCGGCGATGCCACCGACTGGACCGTCAGGTTCATCGAAACCGACACGCCGGCAAAGGAACTCGGCGAGGTCTCGGTGTGCAAGGTCAGCAGCGGTGCGGCATGGGTTTTCGAGGAACGCAAGTCCCTGCCGCTGACGGTGGTGTAGGCGGGAGTGCCCGCAATGGGGCTGACGGTTCGCGAACGTGCGACCAGATCGCCAGAACCTTTGGTAGAACGGTCTGTCTGCACCGTCGCGGCACGTCCGCGTTGACCCTGCTGCTGTGGCGAGAAAGCTCGAGTGCCCAATGCCACTGGCGCAGCGCCGATACCGGTGTTGGTGATTCTGCGCTCAGAAGTCGTCGAACTCGCTGTCGAGGCTCTGGATTCGGCCGGCGACCCCCGACAAGTCGGTGTGTGAGCGCTGGATGATGTCGGCGACGTCGCCGCTGGCCTTGCCGATCGCCGACCACAGCGCGTGGTCGGCGGCGGCGGTCGGGGTTTTCTTGGCTTCGTCGGCGAGGTCGGTCACCCAGTGTTTGAGTGCGTCGAGTTCGCGGCGGCCGCCGTTGACCACGTCCGCGGACCGCTCGAGTTCGTCGCCCACGCGCTTGTCGAGGTCGGCCAGCCGGCCGAGGGCCTGGGCGTGTTTGGCATTGGCGTCGGCGTAGCGGTCGGCCGCGCCGCCGGTCCAGTGCGAACCGGGACCCGCGGCCTGCACCTGCTCCTGGAGCGCGCGCAGTTGCTCGCTCTTGTCGAACTCGGAGCGGTCGTGCGGAACGCCCTCGCCGAAGGTGGCGCGGGCCCGCTCCCACATCAGTAGGAAGGCATCCAGCGGCTCCACCGGTGCGGACCTCCTCGCGTGCGTCGGGCCTGCCCAGTTTAGGACGAGCCCACCAGCTACTAGGGTGTGGCTGTGCGCGTCCTCGTGATCGGCTCCGGTGCCCGTGAACATGCCCTGCTGCTCGCCCTGAGCCGCGACCCCCAGGTGGACTACCTGGCCGTCGCTCCCGGCAATGCCGGTACCTCCGCCGTCGCCGAGCAGCACGACGTCGACATCACCGCCGCCGACGAGGTGCTCGCGCTGGCCAAGAAGCTCGCCGCCGACCTGGTCGTGATCGGCCCTGAGGTGCCGCTGGTGCTGGGTGTGGCCGACGCGCTGCGCGCGGCCGGCATCGCAACCTTCGGGCCCTCCAAGGACGCCGCCCGCATCGAAGGCTCCAAGGCGTTCGCCAAGGACGTCATGGCCGCGGCCGGCGTTCGCACCGCGACCAGCGAGATCGTCGACAACCCCGCCCACCTCGACGCGGCCCTGGACCGCTTCGGTCCGCCCGCCGGTCAGCAGGCCTGGGTCGTCAAGGACGACGGTCTGGCCGCCGGCAAGGGCGTCGTCGTCTCCGCCGATCGGGAGGCCGCCCGCGCGCACGCCGCCGAACTGCTCGAATCCGGCCACCCGGTGCTGCTCGAGTCGTTCCTCGACGGGCCCGAGGTGTCGCTGTTCTGCGTCGTCGACGGTGAGACCGTGGTGCCGCTGCTGCCCGCGCAGGACTTCAAGCGCGTCGGCGACAACGACAGCGGACCCAACACCGGCGGCATGGGCGCCTACACACCGCTGCCGTGGCTGCCCGCCGCGGTCGTCGACCAGATCGTCGACGAGGTCGTCAAACCCGTTGCCGCGGAACTGGTTCGGCGCGACAGCTCCTTCTCGGGCCTGCTGTACGCCGGCCTGGCCATCACGTCGAACGGCCCGGCCGTCGTCGAATTCAACTGCCGCTTCGGAGATCCCGAGACCCAGGCGGTGCTGGCACTGCTGGAGACGCCGCTCGGCACGCTGCTGAACGCCGCCGCCACCGGGACCCTGGACTCAGTCGGTGCGCTGCAGTGGCAGGACGGGTCGGCCGTCACTGTCGTCGTAGCTGCCGAGAACTACCCGGGCCGCCCCCGCGTCGGGGACGTCATCACCGGATCGGAGACGGCCGGCGTGCTGCACGCCGGCACCAGTCGCCGCGATGACGGCAGCGTCGTCTCCTCCGGCGGCCGGGTGCTGTCGGTGGTCGGCACCGGCGCGGATCTGGCGGCCGCGCGGGCCGAGGCCTACCGCATCATCGAGTCGATTCGCCTGCCGGGCAGCCACTTCCGGACCGACATCGGCCTCGCCGCCGCCGAAGGCCGCATCTCGCTCTAACCGGGATTTGTGCACGATTTTCCGCGGTGACCGCGGATTTTCGTGCACAAATCACTGGACGAGGAGCGGGGCGAGCCAGGAGATCTCGGCCGGCAGCTGTGCGCTCCAGAACGACGCGTCGTGTCCGCCGGGGGAGAAGCCGCCCGCGGCGCCGTTCGGCAGCTGTGCGATGAACTGCTTGGTCGCCGAGTAGAACGGATCGCTGTCACCGCAGTCGATCCGGATGGGGATACCGGCCAGCCCGGGCAGCCCCCACACCGAGTTGGCGGCGTAGTCGGCCGCGCCGTCGAACGCGCCCGGGGCCGTCGCTCCCGATGACGTCCAGAGCGCCGGGCTGACGGCGCAGATCGCCGCGGTGCGGGCCGCGCCCAGCCGCCCGCCCAGCAGCAGCGCGCCGTAGCCACCCATCGACCAGCCCAGGAAACCCACCCGCGAGGTGTCGAGGCCCTGCGCGGCCAGCATCGGGATCAGCTCGTCGAGCACCATGGCGCCCGAATCCTCGCCCGAAGCCCGCTTGTGCCAGTAGCCGCCACCGCCGTCGACGGCCACGACCGCGAACGGCGGCAGTCCCGCGGCGACGGCCTGCGCCAGCCCCTGTTCGACGCCGCCGGCCATCACCGTCGCGGCGTCGCTGCCTTTGCCGTGCAGCGCGATCACGGGCCTCAGCGGGGCCGTCTGGCCCGGCGGGCGGGCGATGGCCCAGTTGGTGGAGATGCCGCCGCGGGCCTGCGAGACGAAGGAACCCGTCACGTAGGTCGGTGCCGGATCCGCGACGGCCGGGGGTGGCGCCAGCGGCACCCCGACGCTCGTCATGGTCACCGGGGTCGCGGTGACGGTCGGGCGGCCCGACGTCGACCCCAACGCGAATGCGCCGGCGGCCCCTGCGGCGGCGCCGGCTCCGAGACGGAGGACGGCGCGTCGGCTCAGCTCTGCCATGGCCGCCATCATGCCATCGGCCGCAGCCCGTCATTCCTGAGTAATGCCTAATGGATTACGTGAAATCGTGATCGCCGCGTGACCATTCCTGGCAGCATTTACAGGGTGATGACAGCAGTCACCCCAAAGGGGGAACGGCGACGGTATGCGCTGGTCAGCGCTGCCGCCGAGCTGCTGTGTGAGGGCGGCTTCGACGCCGTCCGGCACCGCGCCGTGGCGCAGCGGGCCGGGCTGCCGCTGGCCTCCACGACGTACTACTTCTCGTCCCTCGACGACCTGATCGAAAAGGCGGTCGAGCACGTCGGAGAATCGGAATCTCAGCAGCTGCGCATGCGCGTCTCGGCGTTGTCGCGACGCCGCCGCGGCGCGGACGCGACGGCGGATCTACTGGTCGATCTGCTGGTCGGTGACGGTAACCGGGCGTCCGACCAGTTGATTTCCCGCTACGAGCGGTACATCGCCTGCGCCCGCCAGCCCGGGCTGCGTGACGTGCAGCGACGCATCCTCAAGCAGCGGTCCGATGCCGTCATCGAGGTGGTGGAACGGTCCGGGCGCTCGGTGCGGGCCGAACTGCTCACGGCCCTGGTCTGTGCCGTCGACGGCGCGGTGGTGGCGTCGATGGTGAGTGACGGCGACGGCCCGCGCGCGACGGCCCGGGCGACCCTCGTGGACGTCATCGACGTCTTGGCGCCCTTCGACCAAGAACGCCGGGTCGCCCTATAAGCGGGCTTAGTAGGCTGTAGTCCCGTGAGCATCCCCAACGTGCTGGCCAATCGTTACGCCAGCGACGAGATGGTGGCCATCTGGTCGCCGGAGAACAAGATCGTCGCCGAACGCCGGCTGTGGCTGGCCGTGCTGCGCGCGCAGTCCGAACTGGGCGTGGCCGTGCCGTCCGGCGTCGTTGAGGACTACGAGCGGGTGCTGGACCAGGTCGACCTGGATTCCATCGCCGCGCGCGAACGCGTCACCCGGCACGACGTCAAGGCGCGCATCGAAGAGTTCAACGCGCTGGCCGGCCACGAGCACGTCCACAAGGGCATGACGAGCCGCGACCTCACCGAGAACGTCGAGCAGCTGCAGATCCGGCAGTCGCTGGAACTGGTGTTCTCGCACGGCGTCGCGGTGGTGGCCCGGCTCGCCGAGCGCGCCGCGCTGTACCGCGACCTGGTGATGGCCGGCCGCTCGCACAACGTCGCGGCGCAGGCCACCACCCTCGGCAAGCGATTCGCCTCGGCCGCCGAGGAGACCCTGGTCGCGCTGACCCGGCTGCGGGAGCTGATCGACCGCTACCCGCTGCGCGGCATCAAGGGCCCGATGGGCACCGCGCAGGACATGCTGGATCTGTTCGGCGGTGACGCCTCGCGGTTGGCCGACCTGGAGCGCCGGGTTGCGGAATTCCTGGGATTCACCGAGGTTTTCACCTCCGTCGGGCAGGTGTACCCGCGGTCGCTGGACCACGACGTGCTGTCCGCGCTGGTGCAGCTGGGCGCCGGCCCGTCGTCGTTCGCGCACACCATCCGGCTGATGGCCGGCCACGAACTGGCCACCGAGGGCTTCGCGCCCGGGCAGGTCGGCTCGTCGGCCATGCCGCACAAGATGAACACCCGCTCGTGCGAGCGCGTCAACGGCCTGCAGGTCGTCCTTCGTGGTTACGGCTCCATGGCCGCGGAACTGGCTGGGGCGCAATGGAATGAAGGCGACGTCTTCTGCTCGGTGGTGCGCCGCGTCGCGCTGCCCGATGCGTTCTTCGCCATCGACGGACAGACCGAGACGTTCCTGACGGTGCTCGACGAGTTCGGCGCCTACCCGGCCGTGATCCAGCGCGAGCTGGACCGCTACCTGCCGTTCCTGGCGACGACCCGCATCCTGATGGCGGCGGTGCGCGCCGGCGTCGGCCGCGAGACCGCGCACGAGGTCATCAAGGAGCACGCCGTCGCCGTCGCGCTCGCGATGCGCGAAAAGGGTTTGGAGCCAGACCTTCTGGACCGGCTGGCAGCCGACTCGCGCCTCCCGCTGGACCGCGTCGAGCTCGATGCGGCGCTGGCCGACAAGCAGGCGTTCAGCGGCGCCGCCGGTGACCAGGTCGACGCCGTCGTCGCGGCGGTGGACCGTCTGGTCGCGCAGTACCCGGAAGCGGCCAAGTACACCTCGGGCGCCATCCTGTGACCTTGGCGGGAAGCTTGGCCGGGGTTGACCTGACCGACCTCGACAACTTCGCGTCGGGCTTCCCGCACGAGTTGTTCGCACGGCACCGCGCGGAAGCTCCGGTGTACTGGCACGAGCCGACCGAGAACACCCCGGACGGCGAAGGCTTCTGGTCGGTCGCCACACATGCGGAAATCCTTGCGGTGCTGCGTGATCCGGTCACATACTCGTCGGTGACGGGCGGTGTACGCCCGTTCGGCGGGACGCTGATCCAGGACCTGTCGATCGCCGGCCAGGTGCTGAACATGATGGACGACCCGCGGCACGCGGAGATTCGGCGGCTGGTGTCGTCGGGGCTGACGCCGCGGATGATCGCGCGGGTCGAGGACGACCTTCGCGCGCGCAGCCAGGCCCTGCTCGACGCGGTGTCGCCGGGGGTGCCGTTCGACTTCCTGGTCGACATCGCCGCCGAGCTGCCCATGCAGATGATCTGCATCCTGATGGGCATCCCTGAGTCGCAACGACATTGGCTGTTCGAGGCCATCGAGCCGAGCTTCGATTTCGGCGGCTCGCGCAAGGCCGCCATCACCCGGTTGTCCGTGGAGGAAGCCGGCTCCCGGATGTACAACTTCGGCATGGAGCTGATCGCTGCCAAGCGAGCCGAGCCGACCGACGACATGCTGTCGGTGGTGGCCAACGCCGAGGGGGTATCCGATCTCGAGGTGTACCTGTTCTTCAACCTACTGTTCAGTGCGGGCGCCGAGACCACCCGGAACTCGGTGGCCGGCGGGCTTTTGGCCCTGTGCGAGAACCCATCTCAGCTGGCGCTGCTACGCGCCGACCTGTCGCTGCTGCCGTCGGCGATCGAGGAGATGGTGCGCTGGACGTCACCGTCGCCGTCCAAGCGGCGCACCGCCACGTGTGCCGTGTCGCTCGGCGGCTGCGATATCGAGGCGGGACAGAAGGTGGTCGTGTGGGAAGGTTCGGCCAACCGTGACGAGCTGGTGTTCGCCGACCCCATGACGTTCGACGTGACCCGGAAGCCCAACCCACACTTGGGATTCGGGCAGGGACTGCACTACTGCCTGGGAGCCAACCTGGCGCGGCTGGAGCTGCGGGTGCTGTTCGAGGAGCTGCTCACCCGGTTCCCCGACATCCAGGTGGTCGAGCCGCCCGAATGGACCCGCAGCAACCGGCACACCGGCCTCCGGCACCTCTGGGTGTCCCTGTCGTGATTTGTGCACGAAAATCCGCGGGTGGCGCGGAAAATCGTGCACAAATCACGACTTTTCGAGGGTGAATTGATTGACGTCGACCTGGCGCAGCCGGAACAACTTCGCACACCCGGTCAGGTATTTCATATACCGGTCGTAGACCTCGACCGATTGCACTGCGATGGCTTCGTCGCGGTGTGATTCCAGGGCTTCGGCCCAGAGGTCGAGGGTTTTCGCGTAGTGCGGCTGCAATGACTGGACACGAGTCACCTTGAATCCGGCCGCCGCGGCGTGCTGACGGACCATCGGGGCGGACGGCAGTCGGCCGCCCGGGAAAATCTCGGTCATGATGAACTTGACGAACCGCAGGAGGTCAATCGTCACGGGCAGGTTCGTGTAACGCGGATCGGTGGTGCAGATGGTGTGCAGCAGCATGACGCCGTCGGGCGGGAGGGCGTCGTATGCCATCTGGAAGAACGCCGGATAGCGTTCGTGACCGAAATGTTCGAAGGCGCCGATCGACACGATCCGGTCGACTGTTCCGTCGTATTGCTCCCAGCCTCCGAGGAGGACGCGACGGGAGCGGGTGGTGTCCATGTCGTCGAAGAGCCGCTCGACGTGGGTGGCCTGGTTTCTGGACAAGGTGAGGCCGACGACGTTCACGTCGTACTTCTCGATGGCGCGGCACATGGTGGCACCCCAGCCGCAGCCGACGTCGAGCAGCGTCATTCCCGGTGTGAGGCCGAGTTTTCCGAGGGCGAGGTCGATCTTGGCTGTTTGGGCTTGTTCGAGCGTCATGTCGTCGCGCTCGAAGTATGCGCAGCTGTAGGTCTGGCTGGGGTCCAGGAACAGTCTGAAGAAGTCGTCGGACAGGTCGTAGTGGGCTTGAACGTCCGCGAAATGGGGTTGAAGTTTCGGCGCCATGAGGTTCCTTCCTGGCGGTGGGACTGGATTCAGTCGATTATGAAAAGCCTTGAAGTGCAACGGATATCGATTTAATGGCTGCGGCTTCGGCTGATCAGTACCGAATCGCGGTGTGATTCCGTCAGGTCGGCGGCATCAGGACCGAATCGATCATGTACACCGTGGCATTCGCGGTCTTGACTCCGCCGCACACCAGCGCGGCGTCATTGACTTTCAGACCTGCGCCGTCGCCGGTGACGCTCACCGGCGAGCTCTCGAGGGTGGTGTGGGTTCCGGCCACCGCCGCAGGCGAGAGTTGGCCTTGCACAACGTGATACGTGAGGATCCTGGTCAGGGTGGCGGAGTCCGTCTTGAGTGAGTCCAGAGTCGCTGCCGGCAGCTTCTTGAAGGCATCGTCGGTGGGCGCGAAAACGGTGTACTCGCCATTGTTCAGAGTCGCGACCAGGTTGACGTTTGGGTTCAGCTTGCCCGACAGTGCCGCCGTCAGCGTGGTCAGCATCGGATTGTCGGAGGCTGCCGTCGCGACCGGGTGCAACCCCATCCCGGCGACCGAACCCGGCCCAGTGGGGACCTGCTGTGCGTAAGCCTGGCAACCAGTGCCCACGAGTGCCGTGTCGGGTGGGGCCGATGTCACTGCCGAGGCAGCACTTGGCATAGAAGCCATGTTCGTACTCGGCGCAGCTGAGGATGCCGACTTGGTGCCGGCGTCCGAACACGCTGATAGGCCGATGACGGCGACAATCGACAGGCCGGCGGCCGCGATGTGTGGATAGCGAGGGTGTTGCATCCGGGTCTCCTCAGTGCGGACGACTGCCGCGGTGGTTTGTTCTTTGTTTACTGATTCGGAGCCCCGGTGCTTTTGGATGGGTCCGCGGGCGGATGGAATCAGGATTGTCCGCCAACGTGATTCGACTGAAGGGAGGGAACGGCCAGACTCGTGTACCCGAAGACACCGAATTCGCTGCCGCACCCATCCGGGCCGCCCCTGGCTCCGAACCCCTCCTGCGACCCGCAGCGTGGTGGCTCGGGCGTCGGACGAGAGTGAAACCAGATGACGCAGCGATTTGACGTGGCGATAGTGGGCGGCGGCCCGGCAGGGTCGGCGGCCGCATGGCAGGCGGCGCAGGCAGGGGCTCGCGTGCTGTTGCTGGACAAGGCTGAGTTCCCCCGAGACAAGCCGTGTGGTGATGGCCTGACACCGCGGGCCGTCAGCTACATCCAGAAGATGGGACTCGCTGAGCAGGTCGCGAAGTTCCACCGCGTGAATCGGGCCACCGTCTACAGTCCGAGCCGCTGGGACCTGGCATTCCCGGACCGCCCGGGGATGCCTGATCACGGTCACGTGGCGCGCCGACTGGATCTCGACTTGATGCTGCTCGACCGGGCCGAGTTCTGCGGCGCCGAGGTGCGCCGCGGCACCGAGGTCGCCGGACCGATTCTCGATGACGGTGGGCGCGTGGCAGGAGTGGTGCTCAAAAGCGGCGAACGGGTCGCAGCTGATGCGGTGATTGCCGCAGACGGCGCCCATTCGCCGATCAAGCGGGCCCTGAATCTCGTCTCGCAGCACAACGGTTACGCCGCGATCGCGATCCGGGCCGAGATGTCCGCCAATCGACCGGATGTCGACTCGCTCGATGTGCACTTACAACTGAGATTCCGCGGCGATCAACTGCCGGGTTATGGCTGGGTTTTCCCACTCGGCGGGGGCCGGGTGAACATCGGTCTCGGGTATGTGAACAGCTACAAGAAGTGGCAGCAGATCAACGCGACGCAGTTGCTTGGTGAGTTCCTGGCCGGACTACCCCAAGAGTGGCAGCTACCGTCGATCGGCGAGTTGATGAAAGCGAAGGCGGTACGGGCGTGGCGGCTACCGATGGGATTCACGGCGTGGCCGCCGTGGCGACCCGGTGTCCTGTTCGCCGGCGACGCGCTCGGCGCGGCGCGGCCGGCTTCAGGCGCAGGGATCTCCAAGGGGTTGCAATCCGGACTGGCGGCCGGTGAATGCGCCATCGCGGCGCTGACCAACGGTGGGCCAGACGATTTCACCAACTACACCCAGCGAGTGGAAGCGGCATGGGGCAAGGAATATCGCCGCGGTCGATGGTTCCACCGGCTGGTCGGTGTGCCTGCGATCGCGGCCGCCGGGGTGCGCACGCTCGATGCCGTCAGCAATCCGTCGGTGCGGGCGAGGCTGCTGTTCTGGGAGCAATGGTCCGACCCTGAAACCTCGCCGCATTCGGCGGGGCCGGGTCCCGAATCGTAGGGGTGGGCAAAAGCGCTGTGCATCAACGTATTTGACGTGCAACCGGCCCGCCCGGGGCCGGTCGCACGTTTACCTAGGCGCTGCGCTTGTGATAACTGGCGAGCGTGACGTCGAGCAGTCCTTCGGTGAAGTATCGTTCGCACCCGCGCAGATATCTCATGAAGCGCTGGTACACCTCTTCTGATTGGACCTCAACAGCTTTCGCGTGGTTGGCCTCGAGTGCGTCGCCCCAGGTCTTGAGCGTCCGGATGTAGTGCGGCCGTAGGGATATGGCCTCGGGGACGACGAAACCGGCCCGTTCGCCGTGCTCGATCATCATGTCCGTCGTCGGAATCCGCCCGCCGGGGAAGATTTCGGTGACGATGAATTTGATGAAGCGTGCGGTTTCGAAGGTGACTTTCTTACCGTCCGCGTTCAACTGGTACGGATGGAAGCCGACGCTGCTCTGGATCGTCATCCGACCGTCGGCCGGAAGGATGTCGAAACACTTCTTGAAGAAATCCGGATAGCGCTCGAACCCGAAATGCTCGAAGGCTTCGATGGACACGATCCGGTCGACGGGCTCGTCGAATTGTTCCCAGCCCTGTAGGAGGACCCGGCGGGTCCGGTCGCTGCCGATGTCGTCCAGCAGTTGTTGAGTGAATGCCCTCTGGTTCTTCGACAGCGTCAACCCGATGACGTTGACGTCGTACTTCTCGACTGCTCGTCTTGCGGTCGCGCCCCAGCCACAACCGATGTCCAACAACGTCATTCCCGGTTTGAGGTCGAGCTTGTCGAGGTTGAGGTCGATCTTGGCGAGCTGCGCTTCCTCAAGGGTCAGGGTCGGAGGCTCGAAGTACGCGCAGCTGTAGGTGCGCGACGGGTCTTGGAACAGGGCGAAGAAATCGTCCGACAGGTCGTAGTGGGCTTGAATCTCTTCGAAATGTGGACGCATTTCTTCTTGGGAACCAGCAGGCATGGATCCGTGCTTTCCAACGCGGCGCAACGCCGCGTCTTTGTGATTGCGGTCTGGGGACAGGCTGTGGTTGGTCTGCTACTTCTGCAGGGTGAATTGATTGACGTCCACCTGGCGGCGGTGGAACATGTCGGCGCAACCGGTCAGATATTTCATGTACCGGTCGTAGACCTCCACCGACTGGATCGCGATGGCCTCGTCGCGGTGCGCCTCCAGTGCCTCGGCCCAGTGGTCGAGGGTTTTCGCATAGTGCGGCTGCAGTGACTGCACGCGGGTGACGCGGAATCCGGCTGCGGTG
The DNA here is from genome assembly GCF_039668335.1 of Mycobacterium sp. SM3041. Taxonomy (NCBI): domain Bacteria; kingdom Bacillati; phylum Actinomycetota; class Actinomycetes; order Mycobacteriales; family Mycobacteriaceae; genus Mycobacterium; species Mycobacterium sp. SM3041. Next base: position 52,858 of record NZ_JAYXBQ010000017.1, on the reverse strand, counting down.
GAGAGGTTTTCAACCATCTCGATGGACGGCAGACGGCCACCGGGGAAGATCTCGGTCACGATGAACTTCACAAATCTGGCCAACGCGAACGTCAACGGAATGCCCATTTCCTCGGCCCGGCGCGGGTCGATGCCGCAAATGGTGTGCAGCAGCATGACGCCATCGGACGGCAACGCGTCATAGGCCATCTGAAAGAACGCCGGATAGCGATCATGGCCGAAATGCTCGAACGCGCCGATGGACACAATGCGGTCGACCGTTTCGTCGAACTGTTCCCAGCCTTCGAGGTACACGCGGCGCGAACGTGTGGTGTCCACGCCGTCGAGCACGTGATTGACATATGCGGCTTGGTTTTTCGACAGTGTCAGCCCGACGACGTTGACGTCGTACTTCTCGATCGCGCGCCGCATCGTCGCGCCCCAGCCGCAGCCGACGTCGAGCAGTGTCATGCCGGGCTCGAGGCCCAGCTTGCCCAACGCGAGGTCGATCTTCGCCAATTGGGCCTGTTCCAGCGTCATGTCGTCGCGCTCGAAATATGCACAACTGTAGGTCTGGCTCGGATCCAGAAACAGTCTGAAGAAATCATCTGACAGGTCGTAATGCGCCTGGACGTCCGCAAAATGCGGTTTGAGTTTTTCTGCCATGGCTTCCTCTCCCGGCCCAACGGCCAGAGAAATGCTGATCACGCGCACACCTGAGGAGCCGGCAACATTGACGGCTCGTAGGGAAGTGCTGTGCCCTGTACACGTCTGTGGTGCCCGCACGGTTCACGAGCACGACAAACTGGTATTCGTTGCCAGGTTTCAGTTGGATGGGTAAGACACCCAAATTGATGGGTAGAGAACTGCTGGAACGATCGATTGGGCAGCAACGATCGGTAGAGCAGCGAGTAGCCGGGCAGGAGTTCGCGGTCTGGCGGCGCCCGCGCTTCTGGAGCGATCAGCCAGAGAAGTCCTCAAATATATTGCCGGCGGCATACAGTGAAGCAACGACTCAGCGGCAATGCAAGAGCAAACGCCCACGAAATGTCGGCAATTTCCCTCAGGACGACGTGGGGCGGGCCGGGCGCAGCCCGGCAGACCGCAACTCCAGAGCCGCCAGCTTCCGGATCGTGACGGGGTCGTGGGTACGCCAGGCGGTCACCGGGTCGTCGGAAACCTCGGTCAGCTTTGCCAACGGCCGGTTGGCCAGCGCCCGGAACGCCAGCAGCTGCTCGCCGGCGTCGGTCGACGCGAGCGTCACCGCGGTCCACTTGCGGCGGAAGAACCGGATCCGCAGTGCCAGCCACGGCATTGCCACGGCGAGGATGGGCGGTAGCGCCACTGCCAGTGCAAGTACCCAGGCCAGCCAGCTCGCGGTGCTGTTCAGGCTGTCGCCCGCGCCCGCGATGTCGACCGCGGCGTGGCCCGCCGACCGCAACGGGGTCCCGAACGCCTTCCCGATCAGGGGAATGCCGTCGGCGTTGTGGCCGGCAGAGGCCAGGCTGTCCGCGACACCGTCGGCACCGTCGTGCACCTGACGCCCGACGTCGGCGATGGTGGCGATCGCGCTGTGCACCGCGACGCCGACGGAGATCCAGATGACGAACCACACCAGCGCGACGACGTCGCTGGTCAGCTGGGCAAGCAACCGGCCCGGCGTCCGGGCGTAGGGCACATAGCGCGAACTCATACCGACCATCCCAACAGATAGGGTGGTCCGATGCGCCCAGCTTTGTCCGACTACCGGCATCTGACCAGCGGCAAGGTTCGCGACCTGTACCGCATCGACGACGACCACCTGCTGTTCGTCGCATCGGACCGGATTTCGGCTTTCGACTACGTCCTCGACAGCGAGATCCCGGACAAGGGCCGCGTGCTGACCGCAATGAGCGTTTTCTTCTTCGACTATCTGGCCGAGCAGCTGGGCACCGCCAATCACCTCGCCGGCCCGGCCGATGACGACCGCATCCCCGCCGAGGTGCTGGGCCGCGCTCTGGTGGTGCGCAGCCTGGACATGATGCCGGTCGAGTGCGTGGCGCGCGGCTACCTGACCGGTTCGGGGCTCATCGACTACCGCAAGACGGGCCAGGTGTGCGGCATCGCGCTACCCGAGGGCCTGACAGAGGCCAGTCGGTTCGGTGAGCCGCTGTTCACGCCGGCGACCAAGGCCGAGATCGGGGCACACGACGAGAACATCGCGTTCGATGCCGTCGTGAAGCTCGTCGGCGCCGAGCGGGCCGAGCAGCTGCGTGACGAGACCCTGAAGGTTTACAGCGCCGCCGCCGCGCACGCGCTGACCAAGGGAATCATCTTGGCGGACACCAAGTTCGAGTTCGGAGTCGATGCCGACGGCGGGCTGGTGCTGGCCGACGAGGTGCTGACACCGGACTCGTCGCGGTACTGGCCGGTCGAGGGCTACACCGAAGGTGTGGTGCAGCCCAGCTTCGACAAGCAGTTCGTCCGGAACTGGCTGACCGGCCCGGACTCCGGCTGGGACCGCGCCGGTGACACCCCGCCCCCGCCGTTGCCCGACGACATCGTCGAGGCCACCCGGGCGCGATACATCGAAGCGTACGAACGGATTTCGGGCCGCCGCTTTGCCGATTGGGTCGGCGCGTGAGCACCCCGCCGATCGCCAAGAAGGTCGAGCATCGCCGCGAACACCACGGCGACGTGTTCATCGACCCGTACGAGTGGATGCGCGACAAGAACGATCCCGAGGTGCTCGCACTCCTGAACGCGGAGAACGCCTACACCGAGGAGATCACCGCACCACTGGAACCGTTGCGGCAGAAGATCTTCGACGAGATCAAGGCCCGTACCAAAGAGACCGACCTGTCGGTGCCGACCCGTCGCGGCGACTGGTGGTACTACGCCCGCAGCTTCGAGGGCAAGCAGTACAGCGTGCATTGCCGGTGCCCCATCAGCGATCCCGACGACTGGACCCCGCCGCAGCTCGACGAGCACACCGAGGTCCCCGGCGAGCAGGTGTTGCTGGACGAGAACGTCGAGGCCGAGGGGCATGACTTCTTCTCTCTCGGCGCGGCCACCGTCAGTGTCGACGCCAACATCCTGGCGTTCTCCGTCGACACCGTCGGCGACGAGCGATACACGTTGAAGTTCAAGGATTTACGCACGGGTGAGCTGTACGACGACCGGATCACCGGCATCGGCGCGGGCGGCACCTGGGCGGCCGACAACCGGACGCTCTACTACGTCACGGTCGACGAGGCCTGGCGGCCCGACACCGTCTGGCGACACCGCCTGGGCTCCGGGCTGCCGGGCGAGAAGGTGCACCACGAATCCGACGAGCGGTTCTGGGTGGGCGTGGGCCGCACCCGCAGTGACAAGTACATCTTCATCGCGGCCGGCAGCGCGGTCACCTCCGAGGTGCGCTACGCCGACGCGCGCGATTCCAAGGCCGAGTTCACGGTCGTGTTGCCGCGCAAGGATTCCGTGGAGTACTCGGTCGAGCACGCGGTGGTCGGCGGCGAGGATCGGTTCCTGATCCTGCACAACGACGGCGCCGAGAACTTCACCCTCGTGGATGTGCCGGTGTCCGCTGCCCCGCTGGCCGGCCTCGAGGGCGCCCGCACGCTCATCGAGCACCGCGACGACGTGCGCCTCGATGGTGTCGACGCGTTCGCCGACCAGTTGGTGGTCAGTTATCGCCGCGAAGCCTTGCCGCGGATTCAGCTGTGGCCCTTCGATTCCGACGGCAACTACGGCGACACCCAGGAGATCGCCTTCGAGTCGGAACTGATGTCGGTCGGCCTCTCGGGCAACCCGAACTGGTCGTCGCCGCGGCTGCGGGTGGGGGCGACGTCGTTCGTCATCCCGGTGCGGATCTATGACCTGGACCTGGCCACCGGGGAACGAATCCTGTTGCGCGAGCAGCCGGTTCTCGGTGACTACCGGCCGCAGGACTATCTCGAGCGCCGGGACTGGGCCGTGGCGGCCGACGGCACGAAGGTGCCGCTGTCGATCATCCAGCGGGCGGGCGCGCCGACGCCGGCGCCGGCGCTGCTGTACGGCTACGGCGCCTACGAGTCCTGCGAGGACCCGCGCTTCTCGATCGCGCGACTGTCGCTGCTGGACCGCGGCGTGGTGTTCGTCATCGCGCATGTGCGTGGCGGCGGCGAGTTGGGACGCGGTTGGTACGAGCACGGCAAGCTGCTGGAGAAGAAGAACTCCTTCACCGACTTCATAAGTGCCGCAGAGCATCTCATCGCCACCGGCGTCACCCGGCCGGAGAATCTCGTGGCCCTCGGCGGCAGTGCCGGTGGCCTGCTGATGGGTGCGGTCGCCAACATGGCGCCGCAGCTGTTCGCCGGGATCCTGGCGCAGGTGCCCTTCGTCGACGCCCTGACCACCATCCTCGATCCGTCGTTGCCGCTCACCGTCACCGAGTGGGACGAGTGGGGTAATCCGTTGGCGGACAAGGACGTCTACGACTACATGAAGTCCTACACGCCGTACGAGAACGTGACGGCCCAGGACTACCCGGCGATCCTGGCGATGACGTCGCTCAACGACACCCGCGTGTACTACGTCGAACCGGCGAAATGGGTTGCCGCGCTGCGCAGCACCAAGACCGACGACCATCCCGTCCTGCTCAAGACCGAGATGGCCGCCGGGCACGGCGGCACCAGTGGGCGTTACGAACGCTGGAAAGAAGCCGCGTTCCAGTACGCCTGGGTGCTAGCCACCGCGGACCGCGACAAATATGGCAGCGGCCAGGTAGACGACCTCCTGGACGGAGCGCACACCTAGATTCGCCGTCATGGACGGCGGGGTGTCGGGCATCTGCGCGGCGTAGATGTTGGCCGGGAACATGGCCAGCATCAGCAGGAACAGGCAGATCGCGGCCGCGACGCGAGTGGGCGGAAACAGGAGCCCGACAGCGCCGAGCAGTTCGAGCACGCCGGTGATGGCCACCAGACGTTCCGGCGAGGGCAGCCGCGGTGGGACGATCGCGATCATGTCGCGCCGCATGCCCGGGGTGAAGTGCGCGACGCCGGTCATGAAGAACATCAGGGCCAGGCCGACCGCGATGGCGCTCGGCCAGCTGTCGACGTAACCGACCCCGAACCAGCCGGCTACGCGCGCGGCCAAACTGCCCAACACGAGAGCGAGAAGAACGGCCATGGGCTGCGCCTCCATAATCTAGTCGACGTCTAGATTGAAGGATATCCTGGAACTTGACACTGTCAAGATAGGATGCGGACATGGCCAGGCAGAGCTATCACCACGGCGACCTCAAGGCCGTCATCCTGGTGCAGGCGGCTGCGCTCGTCGCCGAACGCGGCGCCGACACCATCTCGTTGCGTGAGCTGGCCCGCGCCGCCGGTGTATCGCACGCGGCGCCGGCGCACCACTTCACCGATCGGCGGGGTTTGTTCACCGCCCTCGCGACGGAGGGCTTCACCCTCCTGGCTGGCGCTCTCCACGAAGCCAAACCTGAATTCGCCTACGCGGCAAGGGCTTATGTGCAGTTCGCCCTCGACCACCCCGGCCACTACGCCGTCATGTTCGACAAGATGCTCTACGACGCGGCCGACCCGGCCCTACGCGCCGCCGAAGCCGAGGCCGCCGCGGAACTCACGGGCGGCGTCGCGACCCTGGCCGATCCCAATGCCCAGCGCGACCCCGACGGCTCGGCCCTGGCCGCGTGGTCGCTGGTCCACGGCTTCGCCCTGCTCACCCTCAACGGCGCCGTCACCGACGCCGACCCCGTCGACACCGCCGAACGCCTCGCCCGCATCCTCTTCTCCGGCTAGCCCCCACTTCCCGCGCCCCCACCTCCCGCGAGCGCCCGTGTCTGTACGGCAACACGCCGGGTTCCGCGCGCAGAAAGGTCTCACTCACAACTGCCGAGCGCCCGTGTCTGTACGGCAACACGCCGCAATCTGCGTGCGGAAACGTGTCGCTCACGGCTGCCGAGTGGCCCCATTTTGCACACATGCGTCGGCGTGTTGGCGTACAAACGCGGCCGCTCGCGGCAAAGGTGGGGTGCTCTGGGGTGCGAGAAAACGGCCAGTGTTCAGGCGGCACCAACGTCACGGCAACCGCCGAGACACCTGACGTTGTCACACTGCTTACATGGCTGGTCAATTGATCGTCTCGATCTCGGGGATCCGGGACCGCACGCTGGGCGACGTCGCGGATTTCTGTGCCGAACTCGACGCCCGGCAGATTCCCGCGTCGCTGCTGGTCGCCCCGCGGCTCAAAGGTGGCTACCGGTTGGACCGCGACGCCACTACGGTGGACTGGCTCACCGCCCGTCGCGCCGGCGGTGCCGCGGTCGTCCTGCACGGGTTCGACGAAGCGGCCAGCAAGAAGCGCCGTGGCGAGTTCGCCGCCCTGCCCGCCCACGAGGCGAACCTGCGGCTGATGGGCGCCGACCGGGTCCTGGAGCACCTCGGCCTGCGTACCCGCCTGTTCGCGGCGCCCGGCTGGACGGCATCGCAGGGCACCATCACGGCGTTGCCGCGCAACGGCTTCCGGCTGCTGGCCGGGGACAGCGGCATCACCGATCTGGTGCGCTCGACGACCCTGCGGTCGCGCGTCTTCGGCATCGGCGAGGGCTTCCTCACCGAGCCCTGGTGGTGTCGCACCCTGGTGCTGGCCGCCGAGCGCACGGCCCGGCGCGGCGGCACCGTCCGGCTCGCGGTGGCCGCCGCCCAGCTGCGCCGGATCGGGCCGCGGCAGGCCATGCTCGACGCCATCGACTTGTCGCTCATGCACGGTTGCGCGCCCGCGGCCTACGAGTGGGCACCTGACCCGGCATTGAACGCGGCCGCCTGAACCTGAGCCATCTGGCTCGTCAACCGCGAGGGGGCGCTAGCGTGGCCCCATGGACGCTGACGTCATCGTCGTGGGAGCCGGGCTGGCCGGACTGGTCGCCGCCGCCGAACTGCTCGAGCGGGGCCGCTCGGTCCTGATCGTGGATCAGGAGAACGAGGCCAACATCGGCGGCCAGGCGTTCTGGTCGTTCGGGGGACTGTTCTTCGTTGACAGCGCCGAGCAGCGCCGTGTCGGGATCCGCGACAGCTACGAGCGGGCGCTGGAAGATTGGCTGCGCACAGCAGGTTTCGACCGCGACGAAGACCATTGGCCCGAGCAGTGGGCACGCGCCTACGTCGACTTCGCGTCGGGCGAGAAGCGCAGCTGGCTGCGCGAGCGGGGCCTGCAGACCTTCGCGTTGGTCGGCTGGGCCGAACGCGGCGGCTGGGACGGCAAGGGGCCGGGCAACTCGGTGCCGCGTTTCCATATCACCTGGGGCACCGGTCCCGCACTGGTCGACATCTTCGCGCGGCGCGTCGTCGGACACCCGAAAGTGCGGTTCGCGCACCGGCATCGGGTCGACGAGCTCATCGTCGACGGCGGCGCCGTCACCGGCGTGCGCGGTGCGGTGCTGGAGCCGTCGGCCACGGCTCGTGGCGAGGCATCGTCGCGTAACACACTGGGAGACTTCGAGTTCCGGGCGCAGGTGGTCATCGTCGCCAGTGGCGGCATCGGCGGTAACCACGACCTGGTGCGCCAGAACTGGCCCAAGCGCATGGGCCGGGTGCCCGGGCAGCTGCTGTCCGGTGTGCCCGCGCACGTCGACGGCCGGATGCTCGGAATCAGCCAGGCCGCCGGCGCCGGCGTCATCAACAACGACCGGATGTGGCACTACACCGAGGGCATCACCAACTACGACCCGATCTGGCCGCTGCACGGCATCCGCATCCTGCCCGGCCCGTCGTCGCTGTGGCTGGACGCCACCGGCAAGCGGCTGCCCGACCCGCTGTACCCGGGTTACGACACCCTGGGCACGCTGGAGTACATCTGCCAAACCGGTTACGACTACACGTGGTTCGTGCTCGACCAGAGCATCATCGCCAAGGAGTTCGGGCTGTCCGGACAGGAGCAGAATCCCGACCTCACCGGCAAGAACCTGCGGGAAGTGCTGGGACGCAGTCGGGGTGGTGGCCCCGCCCCGGTCCGCGCGTTCGTCGACAAGGGCGTGGACTTCGTGGCGGCGAACACGTTGCGCGACTTGGTTTCTGCCATGAACAAGGTGCCCGACGTCGAACCGCTGGACTACGCGACCGTCGAGGCCGAGGTCGCCGCCCGCGACAAGGAGATGACGAGCAAGCTCACCAGCGACGGCCAGACCGTCGCCTACCGGGCCGCGCGCTCCTACCTGCCGGACCGGCTGGCCCGCATCGCCGGACCGCACAAACTGACCGACCCCAAGGCCGGCCCGATGATCGCCGTCAAGCTGCACATCCTGACCCGAAAGTCGTTGGGTGGCTTGCACACCGACCTCGACTCCCGCGTGCTGACGCCCGAGGGTGCGGTGCTCGACGGGCTGTACGCGGCGGGTGAGGCGGCCGGCTTCGGGGGCGGCGGCGTGCACGGCTACCGGGCGCTTGAAGGCACCTTCCTGGGCGGCTGCATCTTCTCCGGCCGCGCCGCCGGACGTGCCGCCGCCCGCGCTGTCGGCTGAGTCCTACCCGCGAGCAGACGAGCGCAGGCGGGGTGCGCCTCCAGCTCGCGGAGAACGGCGCAGTGACTGCGGACCGGCGGCCAGCACTGCCAGGCACACCATCGACGTGGCATAGAGCGCGCCACCGATGATGTCGGTGAAGTAGTGGAAGTGGTTGCTGGCCATGCCGATAGAAGGGATGGCGGCGCCGATCGCGGCGATCGAGACACTCCACGCGTGCACCCCGATCCCGAGCACCAGCATGGCCGCGACAGTGATCGCCACAGTCGTGTGACCGCTGGGATAGGCCAGATTCTCGCCGTACCAGGGCCGGCCGAACAGCACCTTCAGCACCTTGGCGCCGATGATCGAGATGATCGGGCACAACGCGGCAACGGTGGCCAGCCGCCATTCGCGTCGCCACAAGGGGATGCCGACCGCCAGCAGATAGAGCGGCACCAGCACCTTGACGCGGTTCAGCAGCAGCATCCAGTACGGGTGGTCACCGAGCAGTGCGCGCGACGTCTGCATGAACCAGTGATCCACGGCCGAGTCGCCCGACCGGACGACGATGCCCAGCGCGATCATCGCGGTGAATCCGACCAGCGGCCACCACACCAAGAACCGTCGCGTGTTCAGAACCGCATCTCCTGCTCGGGCGTCAGCACCCGGAAGTCAGTGTCGGTCATCTCGTCGAGCCGGCCGTAGTAGATGCCCTTGGCCTGCTCGGCGACGACGCCCTGATGGATCGGCACCGCATGCTGCGGCGCGACGGCCCGCAGGAAGTCGACGGCCTCGGCGATCTTCATCCACGGCGCGGCGGCCGGCGCCGCCAGCACTTCGACGGGCTCGTCCGGCACGAACAGCGCGTCGCCCGGATGCATCAGACGGGCGGCGTGACCAGCATCACCGACCAGGTACGAGATGTTGTCGATGATCGGGATGTCCGGGTGGATGACGGCGTGCGTGCCGCCCGCGCCGCGCACCGTCAGATGACCGATCGAGAGGGTGTCGCCGACGTGCACGGCCTGCCACGCACCACCCAGTTGCGCCGCGGTCATGGGGTCGGCGTACAGCTTGGCCTGCGGATTCGCCTCGACAAGGGCGGGGAGCCGGGCCGGGTCGGCGTGGTCGGGGTGCTGATGGGTGATCAGGATCGCGTCCAGTCCGGTGATGCCCTCGAACCCGTGCGAGAAGTTGCCGGGGTCGAACAGGACCGTCGCCTCGGCTTCGCCATCGGTGAACCGGGCCAACAGGCAGGAATGTCCGAAGTGTGTCAGCTCCATCAGTCCATTGTGCGGGCAACGCCGCGAACAGGGGCGCCGGTAGAGTAAGCGCGAGCAATCCGACCCGAACAAAGGAGCGCGCGTGGCCCGCGTCGTTGTGCACGTGATGCCCAAGGCCGAGATCCTGGACCCGCAAGGCCAGGCGATCGTGGGAGCGCTGGGGCGCCTCGGGATCACCGGAGTGTCCGACGTCCGCCAGGGCAAGCGATTCGAACTCGAGGTCGACGACACGGTGTCCGACGAGACGCTGGAGCACGTCGCCGAGACGCTGCTGGCCAACACCGTCATCGAGGACTTCTCGGTGCACCGGGAGAACGCATGACCACGAAGGTCGGCGTCATCACCTTCCCCGGCACGCTCGACGACGTCGACGCGGCGCGGGCGGTCCGGGCCGTCGGCGGTGAGGCCGTCAGCCTCTGGCACGCCGATCCCGATCTCAAGGGCGTCGACGCCGTCATCGTCCCCGGCGGCTTCTCCTACGGCGACTACCTGCGCTGCGGCGCCATCGCGAAGTTCGCGCCCGTCATGACCTCGGTCGTCGAAGCGGCCGCTAAGGGCATGCCCGTGCTGGGCATCTGCAACGGCTTCCAGGTGCTGTGCGAGGCCGGGCTGCTGCCGGGCGCCCTGACCCGAAACGAGGGCCTGCACTTCATCTGCCGCGACGTGTGGCTCGAGGTCACCGCGACGTCGACCGCGTGGAGCAGCCGTTACGAATCCGGCGCCGACATCCTGATCCCGCTCAAGTCGGGTGAAGGACGGTACGTCGCGTCGGAGAACGTGCTCGACGAGCTCGAAGGCGAAGGCCGCGTGGTCTTCCGCTACCGCGACAACATGAACGGCTCGATGCGCTCGATCGCCGGGATCAGCTCGGCCAACGGCCGCGTCGTCGGCCTGATGCCGCACCCCGAGCACGCCACCGAGGCGCTCACCGGTCCGTCCGACGACGGGCTCGGCATCTTCTTCTCGGCGCTCGACGCGGTCCTGAGCGCCTGATCCGTTCTGGCTTGCCCGCGAGGGTGCATACAGATCGCGAAAATCGCACGCGAGACGCGCTGGGCGCACCCTCGTTGGTGTGGCCGACGCAGCTGCGCCCAGGCTTCAGGGTCAACTCGATTTGAGCGTCCCGACCCGTTGACCCTGACCTGAGGGCGCACCTCACTCGAACAAGTGCGCCCTGGGTACAGGATCAACGCGGCGTGGGGGGAACTACCGATGCGTCAGCTGTCGAGCGCGACCGACGCCTCGGCGGTGTACACCAGGAACGTCAGCGTCTCCTGCAGGTACAGCTGCACCGTCTCGGCATCGTGGGACAGGTAGCCGATGGTGACGTCGGTGCCCAGCTGCAGATCGAAATCGCCTCCGCGCGTGGACAATACGAACGCGCCGTCGATCGCCGGCGCCCAGATGATCTCACCGTCGACCAGTCGGTTGAGGTGCTCGAGCAGGGGGTAGCCGTGCTCGGTGGTCTCGCTGACCTTGGTGTAGGCCTCCGCCGACAACAGCACCGAATACGGCCCGTCCACACCGGCCAGGCGCAGTTCCGACAGGGCCTGCGAGATGACGTCCGGGTAGCCGCGCGGGTCGCTCGGCAGCGCCAGCGCCGGGTTGGAGCTGGCGGCCCGGATGCCCTCGATCTGCGCGGCGGGGTAGCCCTCGAAGATCGCCCGGTCCTCGGAGAACGCCAGCTTCTTGGCGGCCTCCTTCACCGGGTCCCAGTCGGAGTCCTGTGCGCCGCGCTCGACGTCATCGACGGCCGTGCGCGTCACCGTGAACGGCACGCGAAGGCGGACCAGCTGGCGTGCCTCGCGAAGGTGCGCCACCACACCGTCGGCCGGTGACGTGACGTCGACGAGGTGGCCGGTGCTGACCGCGGCCGTCTTCGGCCCACCCGGTTCGCTGACGTCGACGACGCGACGGCCGGCGATGTGCCGCTTGAACGTCCGGGCGGCCTCCTCCTCGATCTGGGCCCACGCGGCCGCGGTGATCGGAGCGAGATCGCGGTACAGGTTGTTCATTGCGGTTGACCTTTCAGACTGCCGATGGACAGGGTGCCGGTGGACTTGGGTTGGGCTTCGGGTTCGGCCGGTGGTGCGACGGGCAGGGGTGGTGGGGCATCGAGGAAATCCACTGTGGGCGTGAAGAACAACACTCCGGTGACCGCGGTGGAGAAATCCAGGATGCGATCGGTGTTGCCCGGCGGATCGCCGATGAACATATTGCGCAGCATGCGTTCGGTGACGGCCGGGTCGGCCGAGTACGCGATGTAGTACGTGCCGAATTCCCCTGCGCCGACGCGGCCGAACGGCATGTTGGCCCGCACGATCTGCAGTTGGTTGCCGTCGTCATCTTCGATCACGTTGAGCGCAAGGTGCGAGTTGGGCGGCTTGACGTCGTCGGCCATCTCGATGTCCTCGAGTTTGCTGCGGCCGATGACCCGCTCCTGCTCGGTGACGCTGAGCGACTCCCACGACGCCATGTCGTGCAGGTACTTCTGCACGTGAACGTAACTGCCACCGGCGAATTCGGGGTCGTCGTCGCCGACCAGTGCCGCGACCACGGCATCCGGACCATCCGGGTTCTCGGTGCCGTCGACGAAACCCAGCAGATCGCGGTTCTCGAAGAACTTGAATCCGTGCACCTCGTCGATCACCGTCACGGCGCCGTCGAGCGACTTCAGAATCTGGCTGGCCAGCTCGAAGCACACGTCCATGGCGTTGGCCCGGATGTGGAACAGCAGATCACCCGGCGTCGACGGCGCGTGGTGGCGAGGGCCCTGCAATTCGGGGAACGGGTGCAATCCGGCCGGCCGCGGCCCGCTGAACAAGCGATCCCAGGCGTCCGAGCTGATGCCACTCACCAGACTCAGACGGCTTGCGGGCGTGCGGAATCCGACTGCCCGCACCAATCCGGACAACCCGGTGAGCGCTTCGTGCACTTCAGGCTCGGCACCCTCATCGATGGTGGCGATGAGAAAGATCGCGGCAGACGTCAAAGTCGTGAGTACGGGCTGAGGCCGTGCGGGACACACGAATCCGACCCTAGCGGCAACCGTCACGGATTTCCGGGTGATGATGGCCTCATGACCGGAGCTACTGCCGCGGGCCTCTGCGGGTTCATCGACGCGTCGCCCTCGCCGTTCCATGTGTGCGCGACAGTGGCCGCGCGGCTGACCGCCGCCGGCTTCACCGAACTCGCCGAGACGGACGCCTGGCCCGCCACCGGGGGTACCTACTTCACGGTGCGGGCGGGCTCGCTTGTCGCCTGGCGCAGCACCGATGAGCCACTGCCCTTCCGCATCGTCGGCGGCCACACCGACAGCCCCAACCTGCGGGTCAAGCAGTACCCCGACCGGTTCGTCAGCGGCTGGCAGGTCGTGGCGCTCCAGCCGTACGGCGGCGCGTGGCTGAACTCCTGGCTGGATCGCGACCTCGGGATCAGTGGCCGGCTCTCGGTGCGGCGCGGCAACACCGTCGAGGACGTCCTGGTCCGCATCGACGACCCGATCCTGCGGGTGCCGCAGCTGGCCATCCACCTGTCCGACGACCGCAAGGGCGTCAGCCTCGACCCACAGCGGCACGTCAACGCGGTGTGGGGCGTCGGGACCGGCACACGCGACTTCGTGGCGTTCGTCGCCGAGCGCGCGGGCGTGGACGGCGCCGACGTCCTGGCCGCCGACCTGATGACGCATGACCTGACGCCGTCCCGGCTGATCGGCGCCGACAGCGAGCTCGTCAGCGCGCCCCGGCTCGACAACCAGGGCACCTGCTACGCCGGGCTGGAGGCGTTCCTGGCCGCCGACGCCGAACGCCACGTGCCGGTGCTCGCGCTGTTCGACCACGAAGAGGTCGGGTCGACGTCCGACCACGGCGCGCAGTCCGATCTCCTGCCCACGGTGCTCGAGCGCGTCGTCCTGGCGGCCGGCGGGACACGGGAAGACCTGCTGCGCCGGCTTTCCGGATCGATGGTGGCCTCGGGCGACATGGCGCACGCCACCCACCCGAACTACCCCGAGCGACACGAGCCGGGCCACCTCATCCAGGTCAACGCCGGTCCGGTGCTCAAGGTGCAGCCCAACCTGCGGTACGCCACCGACGGCCGGACCGCCGCGGCATTCGCGCTGGCCTGCGCCCAGGCCGGCGTGCCGATGCAGCGCTATGAGCACCGCGCCGACCTGCCGTGCGGGTCGACGATCGGCCCGATGACCGCCGCGCGCACCGGCATCCCGACCGTCGACGTCGGCGCCGCGCAACTGGCCATGCACTCGGCGCGTGAGGTGATGGGCGCGCTCGACGTGCCGGCCTATGCCGCGGCGCTGCAGGCCTTCCTGTCACCGGCCTGACCTACAGTCGGGCCATGGCACTCAAAGTGGAGATGGTCACATTCGACTGCACCGACGCGCAGGCGCTCGCCGACTGGTGGGCCGCACAATTCGGCGGCAAGGTGCACACCCTGATGCCGGGGGAGTTCTTCGTCGTCAACCTGGCCGAAGGGCCGAACCTCGGCTTCCAGCAGGTCGACGATCCGACACCCGGCAAGAACCGGCTGCACCTGGACTTCCACCTCGAAGGCGACATCGAGCCCGAACTCGAGCGCCTCAAGGCCGCGGGTGCGACGGAAACCGAACGCCATGCCTTCGGCGAGGTGGCCCGCTGGGTGGTCCTGGCCGATCCGGAGGGCAACGCGTTCTGTATCGCGGGCGCGGCCTGACGAGCTAGGGACTGGTCTCGTCGACCAGTTCGACGCTGGTGGAGACCAACGGCTCAGACGCGGCATGCCACGCCTTGGACGCGACGACGATCGCGCCGGCACAGATACACACCAGGGTCGCGATCACGGCAAACAGCGCGAGCGCACCCCGGTTGAGGCCAAGGTGGAGTCTCATCCGGCCACGCTAAATCCGCCGGATGAGGCCCCGATGGGTCCTACTTATCAGCCCGCTATGAGTGCCGTCGCGATGAGTTCCCGCGCTCGCACGAGTCGACTTAGTGTTGAACCGTCGATCGAGAAACGGAGTCCGCCATGGCCGACGCCAAAGATGTATCGAACCCCCGGGCCGCATGGGCCGGCCGCACCGCATCGCAGAAGGCCGGTCTGGCACTGAGCGCCTTCCTCCTGCTGTTCCTGCTGGCCGATGCCGTCCCGAAGATCCTCGGGGTGGAGTTCGCGCGCACCGCGACCGAGGGTCTCGGCTTCCCGCCGTATCAGACGTACGTCATCGGCTGGGTCCTGCTGGCCTGTGTCATCGCGTGGGTGATCCCGCGCACGGCAGTGTTGGGCGCGGTCGGGCTGACGGCCTATCTCGGCGGCGCGGTGACCATCGACATGCACCACGAGGCGTGGTTCCCGGTCGTCTTCGCGATGGCCTTCGGCCTGCTGATCTGGGGCGCGCTCATTCTGCGGCGTCCGGCGCTGCTCAAGGTGCTGATCGCCGGCGACGAGTAGCCGGCGTTCGCCGTGGCGGGCGGGCCAGTTCGGCAACGGTAGACTCTCTGCGTGACGTCCTCGGTCGATACCGTCAATAACGCGACTACCACGCCCGATCAGCCGCAGCCGTATCGCGAGCTCGGTCTCAAGGATGACGAGTACCAGCGCATCCGCGAGATCCTCGGCCGTCGGCCCACCGATGCCGAGCTGGCGATGTACTCGGTGATGTGGAGCGAGCACTGCTCGTACAAGTCCTCCAAGGTGCATCTGCGCTACTTCGGCGAGACCACCACCGACGAGATGCGCGCCGGCATGCTGGCCGGTATCGGCGAGAACGCCGGCGTCGTCGACATCGGTGACGGCTGGGCCGTCACCTTCAAGGTCGAATCGCACAACCACCCGTCGTACGTCGAGCCGTACCAGGGCGCGGCCACCGGTGTCGGCGGCATCGTCCGCGACATCATGGCCATGGGCGCCCGCCCGGTCGCCGTCATGGACCAGCTGCGCTTCGGCGCGGCCGACGCGCCCGACACCCGCCGCGTGCTCGACGGCGTCGTCCGCGGTGTCGGTGGCTACGGCAACTCGCTGGGCCTGCCGAACATCGGCGGCGAGACCATCTTCGACCCGTCCTACGCCGGCAACCCCCTGGTGAACGCACTCTGCGTGGGCGCGCTGCGCGTCGAGGACCTGCACCTGGCCTTCGCGTCCGGCACCGGCAACAAGATCATCCTGTTCGGTGCCCGCACGGGCCTCGACGGCATCGGCGGCGTCTCGGTGCTGGCCTCGGACACCTTCTCCGGCGACGAGTCCGGCGCCGGCCGCAAGAAGCTGCCGAGCGTCCAGGTCGGCGACCCGTTCACCGAGAAGGTGCTCATCGAGTGCTGCCTCGAGCTGTACGCCGCGCACCTCGTGGTCGGCATCCAGGACCTCGGTGGCGCCGGATTGTCCTGTGCCACTTCAGAACTGGCGTCGGCCGGCGACGGTGGCATGCACATCGACCTCGACAAGGTGCCGCTGCGCGCGGCCAACATGACCCCGGCCGAGGTGCTCTCCAGTGAGTCGCAGGAGCGCATGTGCGCCGTCGTGACGCCGGAGAACGTCGACGCCTTCATGGCCGTCTGCCGCAAGTGGGACGTGCTGGCCACCGTCATCGGTGAGGTCACCGACGGTGACCGGCTGAAGATCAACTGGCACGGCGAGACCGTCGTCGACGTGCCGCCGCGCACCGTCGCCCACGAGGGCCCGGTGTACAACCGGCCCGTCCAGCGCCCCGACACCCAGGACGCGCTGATCGCTGACACCTCGGCGAACCTGCCCCGGCCCAAGACCGGCGACGAGCTGCGCGCCACCCTGCTGCAGCTGCTCGGCAGCCCGCACCTGTGCAGCCGCGCCTTCATCACCGAGCAGTACGACCGCTACGTCCGCGGCAACACCGTCCTGGCCGAGCACGCCGACGGCGGCGTCCTGCGCATCGACGAGGCCACCGGCCGCGGCATCGCGGTGTCGACCGACGCGTCGGGCCGTTACACCCAGCTGGACCCGTACACCGGCGCGCAGCTGGCGCTGGCCGAGGCCTTCCGCAACGTCGCCGTCACCGGCGCCACCCCGGTGGCCGTCACGAACTGCCTCAACTTCGGCTCGCCGGAGGACCCGGGCGTCATGTGGCAGTTCTCGCAGGCCGTGCGCGGCCTCGCGGACGGCTGTGCGGCCCTTGGCATTCCGGTCACCGGCGGCAACGTCAGCTTCTACAACCAGACCGGCTCGACGGCGATCCTGCCGACCCCGGTGGTCGGTGTGCTCGGCGTCATCGACGACGTGCACCGCCGGATCCCGACCGGCATCGGCCTGGAGCCCGGCGAGACCCTGATCCTGCTGGGCGACACGCACGACGAGTTCGACGGCTCGGTCTGGGCGCAGGTCACCGCCGACCACCTCGGTGGCGTGCCGCCGCGCGTGGACCTGGGGCGCGAGCAGCTGCTGTCCGAGGTGCTGACCGCAGGATCCCGCGACGGACTGATCTCGGCCGCGCACGACCTGTCCGAGGGCGGGCTCATCCAGGCCGTCGTCGAGGCGGCCCTGGCCGGCGAAACCGGTTGCCGCGTCCTGCTTCCCGAGGATGCGGACCCGTTCGTGCAGCTGTTCTCCGAGTCGTCGGGCCGGGTGCTGGTCGCGGTGCCGCGTACCGAGGAGAGTCGCTTCATGGCGATGTGCGAGGCCCGCGAACTGCCGGCCGTCCGCATCGGCGTGGTCGACCCGGGCAGCGACTCGGTGGAGGTGCAGGGTCAGTTCAGCGTCACGTTGGACGAACTGCGTCAGACCTCCGAGAGCGTGCTGCCCGCCCTGTTCTCCCATGAGTGATTTGTGCACGAAAATCCGCGCCCAGCGCGGAAAATCGTGCACAAATCCCTGAGATGGTGACCCGCAAGGCGCCCGACCCGGCCCAGACCCGGGCGGCGGTGCTGCTCGTCGCCGACTGGCTGCGCGACGAGCAGACCGGAACGCCGCCGCGCGCCGCGATCGCGGACGCCGTCCGGCTGACGGCGCGCACCCTGGCAGCCGTCGCGCCCGGCGCCAGCGTCGAGGTGCGGGTGCCGCCTTTTGTTGCCGTGCAGTGCATTTCGGGGCTCAGCCACACCCGCGGCAACCCGCCCAACGTCGTGGAGACCGACCCGCGAACCTGGCTGCTGCTGGCGACCGGACTGCTGTCGCTCGATGACGCCGCGGGCGCCGTCGAGCTGTCGGGGTCGCGGGCACCGGAGATCGGCCCGTGGCTGCCGCTGGTCGACCTGTAGCGCTCACTTGAAGAACGGGTACTCCTGCACCCAGTGGAAGCCCCTGTTGCGCAACGTGAATTGATCGAGGTCGACCTGATCGAGGGTGATCTGCACCGGCCGGCCCTGCAGCGTGCCGGTCAGTTGCAGCTGCCGGGCCGCCGGCCGCGAGACCTTCAGTTCGGCCAGTGCCGCGCCGCCGGGGCCGGTCGCGGTGATGGTGTCGGACTTGATGGTGGCGGGGGCGTCGACCAGCTCGCCGTTCATCCGCTGATACGTCAGGGCGCCGTCGGTCTCGAAAACCAGCCGTTGCCAACGGGTTTGATCGGTCGTCAGTGGCGGCAGCGGCTTGCCGTCCACGCTGAACTCCCGGACCGACCAGATCCCGTACAGCTCGGGCTTGGCCTTGCCGCCGCCGTAGGCGTGCCACGCCTGCCAGCTGGCGAGGATGCATCCGGCCAGTACCCAGAGCCCGAGCACGGCCTGCACGGTGGCGGCTCTGCGATTGGCCCGCGCGGAGCTGAACAGGGCGGGTTGGCTCACCGGCTCCGACGGGCGTTGCAGGACAAACAGGTCCGTCAGCCGGCGCAGCTGCGGCGCGAGCAGCACCAGGCTTATCAGCAGCAGATGGCCGGACAAGATCTTGACCGGCACGTCGAACGTCATGTTCAACAGGAACACCTGGGCCATGCTGGCCAGCCCGAGCAGCGTGCCCAGGGTCGCGGTGCGCGGCAGGAACATCAGCAATCCGGCCAGTACCTCGACGGCGCCGAGGGTCATCTCGTACGGGTGCGAGCTGCCCACCTGCAGCCACAGCACCGAGGCCGGACTCAAGTCGCCGAAGGACCGCAGCAGCGCGGACGGTGGCGGAGACGGCATCTGGGTGGGCACCAGTTTGGCGAACCCGTAGAAGAGCATCTGGCCGGCGACGCACAACCGCAGGAACGTCAGGAACCACGCTGACAGCCGCGCGTAGTCGGGCCGCCGCCGGTCCATGAGCGTCCACACCGCGGTGCCGACGGCCGCGACGACCGCCAGGGTGAAGACCATCACCCAGACGACGGTCTGATCGCCGCTGCCGGAGTCCTGATGGAGCACCGCGTCGACGCCGAAGACCTCGCGACCGACCCACCTCAGTGGCGGGCCCAGCAGCGTCATCTGCCACATCACCGCCAGCTTGGGCAGCCACTCGCCGACGATCCCGAAGAAGGCAAAGGTGATCTGCGCGAACAACACACAGAACAGACCGAAGTACAGAAAGCAGAATCTGAATGCGATCTTCGTCACGGTCGACCATGGCCGGGTGGGGTCGGCGGCGACGGGATCGGCGACAACGGAACCGGGACTCTCGGATAATTGACTGGCCATGAAATCCATATAAACAGCCGGATTGAAGTGGGCTGATGAGACGGCTGACGCCCCCGCGCGAAGCCGTCCGCGGCGCGGCGGCCGAGCCGGAAACCGGCCCGGCCGACACGCCTACGGTGTACGACGCGCCAACAGAAGGAAGATTCGATTCCGTTTCGCGCCCAACGGGACCGTAGACTCGAACCCGTCACCAACCGCCTCCCCGGGAGCAGCCCTATCGTGACCGAACAGACCGAGAACGAGCCACGCGAGGAATGCGGCGTATTCGGGGTCTGGGCCCCTGGCGAGGATGTGGCAAAGCTCACTTACTACGGTCTCTATGCCCTGCAACACAGAGGGCAGGAAGCGGCAGGTATCGCTGTCGCTGACGGATCGCAGATTCTGGTCTTCAAGGACCTCGGTCTGGTCAGTCAGGTGTTCGACGAGCAGACCCTGGCCGCCATGCACGGCCACGTCGCCGTCGGGCACTGCCGCTACTCCACCACCGGCTCCACGACGTGGGAGAACGCCCAGCCGGTGTTCCGCAACACCGCCGCCGGCACCGGCGTCGCGCTCGGCCACAACGGCAACCTGGTCAACACCGCCGAACTGGCGGCGCGGGCCCGCGAAGCCGGACTGATCAACGCGCGTGGCCATGTCGCCGCCACCACCGACTCGGACATCCTGGGCGCCCTGCTGGCGCACGGCGCGGCCGACTCGACGCTGGAACAGTCCGCCCTGGAACTGCTGCCGACGGTCCGTGGCGCGTTCTGCCTGACTTTCATGGACGAGAACACCCTGTACGCCGCGCGCGACCCGCACGGCGTCCGCCCGCTGTCCCTGGGCCGGCTGGACCGCGGCTGGGTCGTCGCCTCCGAGACCGCGGCGCTGGACATCGTCGGCGCCTCGTTCGTCCGCGACATCGAGCCCGGTGAGCTGCTGGCCATCGACGCCGACGGCGTGCGCTCCACCCGGTTCGCCAACCCCGAGCCCAAGAGCTGCGTCTTCGAGTACGTCTACCTGGCCCGCCCGGACAGCACCATCGCCGGCCGCTCGGTCCACGCCGCGCGCGTCGACATCGGCCGCCGGCTCGCCCAGGAGAAGCCCGTCGACGCCGACCTGGTGATCGGGGTGCCCGAATCGGGCGTGCCCGCGGCCGTCGGCTACGCGCAGGGCTCGGGTATCCCGTTCGGCCAGGGCCTCATGAAGAACGCCTACGTCGGGCGCACGTTCATCCAGCCGTCGCAGACCATCCGTCAGCTCGGTATCCGGCTCAAGCTCAACCCGCTGAAGGAAGTCATCCGCGGCAAGCGGCTGATCGTCGTCGACGACTCGATCGTCCGCGGCAACACCCAGCGCGCCCTGGTCCGCATGCTGCGCGAGGCCGGTGCTGTCGAGGTGCACGTACGCATCGCGTCGCCGCCGGTGAAGTGGCCATGCTTCTACGGCATCGACTTCGCCACCCCCGCCGAGCTGATCGCCAACGCCAAGAGCACCGAGGCGAGCGAAGACGAGATGCTCGAAGCGGTCCGCCACGCGATCGGCGCCGATTCATTGGGCTACATCAGCCGCCAGGGCATGATCGCCGCCACCGAGCAGCCCGCCACCCGGCTGTGCGCGGCCTGCTTCGACGGCAACTACCCGATCGAACTGCCAGGTGAAGCCGCCCTCGGCAAGAACGTCGTCGAGCACATGTTGGCGTCGGCGGCTCGCACCGGGCTGCCGCTGACTGCCGACAACGACAACGCCTCGGCCCTGCGCCGTCCCTGACCTGACGGCCGTCAACAGGCGCGACGTGCATCCGCGAGGGTGCGACAGGTAGCCTTGGGGCCGATGACTAGCCAGGATGAGCGAGCTGAATCGATTGGCGCCTCCTACGCTTCGGCGGGGGTTGACATCGAGGCAGGCGATCGCGCCGTCGAATTGTTCAAGCCCCACGCCAAGAAGGCCACCCGCCCCGAGGTCCGGGGTGGCCTCGGAGGTTTTGCCGGGCTGTTCGGTCTGAAAGCCGGGTACCGCGAGCCGCTGCTGGCTTCGTCGACCGACGGTGTGGGCACCAAGCTCGCCGTGGCGCAGGCCATGGACAAGCACGACACCGTCGGCATCGACCTCGTCGCGATGGTCGTGGACGACCTCGTGGTGTGTGGCGCCGAGCCGCTGTTCCTGCAGGACTACATCGCCGTGGGCCGTACCGTGCCCGAGCGGGTGGCCGAGATCGTCTCGGGCATCGCCGAAGGCTGTGTGCAGGCCGGCTGTGCGCTGCTGGGTGGTGAGACCGCCGAGCACCCGGGCCTCATGGAGCCCGACCACTACGACATCTCCGCGACCGGCGTCGGCGTCGTCGAGGCCGACGACCTGCTTGGCCCCGAGAACGTCCGCCCCGGCGATGTGATCATCGCCATGGCCGCCACCGGCCTGCACTCCAACGGCTACTCGCTGGCCCGCAAGGTGCTGCTCGAGATCGACCGCATGAGCCTGTCCGGGCACGTCGAGGAGTTCGGCCGCACGCTCGGCGAAGAGCTGCTGGAGCCGACACGGATCTACGCCAAGGACTGCCTCGCGCTGGCCGCCGAGACCCAGGTACGCACCTTCTGCCACGTCACCGGCGGCGGACTGGCCGGAAACCTGGAACGCGTCATCCCGCACGGCCTGACCGCTGAGATGGACCGCGGTACCTGGACGCCGGCACCGGTGTTCCAGATGATCGCCCAGCGCGGCCGCGTGGAGCGTGCCGAAATGGAGAAGACGTTCAACATGGGTGTCGGCATGGTCGCCGTCGTCGCGCCGGAGGACACCGACCGCGCACTGGCGATTCTGACTGCCCGGCACCTGGACTGCTGGACTCTGGGCACCGTCAACAAGGGTGGCAAGAGCAGCGTTCGCGCCGAGCTGGTGGGCCAGCACCCGCGCTTCTGACCTTCGGGTCGCGCGCGCGCGGGGCTGGGCCTGCGGCCCTGGGACTCAGGGCCGCTCGTGGGGTCTAGTGACGCCAGTCGTCTTCGGGTACGGCCCAGCGACCGGCGGGCTCGTCGCCCGAGTCGTCGTCCAGGTCGTCATCGATGGCACTGGAGCTGTAACCAACGGAGTCGTTCGAGAGCTCTCGCTGCAACCGAGTGAAATCGGTCTGCGGTGAGCTGTACTTAAGGTCTCGAGCAACCTTGGTCTGCTTTGCCTTTGCCCGGCCGCGGCCCATAAGGGACCCCCTCGCGCAATAACGGAGCGGCCCGATGTGCAGGCGGCTCCGATCTGAGTGTGTTTATTGTCCTGCCGTTAGCTTACCGTGCCCGGCGGTCTCATGCTGGCAGGCCACCCTCACCGGGCGTCCGGGGAACGAATCAGGCGGAAGACGCCAGTTCCGTGGCCTAGCGGGCGCCGCCGCGGAGCCGGTCCACCGCTGCCCGGCCCGCGCCGGCGGACGTATCGGCCTCCGGCAGTGAGTCCGCGTCGATCGCCGCAGGTACCTGGGCGTCGCCGCCGGAGGTCAGTTCGGTGTCCGCGGGCACGCCGCGCTTGAGCAGTGCCAGCGCGATCGGGCCCAGGTCGACATGCTCGGCGACGGTCCCCACCCGGCCGATCGCCCGGCCACCGGCGAGCACCGGATCACCCGTCGCGGGACGGTCGTCGCCGCCGTCCAGATGCAGCAGCACCAGCATGCGGGGCGGCTTGCCCAGATTGTGGACGCGCGCGACGGTCTCCTGGCCGCGGTAGCAGCCCTTGTCCAGATGCACGGCGCCGATGCCCGGCCCGCCGATCCAGCCGACCTCATGCGGGATGGTGCGCTCATCGGTGTCCACGCCCAGCCGCGGCCGCAGCGCCGCGACCCGAAGCGCCTCATAGGCCCACAGCCCCGCGGGCCGGACGCCCGCGTCGACCAGCCGCTGCCGCCACGCCGCGGCGGCGGCCCGTGGCACCACCAGCTCGATGTCCTGCGGGCCGACGCGGCGCACGAAACCGCCGTCGGGCAGCGGGGCCGCGGTCCACTCGGCGTCCGGGGTCGGCAGGTCGAGGACGTTGACGGCCGGGCCGAGGAGCGACAGCACCGCCAGGTCGGCCGGATTCACCTCGACCTTCGACCAGAACACCATCTTGCGCAGGAAGTCGGCGAGCGGCTGCCCGCGCCACGACTCGGTGTCCAGCGTGGTGACGCCGCCGAGTTCGGTCTGCAGCCAGTGGTCCTCGACCCGGCCTTGTCCGTCCAGGCTCAGGTTCTGGACGACGGACCCCTCCGGAAGCGAGCTGACGTGCTGGCTCGAGATGGTGTGCAGCCAGCTCTGGCGGTCGTCGCCGGTGAGCTCGATGGTCGCGCGGTGGCCGCGGTCCACGATGACGGCCTCGGTGGCGGCGGCACGCTGCTCCCCGAGCGGGTCGCCGTAGTGCCAGACGGCGCCGGCGTCGGGTCCGGTTTCGGGTGCGGGAACTGCGCTCATACTTCGAGCCTAGCCAGCGCCCCGACTAGCCTTCTGCCATGACCGCCCAGCCGCCCGTCGTCGTCGCGGTGGACGGCTGCCGGACCGTGATTCGCAGCGACGACCCGGTGTTCTCCCGCGGTGACGGGGTCTTCGAGACGGCGCTGGTGCGTGACGGCGTCGTCCGCCTGCTCGACGAGCACCTGACGCGGCTCGCGGGATCGGCGACGCTGGCGGGCCTGCCGTGTCCCGACACCGTCAGCTGGCTGGCGGCGGTGGCGGCCGCGATCGGCCAGTGGCCCGGCGGGGAGGCCGTGCTGCGGCTGGTGCTCGGCCGCGGCGTCGAGGGTGTGGTGGCCTTCGTGATGCTGTCGGTGGTGCCGGCTCGCGTCGCTGCAGCCCGTCAGGACGGCGTCGCGGCGGTGACGCTGGTGCGTCCGCATTGGCCGCTCGCCGCCGCGAAATCGCTGTCCTATGCCGCGAACGTGGCCGCGCTGCGCCATGCCGAACAGGCCGGCGCCGGCGACGCCGTCTTCGTCGACGCGGCGGGCGCGGTGCTCGAAGGGCCGCGATCGGCCGTCGTTCTGGCGGTTCGTGGCACAGCCGGGGAACCGGTTCTGGTGACACCTGATGCGTCGCCGATCCTGCCGTCGACCACGCAGCGCGCGCTGTTCGCGACAGCCGCGGCGCGGGGGATCGAGTGCGTGTACCGGCGCGTCACGGTGCCGGATTTGGTTGCCGCACAAGGTGTTTGGCTGCTGTCCGCGATCACGCTGGCGGCGCGGGTACATACCCTGGACGGGCGGACGCTGGCGGGTTCACCCTTTGCGCCGCTGATCACCGAGCTGATCGACGGGCCGATCTGAGGCCGGAAAAATCGGTTGTCGAGCCTTCGAGCTGGGAGTACGGTCGCACGTACACAGGGAAGGAGGTGGTCCGACAAATTGATTGATTCTTTGAGGACATGTGAGGTGGCTGCCCGCTAGTAGCGCCGGGTAATTCCCGAGCGCACTCGCGAATTCCCGCAGCCACCCGGCCCCCGAGCCTCCCGGTCTTGTCCAACCAGGAACCTTGGCTCGGGGGTCGCCTCATGTCTGGGGTAGGTCAGCCGGCATCAATTGCGCCGAGGTCGACGAAATGGTCGTGATCCGAGGGGTATCGCAGCCAATCGGTCCATCTCGGCACGAAGCCGCAGGAATCGAAGCCGCAGAAACGTCAGCCGACGAAACGCGACAGGCGCGCGGAGAGATGCGGGGTCAGGCCGCCGTCGGCGTCCACCCGCTCCTCGACGTACGCCAGATCGCCGTTCTCGATGATCCCGTAGAGCCGCTTCGCGCCGCCGACCAGCATGCCGGACTTGCTGCGAGCCAGGGCGTCGGTCGCCAGTTCCCAGGAGGCCTGGTTCAGCGGGGTGCCGTAGAACAGCTCGACGTAGCCGGCCGAATGCGCCAGCAGCAACTCGATGGCCTGGGACTCGTCCTGCCCGTGGGGATCGGTCGGGTCGTTCACGAACCGCCAGTAGCCGGTCTCGCGCAGGCCCGGACCGGCGTATTCGCCGTTCTCGTCGAGCCGCCAGGAGCGGGCATCCCAGTTGAGGTAGTCGCCGCCGTTGTGCGACACGATGATCTGCTGACCGAACCGGTAGTCGCCGGCGGAATCGCGGCCTTCGCCTTCGCCGCGCCAGACGCCGACGAGCGGCAGCAGAGCCAGCAGGGCGTCGTTGAAGTCCGCGCCTTCGCGCAGGTTGGCGGTGTCCGCGGGCAGCGGCAGATCGTCGAACCCGGGTACGTTGCGCGCGGCCGTGGCCTTGGCGCGATCGGCAGCCGCGGCGATGGCACGGTCGCCGGAACCGGCCAGTGCGCCGAGCTCGCCCAAGCCGTCAGGATCCTGGTCGGACGTCACGACTCGTCGGTGATCAGGCGGTACAGCGCGTAGAGCGCGAACCAGGTGATGGCCAGCGAGGCCGCGACCAGCAGGATCTCGAAGAAAAGCACCACGGACAGACAGGTTACTCGCGCTACCGGTGTGACGTGCGCCGCACCGGCCCCTCAGATGCGACGAGCGGCCGCATCTGTACGTCCGGACACGGAGTGTCGGGTACAAACACGGCCGCTCGCGGCAGTGAGAACTAACTCAGGTCATGCGACCTTGACGTCGACCTCGTGGATACCGGCACCGGTCGGCGCCACCACGGCGTCGCCGTTGCCGACCTTGGACAGCGCACGCAGCGTCCAGGTGCCGGGCGCGGCGAAGAACCGGAAGTCACCGGTGGCCGACGCGACGACCTCGGCGGTGAATTCGTCGGTGCTGTCCAGCAGCCGCACGAACGCGCCACCGACCGGCTGGCCCGAGCCGTCGACGACGCGGCCGGTGATGACGGTTTCCTTCTCCAGATCAACGCTGGCCGGCAGCGTCAGGCCTTGCTTGGGTGCAGAGCACATATCAGTTTCCCAACTCGATCGGGGCACCCACCAGGGAGCCGTATTCGGTCCAACTGCCGTCGTAGTTCTTTACATTCCGGTGGCCGAGCAGTTCCTGCAGCACGAACCAGGTGTGCGACGAGCGCTCACCGATGCGGCAGTAGGCGATGGTCTCCTTCTCGCCGTCGAGGCCGGCGTCGGCGTAGATCTTCGCCAGCTCCTCGTCGGACTTGAAGGTGCCGTCGTCGTTGGCGGCCCGGCTCCACGGCACGTTGATGGCGCTCGGCACGTGTCCGGGGCGCTGGCTCTGCTCCTGCGGCAGGTGCGCCGGAGCCAGAATCTTGCCGGAGAACTCGTCGGGCGAACGCACGTCGACCAGGTTCTTGGTGTTGATGGCGGCGATCACCTCGTCGCGGAACGCGCGGATGCTGTTGTCGATCGGCTTGGCCTCGTACGAGGTCGCCGGGCGGACGGTGGCGTCCTTGACCAGCGGGCGGTCGTCGAGTTCCCAGCGCTTGCGGCCCCCGTCGAGCAGCTTGACGTCGTTGTGGCCGTACAGCTTGAAGTACCAGTAGGCGTAAGCCGCGAACCAGTTGTTGTTGCCGCCGTACAGGACGACGGTGTCGTCGTTGCTGATGCCCTTGTCGGACAACAGCTTCGAGAACTGCTGCTGGTCGACGAAGTCACGCTTGACCGAGTCCTGCAGATCATCGCGCCAGTCCAGCTTGACGGCGCCGGGGATGTGCCCCTCGTCGTCGTAGGCGCTGGTGTTCTCGTCGACCTCGACGAACACCACGCCGGCGGTGTCGAGGTTGTTCTCGGCCCATTCGGTCGAGACCAGGACGTCGGAACGTGCCATGTACGAATTCCTTTCGGTTGCTTATGCGCTCTAGCGGGTCAGGTGGTGGCGGGGATGCCGGTGCGGCGCAGTCGCGCCACCAGGGGGTAGATCTGGCAGCCGAGGCAGATGCCGAACGCGGCGTTGAGGAAGGCGGCGATCAACGCGAACGCGGTGGCACCCAGGCCCAGTGCGGGGGTACCCGCTGCGAAGCCGGCGAATCCGGCGATCGCGAACAGCAGCCCGACGAGTTGGGCGAACTTCAGCGGCGCGACCGGTTCCTTCTCGGTCACCGGCGCCAGCCGCGGCGCGATGAAGGCGGCGAAGATGCGGCCGTACGGGTGCTTGCGCGGCCCGCCGACGGCGCCGATCGCGAACACCACGGCCTGCACGCCGAGAATCACGGCCGCGGTGATCGGGCTGACGGCCGACACCAGCAGCGCAGCGATCAGCACCGCGGTGGTGACCCAGGCTGCGAAGCGGGGTCCACGCACGTCGACCTGCGGGGTTTCGATGGAATTGTCTGACATGGGAAAGCTCCTGTTGTTTGTGATCGTGGACTGGCCACAGAAGGGCTGCTCGGAGCGCAACACGAAATGACGGCGCGGCTACTCAGCAGCTACAACAACAACAGCAACAACCCGCAACGCGGCACAGATCTACTGCGCGACGCTTGGTGAGCAGGAGCTCGCGGGGGGCCAACACGGCAGACAGCTTACCCAAAGACGGGGTGGTCAGGCCAACAGCGGTAGCAGGGCCTCGCGCAGATCAGCGGATTTCGGGACGCCCGCGGTGCGGTACCGCTGCTGCCCCGCGGCGTCGAAGATGAACGTCGTCGGCAGCGAGAGCACCGACAGTCGTCGGGCCGCAACGGGATTGGCGTCCAGATCGAGTTCGACGTGCGCGACCCCGAGGTCGTCACAGACCTGGTCGACGACGCGGCGCACGGCCGCGCAGGGTCCGCACCACGTTGCGCTGAAATGCACGACGGTCGGGCCGGTGGTCGACAGGCCGAGGTCGGCGTTGTCGTTTTCGGCCGACGTCTCGGCCGGCACCACTTCCTTCATCAGGCCGGCACGCAGTGTCAGCAGGCGGCCGATGATGTACGCGATCCCGAGCGCGGCGACCAGGACCGTCAGCACCACGACTGTGGAGTTCATGACTGTCTGAACCCATCCAGGGGCACGGTTACTCCCGTGGCGATGCCTTCGATGATGACGTCGGAGCCGCGCGCGCCCTCGCTGGTCGGCGTCAGCCCGAACGGCAGCTTCATCCCCGGCATCGTGGTGGAGAAGGCCCGCAGGACCGCGGCCTTCTTGTCGTCGGGCACCTTTTCTTCCGCCGTGCCCGGACCGGTGAGCACATCGGTCGCCGTGAACACCAGGTTCGTGTGGTCGGCGCCGGTGATGGACAGGTCCACCGAGACGCTGACGCGCTTGTTCAGGCCGGCGGCGGCCGGGGTCCCGGTGAACACGAGGCCGTGGTTCTCGGAGATACCGGATTCGGTGGTGCCGCCGGTGGCGTCGTTGGAATCGTTGGTCGGGGCTTCCACCAACAGGTCCTTGATACCCATGAAGCGGCCGACATGGGTCGAGTCGACGATGATGCGGCTTTCCAGCTTGGCCGCGGTCAACTTGGCGTCGGGTCCGATCAGCCAGGACTTGGGCGTCGCGACCATGTCGTACAGCGTGGCCTCGATGGACGCCTTCCCCACGACGGGGTGCGCGACGGCGGCGGCCTTGACCTCGACCTGCTGGTAGCGGCCCCGCGCCGCCTGGGTCGCGAAGGGGAAACCGAGGATGGACACCCACGGATCGAAGTGCAGGTGGGCCGCGGTCCGGACGCTGCGGGACATTCGGTATTCGGCGAAGATCGCGAAGCCGAAATCGGTGCCGACGACCGCGAGGATCAGCACGACCGCTGGGATCAGCAGCCGGGTCAGCACCTTACGCATCCGAACATTCTGGCGTACGGCCAGCCACGCAGTGTTGCGACCGGCCGTTCCAAGCCGCTAAATCGCAGGTGGCAAGCTATCGTTAGATGATCTTGGCCGGTAACGGCCATGTGTCAGCCATGATTCTCCGGAGTTGAATCGGATTGAACTGCGACAGCGTCGTCGCGGGGGCGGGTCCGGTGCGGCCCCGGACGTACTGGAGGACCCGTTGGATCTTCTGCTACTGACCGTCGACCCGCACCCGGAGTCTGTGCTCCCGGCGCTGGCGCTACTGCCGCACAGTGTGCGGCCGGCACCCACCGAGGTGTCGTCGTTGCTGGAAGCCGGCAACGCCGATGTGGCGATCGTCGACGCGCGCACTGATCTCGCGGCCGCCCGCGGACTCTGTCGTCTGCTGGGCAGCACCGGAGCGTCCGTACCCGTGGTGGCCGTGGTCAACGAAGGCGGCCTGGTGGCCGTCAACGTCGAGTGGGGTATCGACGAAATCCTGCTGCCCGGCACCGGCCCGGCCGAGATCGACGCCCGGCTGCGTCTGCTCGTGGGACGCCGTAACGGCGTCGCCGACCAGCAGAGCGCCGGCAAGATCACCCTCGGTGAACTCGTCATCGACGAGGGCACCTACACCGCGCGGCTGCGTGGCAAGCCGCTGGATCTGACCTACAAGGAATTCGAGCTGCTGAAGTACCTGGCTCAGCACGCCGGCCGGGTCTTCACCCGCGCCCAGCTGCTGCAGGAGGTGTGGGGCTACGACTTCTTCGGCGGCACCCGCACCGTCGACGTGCATGTCCGGCGCCTGCGCGCCAAGCTCGGCCCCGACTACGAATCGCTGATCGGCACCGTCCGCAACGTCGGTTACAAGGCCGTGCGGCCCGCGCGCGGCCGCGCCAACGGCGCCCCCGAATCGGTCGACGACATCGACGACGAGGACGACGGCGACTCCGGTGACGTCGAGAACGGCGCCCGCCAGACCCAGCCCGTGCAGTGACAGAACTGACCTGGCACACCGCACTGAGTGCTGCCGACCAGACGGCCATCCGTGAACTCGTCGCGGCGGCGACCGCCGCCGACGGCGTGGCCCCGGTCGGGGACCAGGTGCTGCGCGAACTCCCGCTGGACCGCACCCGGCACCTGCTGGCGCATGACTCCGGCGCTTTGGTCGGCTATCTGAATCTCGCGCCGGACATGGCCGAGGCCGTCGTCGCCGCCCCGGCCCGGCGCCGGGGGATCGGCAGCGACCTGATCCGCACCGGCCTGGACGCCGGTGGTCCGGCCACCCGAATCTGGGCGCACGGCAATCTCGATGCCGCGCGGGCCACCGCCGCGGCACTCGGCCTGACCGCGGTGCGCGAACTCTGGCAGATGCGCCGCTCGTTGTCCGACCTGCCTGCGCTGACCGACGTCCCGGGCGTTCGGCTGACCACGTATCCCGGGCCCGAAGTCGACGACGAACTGCTGCGCGTCAACAACGCGGCCTTTCACTGGCACCCCGAGCAGGGCGGCTGGACGCAGGCCGAGGTGGACGAGCGCAGGGCTGAGTCCTGGTTCGACCCGGCCGGGTTGTTCCTGGCGTACGACGCCGACGATCTGGCCGGGGAACGGTTGCTCGGCTTCCACTGGACGAAGATTCACCCGGGCTCGGGCCTGGGCGAGGTGTACGTCGTCGGGGTGGGTCCGGACGCGCAGGGCCGCGGCCTCGGGGCGTTGCTGACGCTGGCCGGCCTGCACCACCTGGCCGACCGGCTGGGGACGGACGGGACCGTACTGCTGTATGTCGAGGCAGACAACACCGCGGCGGTGAAAACCTACCGACGTCTGGGGTTCGAGCTGTACAGCGCCGATGTCGCCTACGCGGCGGCTCCGACCGTTAGCTGAAACGGCGAGTTGGCTGAAAAGTCCCTGACCGTGTTCACCCGGTGTTCATTCGGCATCAGTGATTCGTCCATTACGGCCGCATACGTTGCGCGGGAGTCGGAAGCCGACCCTTGAAAGCCGACCATCGGCCGACACCGAAAGTAGGACCCGTGAAGTTCACCAGCATCGGTAAAGCATTCGTCGTCACCGCAGCGGCCGCGTCGCTTGCCGTCGGCATGACCGCGTGTGGCAATGACAACACGTCCGGCACCGCGTCGTCGACGTCCGGTTCGTCCGCCGAGTGCGGCGGCAAGAACGCGCTGACCGCCGAGGGCTCGACCGCGCAGCAGAACGCGATCGCCGAGTTCAACAAGGCTTGGGGCCAGGTTTGCTCGGGCAAGAACCTGTCCTACAACGGCACCGGCTCGGGCGCCGGCCGCCAGCAGTTCATCGCCAAGCAGGTCGACTTCGCCGGCTCGGACTCGGCGCTGGCCAAGGAGCAGATCGAGAAGGCCGCCGAGCGTTGCGGTGGCAACCCGGCATGGAATCTGCCGCTGGTCTTCGGCCCCGTCGCCCTGGCCTACCACATCGAAGGTGTGAGCAAGCTCGTCGTCAACGCCGATGTGCTGGCCAAGATCTTCCAGGGTGAGATCAAGAAGTGGAACGACCCGGCCATCGCCGCGCTGAACGCCGGCACCAGCCTGCCGGACGCCGACATCAAGCCCGTCTACCGCTCGGACTCGTCGGGCACCACCGACAACTTCCAGAAGTACCTGTCCGCCGCGGCTCCGGAGAGCTGGAAGAAGGGCGCCGGCAGCGAGTTCCAGGGCGGCGCCGGTGAGGGCGCGCAGAAGTCGGCCGGCGTCGTGCAGGCCGTCCAGGCCACCCCGGGCGCCATCGGCTACGTCGAGAAGAGCCCGGCCGCGGCCGCCGGCCTGCCGTTCGCGCAGATCGACACCGGTTCGGGCGCAGTCGAACTGACCGACGACAACGCCAAGAAGGCCATCGCCTCCGCCAAGTTCGCCAAGGACGGCAACGATCTGGCCCTCGACCTGAAGTCGCTGTACTCGACCAAGGAAGCCGGCGCGTACCCGCTGGTGCTGGCCACCTACGAGATCGTCTGCTCGAAGGGCTACGACGCCGACACCGCCGCCGCGGTGAAGTCGTTCCTGAAGGTCGCCGCCAACCAGGGTCAGGCCAACCTGTCGAAGGCGGGCTACATCCCGCTGCCCGACGCCTTCAAGACGCGTCTGCTGCAGTCGGTCGACGCAATCGCTTAAGCAGTGCTGGCGCTCCGGTTCCATCGCAGTAAGGATGGAACCGGAGCCCACGACCGTTAGGTTCCTGACAGGATGACAGTGACAACACCGAATCCAGCCGACGCGGGGTCGGGGGAGGCGCTTGCCGCACCCTTCCCCGAGCCGACGCCGGTGTCTCTCGACCCGCTGAAGGGCTCGAAAGTTCGCCTGGGCGACCGGATTTTCCGCCTGCTCGCCGAGGGTTCCGGCGTACTGATCGTCGCCCTCATCGCGGCCATCGGTGTGTTCCTGCTGTGGCGCGCCATCCCGGCGCTGGCCCGCAACAAAGAGAACTTCTTCACCTTCGGTGGCAACTGGGTCACCACCGACACCTCGGCGATGCACTTCGGCATCCTCGATCTGCTGCAGGTCACCGTCTTCGTGTCGGTGTTCGCGCTGCTGATCGCGATGCCGGTGGCGCTGGGTATCGCGATCTTCCAGACGCAGTACGCACCGCGCCGGCTGGCCGGACCGCTGGCGTATGTGGTGGACCTGCTCGCGGCGGTGCCGTCGATCGTCTACGGCGTGTGGGGCCTCTACGTGCTGGCACCCGTGCTCAAGCCGTTTGCGTTGTGGCTCAACAAGAATCTCGACTGGCTGTTCCTGTTCAAGACCGGAAACGCCTCGGTCGCCGGCGGCGGCACCATCTTCACCGCTGGCATCGTGCTCGCGGTGATGATCCTGCCGATCATCACCGCTGTCACCCGTGAGGTCTTCATCCAGACGCCGCGCGGCCAGATCGAAGCCGCGCTGGCGCTGGGCGCCACCCGCTGGGAGGTCGTGCGCACCACCGTGCTGCCGTTCGGCCTCTCGGGCTACATCAGCGGCGCCATGCTCGGCCTCGGCCGCGCGCTCGGTGAGACCATCGCGCTGCTGATCATCCTGCGCGGTACGCAGACCCAGTTCAGCTGGACCCTGTTCGACGGCGGCTACACGTTCGCCAGCAAGATCGCGGCCACCGCAAGCGAATTCAACGACCAGTACAAAGCGGGCGCCTACATTGCCGCCGGCCTGGTGCTGTTCATCCTGACGTTCGTGGTGAACTCCGCGGCGCGCGCGGTCGTGGCCGGAAGGACGGCGAAATGAACGCAAAGATGGTGGCGATGCTGGAGCGGCCCGTCAAGCACCAGTCGTTCGAAGGGGTGGGCCTGCGCCGCAAGGTGACCGACAAGGTCGCGACGGTGCTCGTGAGCCTGTCACTGCTCGTGGCGCTGATCCCGCTGGTGTGGGTGCTGTATTCCGTTGTCACCAAGGGCTACAAGGCCCTCACGGCGTCGGAATGGTTCACCAACTCACAGTCCGGCATGACGGCGTTCGTCGAGGGCGGCGGCGCGTACCACGCCATCGTCGGTACCGTGCTGCAGGCGCTGGTGTGCGCCGTCATCTCGATCCCGATCGGCGTGATGGTGGCGGTGTACCTCGTGGAGTACGGCGGCGGCACCAAGCTGGGCAAGGTCACCACGTTCATGGTCGACATCCTCACCGGTGTCCCGTCGATCGTCGCCGCGCTGTTCGTCTACGCGCTGTGGGTCGCCACCCTGGGCTTCCAGCGCACGGGTTTCGCGGTGTCGCTGTCGCTGGTGCTGCTGATGATCCCGGTCATCGTGCGGTCCACGGAGGAGATGCTGCGCATCGTGCCGATGGACCTGCGTGAGGCCAGCTACGCACTGGGCATCCCGAAGTGGAAAACCATTGTGCGCATTGTCATCCCGACAGCGCTCTCGGGCATCGTCACGGGCGTCATGCTGTCGCTGGCCCGTGTCATGGGCGAGACGGCCCCGCTGCTGGTCCTGGTGGGCTACGCACAGGCCATGAACTTCGACATGTTCGGCGGCTTCATGGGTTCGCTGCCGGGCATGATGTACGACCAGATCGGCGCCGGTGCCGGCGCCAACGAGGTCCCCACCGACCGGATGTGGGGAGCGGCACTGACCCTGGTGCTGCTGATCGCGCTGCTGAACGTGGCGGCGCGGTTGGGCGCCAAGTTCTTTGCCCCGAAGAAAGTGTGAGCAGGAGTACCGTCAATGGCCAAGCGTCTGGATCTCAAAGACCTCAACATCTACTACGGCTCGTTCCACGCCGTGCAGAGCGTCAGCCTGTCGGTGGAGCCGCGCAGCGTGACGGCGTTCATCGGGCCGTCGGGCTGCGGTAAGTCGACGGTGCTGCGCACCCTCAACCGCATGCACGAGGTGATCCCGGGCGCCCGCGCCACCGGATCGGTGCTGCTCGACGGTGACGACATCTACGCCCCCGGCGTGGACCCCGTTGGCGTCCGCAAGACCATCGGCATGGTGTTCCAGCGCCCGAACCCGTTCCCCACCATGTCCATTCGCGACAACGTGGTGGCCGGGCTGAAGCTGCAGGGCGTGCGCAACAAGAAGACGCTCGACGAGGTCGCCGAGCGGTCGCTCAAGGGCGCCAACCTCTGGAACGAGGTCAAGGACCGCCTCGACAAGCCCGGTGGTGGTCTCTCCGGTGGTCAGCAGCAGCGCTTGTGCATCGCCCGCGCCATCGCGGTGCAGCCCGACGTGCTCCTGATGGACGAGCCGTGCTCGGCGCTGGACCCGATCTCGACGCTCGCCATCGAGGACCTGATCGCAGAACTGAAGCAGGACTTCACGATTGTGATCGTCACGCACAACATGCAGCAGGCGGCGCGTGTCAGCGACCAGACCGCGTTCTTCAATCTCGAGGCCACCGGCAAGCCCGGCCAGCTGATCGAGATCGACGACACCGAGAAGATCTTCTCCAACCCGTCCAAGAAAGCCACCGAGGACTACATCTCCGGCCGCTTCGGTTAGGTCGGGCCACCCGCGGATATGCGCGGGGGTTGCTTTGTCGGCGCGGGCGTACGTGGCGCGGTGGTGCGGCATCTGAGCGCTGGGTCGGCCTCGGAGGTACGTGTCTTCAATCACGAAGACACTGCGGCCATCGTGATTGAAGACAGGTACCTTTTTCGGCGATCAGAGGTCCCTGAGTTCAATCAGCACTGGCGTACGGCCACCCCGATTGAACTCACGGACTTCTCGCGCCGCTCCGGCAATGCACGCAATCCCTACGGCGTGATGACGACGCGGGTGCCGGAGGGTTCCTTTGCCGCCCAGACGTTTTCGATGTCGGCGAGGGGGCGGGCGACGGTGGTCAGCTGCAGCTCACCGGCGTCGAGCATCGCGAACAACCGGGGCAGGCCTTCGGTACGGGCGCGCTGCAGGGCCTCGGGCGGGACGCTGCCGATGCCCACGCCTTGAAGCGTGATGCCCGTGCTGCGCAACGTCGCGGCGTCGATGCTGATGCTCGCGCCGGTCATCGAACCGACCTGGATGAAGCGCGTGGCGTGGAAATGGGTCGACGGATGCGCGGCGGCGAGGGCGGTCAGCGTCTGCTCCGCGGGTGTGCCCCACAGGTAGTCGATGACGGCGTCGAACGGCCGCGCCGAGTGTTGGGCCACAACGCTTTCCGCGAGATCGTCGGTGCCGAGCGCGATGACGTCGTCGGCTCCGACGGTGCGGAGCCACTCCAGCCGTTCGGGGTTGCGGCCGGCCACCACAACGCGTCCCGCCCCGAAGACGAATTTGGCCAACTGCACTGCCAGTGATCCCGTGACGCCGGTGGCGCCGAGGATCAGCACGTGGTCGCCGGGTTTGGTCTGAGCCGCGTAGTCCAGGCTCATCCACGCCGACATGCCGGGATTGGGCACCGCCGCCGCGGTCACCGAGTCGACGTGCTCGGGCACCGGGACGGCGCCGGCCGGGACGACGAGGGTGCGTTCGGCCATCAGCCCGTACGGGGCGAGCGACCCGGTGTACACCCGTGTGCCGTCATCGAGGCGGGCGACGCCGTCGACCCCGGCGATGGCAGGGAGCTGAATCTCTTTGCTGCTGTAGTGGTTTCCCATGATGACCATGCGGCTCAGGTTGGTCAGTGCCGACGCCTCAACGGTGGCGACGACGGCGCCGTCGTGTGGCTGAGGCTCGGGGAAATCCAGGTACCGGGGCTGCTGGCCCCACTCGTGCACGACCGCTGCCTTCATGTGCGCTCCTCGACTCAGAATATGGTTTCTGCGGAAACTATATGCCGATGGCTCGCCGAATGGCAAGATGGTTTCCATGAAAACCAAATCCGCGCTGATCGCCGACATCAGTGCGTTGGTCGGCGCGGTGGGGGACAAGTTCGACACTGACGAGGTCGACGCCGAGCGCGACTATCTCGCCGCACACTGCCCGCCGCGGCTGGAACGTACCGTGCGTGAGCTGCCCACCCTCGGTCTGCATCTACTGGCGGAGCTCGCCGACGGCCCGATCAGTGTGGTGGGCCTGGCCGCCCGCGCCGGGCAGCTCAAGGGCACCGTGTCGAAGCACGTCCAAAGACTCGTCGACGCCGGGCTCGTGACCCGCACGCCGGTGCCGGGCAACCGCAAAGAGCTGCAGCTGACCCCCACCGCGGACGGAAAACGCCTCATCGAGGTACACCAGCGCATGCACGACGAGATGGACGCCGGCCGGCACGACTTCCTGTCGCGCTACACCGCCGCGGAATTGTCGGTGCTGGAGAAGATGCTGCAGGACCTGCTGGCCGCCGGCCGCGACGGCGTGCGGCTGGTACCCGCCGAACGGGCCTAGCTGATGGTGGGCAGGCCGTCGTCGTCGGAGAACCGGCCGGTGACCTGGAAGATCACCCGCCGCGCGACCTCGACGGCGTGGTCGGCGAAGCGCTCGTAGAAGCGGCTGAGCAGGGTCACGTCGACCGCCGCGGTCACGCCGTGCTTCCACTCGCGGTCCATCATCACGCTGAACAGATGACGGTGCAGGTCATCCATCGCGTCGTCTTCTTCCTGGATGCGGGCCGCGCGCTCCGGGTCCCGGGTGAGCAGCACCTCTTGTGCGGTGTTGCCCAATTCGACTGCGAGGCGGCCCATTTCGGCGAAGTAGCCGTTGACCTCCTCGGGCAGCGCGTGCTGCGGGTGCCGGCGGCGGGCGATCTTGGCGACGTGTAGCGCCAGCGCACCCATCCGGTCGACGTCGGCGACGATCTGGATGGAGCCGACGACGGACCGCAGGTCACCGGCGACCGGGGACTGCAGGGCCAGCAGGACGAACGCCTGCTCCTCGGCCTGCGCGCTCAGGGCGGAGATGTGCTCGTGGTCGGAGATGACCTGCTCGGCCAGCACCAGATCGGCCTGCAGCAAAGCCTGGGTTGCGCGCTCCATGGCAACACCCGCCAGTCCGCACATCTCGCCTAGGCGGTTGGTCAGGCCTTCAAGCTGCTCGTGGTACGCGGTACGCATGGGCTCCAGACTACTTTCTGGCCCTTGGACATGCCGTGATCTGGCAATGAACGGCCGGTGAATGGGACAGGTCAGATGCTATTTGCAGGTGGTGTCGGCCGCATTGGTGATGCTGAGGTCTTCCGGCAACTTGGTCGGCTCACCCGACAGGCTGCCATGGGTCACCCGCATCTGGGCGGCTGAACCGCTGGCGGCCGGGGTTCCCACCGCGGTGAAATCGGTCCCGAGCACCACGCGCACCACGTCGCCCAGGCCCGACACCCGCTCGACGTGGGCGTTGGGCAACGTGGACGCCACGGTCGCGGCGGCCTGTTCGTGCCCTGCCGAGTAGAACACCGTCGTCGACGTCACCTGACCCTGGTAGTCGTCCGGCGAGTTGACGGTGAAGCCGTGCTGCTCGAGTTCCTTGGTCGCCGTCGCGGCCAAGCCGTCCTGGCCGGTCGAGTTGGACACCCGGACCGTCACCTGGCTCGGGTCGGTCGTCGTGGTGTTGACCTCTTCGCCGTCCGGGCTGGCCGCGGTGCTACTGGGGGCAGCCGGCGTGGGCGGAACCGGGGTGTTGTCGGCGTTGCGTTCCTCGGGCAGTGGCTCGTCGTTGATGATCGCGTCGAACAGCGCGCGCATGTCGTCGACCCGCGGCGGTTCGTTGCCCTCGGAGTCGGTGACGCCGGTGGGCACGGTGACGAAGGTGACGCGGCCGGCGCTGACGCCCTGGATGGACTGGCCGAGCTGCACCAGGTCCTTGGTGGTGACGTTGTCGACCGAGGAGTCGTTGATGAACAGGTTGACGACGTTGTTGAGCTTGCCGATGTTGAAGAACGTGTCCTTGGAGATCATCGACCGCAGCAGGGAGGACAGGAACATCTGCTGGCGCTTGATGCGGCCGTAGTCACCGTTGACCTCGGTGGTGACCTGGCGGGCGCGCACGTACTGCAGCGCGGTGTGACCGTCGATGACCTGGCGGCCGGAGTGCTCCAGCACGGTGCCCAGTTCGTAGTCCTCGAGCGGTGTGCTGCTGCAGACCTCGACGCCGCCGACGGCGTCCACGAGTTTGGAGAAGCCGGCGAAATCGACTGCCATGAACCGGTTCACCGACAGGCCGGACAGCTTCTGGATCACCTTCACCAGGCACTTCGGCCCGCCGAAAGAGTAGGCCGAATTCAGCTTGGTCTCGGTGTAAACCTGGTCGGGCCCATAGCTTTTCGTGTCTTCGTCGTAGATGGGCCCGTAGCCGCCGGTCTTCGGATCCCAGGCTTCGCACTGCGTCGACTTGATGGCCAGGTCGCGCGGGAACGACACCGCCACAACGCGTTTGCGGTTCGCCGGGATGTTGACCAGCATGATCGTGTCGGAGCGGGTGCCGCCGGCGTCTTCGGTGGTGCCGGCACCCATGTCGGCGTTCTGGCCGTAGCGGCTGTCGACGCCGACGATCAGGAAGTTCTCGTCGCCGAACTGTGCGTTGGGGTCGATGATGTCGCGGGAGTTGAGGTCCAGCGCCGAGACCCGGTTCATGTTGTTGTTCTTGATGTTCTGCCACTGCCAGGCGGCGCCGGTCATCGACAGCGCGATGACGGCCACCAGCGCCATGAGGATGCGACCGGCGACCGCGAACCTGTGGCGGGTGTGGTGATCGACCGGTGGGGGCGCGTCGATGTGCGCCGGCCGCTCGGGATGGTCGATGTAGTTCCGGACGTCCGTGCGCACCACGGCCCGCGGCCGTTCGGGCAGCGCGTCGGGGTCGGCGAGCGGCGCGCCGAAAACCTCTGTGACGGGCTCGGATTCGACTCGACGGCGGGCGGTGCGCGCGGGCTCCTCGGCCACTGGTGGGGCGACGGGCTCGAGCTTCGGCGCGTTCCGTGGCGCCGGGGCCGGCTTCGGCGCGGGCCGCTGGGGCTTCGGCGGCTCGGGTGGTGCGGGTGCCTCGACGACAGGTGCCGGCGGCACCGCGCCGCCCGAGAGCCGGGCGATGAGTTCGGCGACGGTGACGCCACCGCCGCCGTGGCTACCGGTTTCCTCGTCGTCCGCGCTCTCGTCGTCCGGCTGGCTCTGCAGGCGACCGGCCCGTTCCCACGGCGCCCGGACGGGGCCCGCGGCCCGCGTCGTACGGGTTACCCAGGGGTTGTCACCGGCAGCATCGCCGTCACCCTCACCGGGGGTGGTCCGGTCGCGGTCGCTCACGTTTACCCGCCGGAGTTGACCATGTCGGCGCCGAACGGCACCGTGCAGTCGTCGGGGTCGTCCAGCCAGCCTTCGGGCAGCACCACGGAACCCGGCGACCCCTGCCGGCCTCGTGGGCCCTCTGCGCAGTCCGGGAACGGCACATCGGAATCCAGTTGGGTGAGCAGCTCGTCGAGTTCGGCCAGGGTTTTCACCAGGGCCAGCGCGCGACGCAGCTCAGCGCCGGCGGGCAACCCGTGCAGGTACCAGGCGACGTGCTTGCGGATGTCGCGCATGCCCTTGTCCTCGCCGAAATGATCGGCGAGCAGCTGGCCGTGCCGGCGGATGATGTCCCCGATCTCGCCGAGCGTCGGCGGGGTGGGGCGGGGCTGGCCGTTGAAGGCGGCGGACAGTTCGGCGAACAGCCAGGGCCGGCCCAGGCAGCCGCGGCCGATGACGACGCCGTCGCAGCCGGTCTCGGCCATCATCCGCAGTGCGTCGTCGGCGTCGAAGATGTCGCCGTTACCGAGCACCGGGATGCCGGTGACATGGGCTTTCAGTGCGGCGATCTGGTCCCAGTCGGCGGTGCCGGAGTAGCGCTGCGCGGCGGTGCGGGCATGCAGTGCGACGGCCGCGGCACCTTCCTCGGCGGCGATCCGGCCGGCATCGAGGTGCGTGTGGTGGGCGTCGTCGATCCCGACCCGGAATTTCACGGTGACGGGAATGTCGGTGCCTTCGGTCGCGCGGACGGCTGCCGCCACGATCTGGCCGAACAGCTTGCGTTTGTAGGGCAGGGCCGAGCCACCGCCGCGGCGCGTGACCTTGGGCACCGGGCAGCCGAAGTTCATGTCGATGTGGTCGGCCATGTTCTCGTCGACGATCATCTTGGCCGCAGCGTACGTGGTCGCCGGGTCGACGGTATAGAGCTGCAGGGAGCGGGGCGATTCCTCGGGCGCGAACGTCGTCATGTGCAGCGTCGCGGCGTTGCGCTCGACGAGCGCCCGCGCGGTGACCATTTCACAGACGTACAGGCCGCTCACGGTGCCCACGCGGGCGAGCTCCTGCTCGCGGCACAGAGTGCGGAAGGCGACGTTCGTCACACCGGCCATCGGCGCGAGGACGACCGGAGAACGCAACGAGATCGGCCCGATCCGAAGGGATCGGGCCGTCTCGTTGACAGCTTCGGTTACGACGCTGATGTCGACACCAGGAGGTTCTTCATGGCCTTCTTCTCGGCCATCTTCCGCTCACGCTCGAGGCGACGTTCCTTGGCCACCTCGAACTTCGCGCAGGTGTCCTCGAGCTCCTTGATGATCCGGCCGAGGTCGTCGCGCAGGCGCGCGCCCTCACCGGTGAAGTCCTCGCGCTCGAAGATGCGCCACTTCTTGAGCACCGGCATGAGGACGTCATCGAGGTGGATGCGCGGGTCGTAGACGCCACCGACGGCGATGATGACGGCCTTGCGGCGGAAGTCGGGCACGGTGTACCCGGGCATCTTGAAGTTCTCCACGATGCGGTGCAGCGAGGCCATCGCCTGGTTCGGGTTGATGTCCAGGCCGGCGGCCGAGACATCGCGGTAGAAGATCATGTGCAGGTTCTCGTCACCCGAGATGCGCTGCAGCAGTTGGTCGGCGACGGGGTCGTTGCAGGCCTTGCCGGTGTTGCGGTGCGAGACGCGGGTGGCCAGCTCCTGGAACGAGACGTACATGACCGAGTCGAACAGGCTCTCGGCGAACAGGTCGCCCTGCAGGTTCTGGCCGGGCGAGAAGCCACGCGTGACCTGCTCGACGCGCAGTTCCTCGAGCTCGACCGGGTCGCAGTTGCGGGTGACGACGAGGTAGTCGCGCAAGGCGATGCCGTGGCGGTTCTCCTCGGCGGTCCACCGGTTCACCCAGTAGCCCCAGGCGCCGTCCATGCCCATGTTCATCGCGATCTCGCGGTGGTAGGACGGCAGGTTGTCCTCGGTCAGCAGGTTCTGGACCATGGCGGTCTGGGCGACCTCGGAGAGCTTCGACTGCTCCGGATCCCAGTCCTGGCCGCCGAGGGCGTAGTAGTTCTTGCCCTCTTTCCAGGGGATGTAGTCGTGCGGGTTCCAGTCTTTCCGCATGCTCATGTGGCGGTCGACGAGCGTCTCGACGACCGGCTCCAGCTCATGCAGCAGCTGAAGGTCGGTGTAGTCGGCTGTCATGGCGCCTCCCGAATAGATATCTGTACCTGTTGGTAGCAGTCAGAGTATCTGTGTCCCGTAGTGACATCAAGTTGCTGTGACGCATGTCCGATCGGTGAATCTGAACTGTGATGTCGCGGCTTCGTAGGTGTTACCGGTGCGACGGGACCCGGCTCATCAGCATGTCGACGCAGTAGTCGACGAACTGCTCGCGGGTGACGGGCAGCTTGCCGCCCAGATATCCGGTGAACAGCGCGGTGAGGGCGCCGATGAGGCTGGTGGCCTCGAGTGCCCGCCGCGCCGGATCGCCGTCGGGGAACATCTTGTGCTGCAGCAGTTCGATGAAGCTCGGCATCCAGTCGGCGCCCGACCGGGTGAGGACCGGCTCCTGCGCCGGGGCGATGAGCAGTACACGGCCGCGGGTGGGGTCGTCGACCATCATGGTGACGAATCGCTCGACGGCGTCGCGCGGACTCTGTGAGGTGGTCAGTGCCGCCATGGCCGTCGTGCACACCTCGTCGTACACGGCGCGGACGAAATCCTCACGGTCGGTGAAGCTTTCGTAAAAATAGCGCTCGGTCAGGCCGGCGGTGCGGCACACCGTCCGGACCGTCGCCGCCGGGCCGTCGGAATGGCCGAGGGCGGCGATGCCGGCTTCGATGAGCGCCTCGCGGCGCCGCGTCGGGCGGTCCGCCAGGGGGACGGCGGACCAGCGGCCCTGTCGTTGACCGGAAGGCACGTGACTCCTAAGCTGTGGCTGACAACGCGTGTAGTCAGGATACCCGCTGACATCCAGGAAAGAATGCCGGTGACTCAAAATACTTCCGACGCATGCCCCATGACCAGCGACTCTGCGCCCGTGGCGGCCGGCTGCCCGGTCACTGCCGGTGGTTATGACGCGGTGCCGCTGGGGCCCGACTCGCTGACGTGGAAGTACTTCGGCCAGTGGACCGGGCTGTTCCAGGGCACCTGGGCGGGCTCGATGCAGAACATGCATCCGCAGCTCGGGGCGGCAGTCGAGGAGCACTCGATCTTCTTCATGGAGCGGATTCCGCGGCTGCTCCGGTCGATCTACCCGATCGGCGGCGTGGTGTTCGACGGCGATCGCGCGCCCCAGACCGGCGCCGAGGTGCGGGACTACCACATCGGGATCAAGGGCGTCGACAAGCAGGGGCGCCGTTACAGCGCGCTGAACCCCGACGTTTTCTACTGGGCCCATTCGACGTTCTTCAAGTCGACCCTGCTGGCCGCCGAGAAGTTCGGCGGCGGCATCTCCGAAGCGGACAAGCGACAGCTGTTCGACGAGCACGTGCAGTGGTACCGCATGTACGGCATGAGCATGCGGCCCGTGCCGAAGAGCTGGGAGGACTTCGAGGTCTACTGGGATCACATGTGCCGCAACGTCCTGGAGAACAACTATGCGGCGCGCGAGGTCAT
Organism: Mycobacterium sp. SM3041; assembly: GCF_039668335.1. NCBI lineage: Bacteria > Bacillati > Actinomycetota > Actinomycetes > Mycobacteriales > Mycobacteriaceae > Mycobacterium > Mycobacterium sp. SM3041. The sequence continues at coordinate 9,761 of NZ_JAYXBQ010000017.1, read as the reverse complement.
GGATTTGTCGACCATGCCCAAACATCCGTCGCTGCAATGGATTCCGGACTGGCTGTGGGCCCAGAACCTCAAGGTGATGCAGCGCTTCCTGACGTTCATGACGGTGGCCCTCTACGACCCGCCGGTGCGCGAACTGATGGGCTACACGTGGTCTGCTCGTCAGCAATGGGTGCATGACCGCCTGTGCCAGGTCATCACGCTGGTCTCGAAATACGGCCCGAAGCGCAGGCTCATGCATCCGCGCAAGCGATCGGCGATCGACCGGGCGACCGGCCGGCTGCCCATCGATTCACCGCTGGTGGAGACGCCCGCACGTAACCTGCCGCCGGTCGAGTACCGGGGCCAGCCGCAGTTCTACTGCCCAAAGGTGGACTGACCCAGGCGTTTTGCGGTACTCGCAGCATTTCGAGGGGTCTGTGAGATCGATTTAGTCGCTGGGTCACCGTCGAGCAATGGTTAGGCAACACGGCCGGTGTTGGCTCGACGCATGACGAGCATCTATGAACAGATCGGAGGGGCAGAGGCGCTCGAACAGGTGGTGGCGGACTTCTACGAGCGCGTGCTGGCCGACCCGGAACTCGCCGGCTTCTTCGCCGGGGCGAACATGCCACGGCTCAAGGGTCGGCAGGTGGAATTCTTCGCCGCGGCATTGGGTGGGCCGGAGCCCTACACGGGCGCATCCATGCGGGACATCCACCGCGGCCGGGGGATCTCCAGGCAGCACTTCAATCTGGTCGCCGCATATCTGAGTGAAAGCCTGGCTGCGGCGGGCGTTCCGGCGCGGACAGTGCAGCGGATCATGGCAGCGATCGCGCCGCTGGCCGACGACATCGCTACGGCAAAGAGCGCCTGAGCGCCCACGGCACCGACTCTGCCTGGGCCCGCGGGGTGGCATCAGGACTAGCGTTGAGGCCATGTCAGTGCCGGGCGTTCTCGCCGACCGCTACCAATTGCGCGGGACGCTGGGCCACGGCGGTATGGCAGAGGTGCGCGACGCCTGGGACACCCAGTTGCAGCGCCCGGTGGCCGTCAAACTGCTGTACGCGCAGTTCAGTAATCAGCCGGACTTCCGGCATCGCTTCCAGGTCGAGGCCCGCGCGGCGGCCGGGCTGAACCATCCGCACGTCGTCGCGGTGCACGATTACGGCGAGCAGGACGGCACCCCGTTCATCGTCATGGAACGGCTGCCGGGACGGACGTTGGCCGACGTGATCGCCGCGGGTCCGCTGCCCCAACACGTGGTCCGAGCCGTCCTCGACGGCGTGCTCTCGGCGCTGGCCGCGGCCCACGCGGCAGGCATTCTGCACCGCGACATCAAGCCCGGAAACATCCTCCTGGCCGATTCGGGAGCGGCGAAGATCGCCGATTTCGGCATCGCCAAGAGCGCCGACTCGAACCACACCGTGGCCGGCCAGGTGGTCGGCACGATGGGCTATCTCAGCGCCGAGCGGCTGTCGGGACGGCCCGCGACGGTGGCCGACGACCTCTACGCCGTCGGGGTCGTCGGGTACGAGGCACTCACCGGCCGGCGGCCCTTTCCGCAGGACAACCTCGTCGACCTGGCGCGGGCCGTCACCGAAGGGCATCCGGTGCCACTGCGGGCGTTGCGTCCCGATGTCGACCCCACGCTGGCGGTCGTCGTCGAACGGGCGATGGCCCGCGACCCGCGGGCGCGCTTCGGCAGTGCCGAGGAGATGCGTGCCGGCCTGTCCGGCGCCGTGCCCGCCGGTCGTCCCCCGACGCTGGTGCTCGGGCAGCCGCTACCGGACCCGACGACGTCGCTGCTGCCGGTCGCCGCGCCGCGCCGCAGCTCGCGACTGCTGCTCTGGGGTGCGGCTGTCATCGTGGTGCTGGTGACGGTCGTCGCGGTGATCGTCGACGCCGCGTCACGGCCGTCGACGCCGGCGCCGGTCGGCACGAGCACACCGGAGCCGACCCCGACGTCCACGTCGGCGCCGCCGCTGACCTCCACCCCGGTGCCCATCGACGACCGTCCCACGCCCAACGGTCCGGGAAACGGGCACGGCAAAGGCCCGAAGAACAAGCACCGCGACTGAACCGCGATAGCGCGCAGAGTGTACATAGATTTATGGATACAGAATTTCATGTACATTTCAAGACGTGGCAACCGCGCAGCACACCGACGCTCTGTCTCGTTTCGGGCATGCCCTGTCGGATTCGACGCGGGCGCGAGTCCTGTTGAGCCTCAACCGGTCTCCCGGGTATCCGTCCGAGCTCGCTGACCAGTTAGGCGTCTCTCGGCAGATCCTCTCCAATCACCTGACATGCTTGCGCGGCTGCGGGCTGGTGGTCGCAGTACCGGAAGGTCGCCGCATGCGATACGAGCTCGCGGACCACCGCATCGGGCGTGCGCTCGACGACCTCATGGGTTTGGTCCTTGCGGTGGATCCTGACTGCGTGTGCATCGGTGCCGACGGCGAGCCGTGCGGGTGCGCCTGATGACGCTCGCCGAGCCCCGTCGCGGGCAGCTGGCGCGACGCATCCGGTGGCTGGTCGCGGCGACCATCTCCTACAACGTCATCGAGGCCGTCGTGGCGCTGTCGGAAGGGGCCCGGGTGTCATCGGCTGCGTTGGTCGGTTTCGGCCTCGACTCGGTGATCGAGGTGTCTTCGGCTGCGGCGGTCGCCTGGCAGTTCGCGGGCGCCGATCCGGAAGCCCGCGAGAAGGCCGCCCTGCGCGTCATCGCGTTCTCGTTCTTCGCGCTGGCCGCCTACGTGACGGCCGACGCGATCCGTGCCCTGCTGGGTTTCGGCGAAGCCCGGCACTCGACTGTCGGCATCGTGCTCGCGGCGGCAAGCCTGATCGTCATGCCGGTGCTGTCGTACGCACAACGACGGGCCGGCCGGGAACTCGGATCGCGTTCGGCGGTGGCTGATTCCAAGCAGACACTGCTGTGCACCTACCTGTCGGCCGTGCTGTTGATCGGTCTCGTGGTCAACAGTGTTCTGGGCTGGTCGTGGGCCGACCCGATCGCGGCGTTGGTGATCGCCGGGATCGCGGTGAGGGAAGGTGTGGGCGCCTTGCGAGGCGATGTGTGCTGTGCGCCGGCCGTCCGCGAGCCCGCCGCAGCACCCGACGGGTGTGGCTGCTCTGACTGAGCCCGACGGGGGCTCTCAGTCGTTCCGGGCGACCAGATCCCGCTTGAGCACCTTGCCCGTCGGGTTGCGCGGCAGCTCGTCGAGGAACACCACCTCGCGCGGCACCTTGTAGCGGGCCAGGTTGTCCTTGACGAACTGCTTGACCTCATCCTCCGACACCTCGGTCCCCTCGACGGTGACCACGAAGGCGCGCAGGCGTTTTCCGAACTCCTCGTCGTCGACGCCGACGGCGGAGGCCTCCACGATGGCGGGGTGGGTGATCAGCAGTTCCTCGACCTCGACGGGGAACACGTTCTCGCCGCCGGAGACGATCATGTCGTCGTCGCGGCCGTCGATGTAGAGGCGGCCCTTGTCGTCGAAGTGCCCGACGTCGCCGCTGGCCATCAAGCCGTCGATGAACTCCTTGGTGCCGCCACCGGTGTAGCCCTCGAATTGCGTTGCCGCACCGACGAATATCCGGCCGGTTCCGGGGGAAGGCACCTCGTGGCCGTTATCGTCGAAGATCTTGATCCGGCAGCCGAGCATCGGCTTGCCGACAGAAGTGGGTGCCTCGCGGATGTCGGCGGGTGTCGCCATGGTCGCAAGCGCCACTTCCGTTGAGCCGTAGAGGTTGTAGACCACCTCACCGAGCAGGTCCTGTGCGGCGGTGGCGACGGCCGCGGGCAACTGGGAGCCGGCGCAGAAGACGGCGCGCAGGCTCGTGGTGTCGTAGCTGCGGACGGTGTCCGCGCCGAGGCCCAGCACCCGCTGCAGCATGATCGGCACGACGCACACCGTGGTGGCCTGGTGCCGCTCGATGTCCGCCACCAGTTGTTCGGCCTCGAACTTGCGCCGCAGCACCAACTTTGAACCCAGCGCGATCGTCATGATGGCGATCAGCAGACCCGTGCCGTGGAACAGGGGCGGCCCGATGATGGTGGCTTCACGCGCACGCATCGGCAGCCGCTCCAACAGACCGCCCGGGAGGATGAAGCTGCGCGGCTCGGCGCGCGGTGCGCCCTTGGGCGTGCCCGTCGTGCCGCTCGTCAGCAGGATGATCCGGCCCTGCTTGGCTGGAGCCGGCGGCGCCTTGGGCGACGCGTCGGCCGCGAGGGCGTCGAGATCGTCACTGGCGCTGTCGATATCGGTGACGTACGTGCCGCGCGGGGCCTCGATGTCGGCGACCAGATCGGTGAACTCGACGTCATGCACCAGCAGGTCGACGCCTTCGCGGTTGGCGACCTCTGCGGCCTGGCGGGCCGAGAACGCCGTGTTGAGCCACACCGCGTTGACCCCGGCGCGCGACGCGGCGAACGCCACGATCAGGGGTGCGCGGTGGTTGCGGCAGAGGATGCCGACGGTGGCTCCGGGGGCCAGGCGAGCACGCAATGCGTTGGCAATCCGGTTGACCGCCTGATCGAATTCGGCGTACGTCAGCTCGCCGCGCTCGTCGGCGATCGCCGGATAGGCGCCGTGCCGGATCGCGGCGATGCGCGGTGCGGCGCCGAACGGCCCGTAGGTGTTGAGTGCCGCCAGGACCTGCACCAACCGGTGCGGCAGGTCGACGCCGATGGCGCCGGCCCGCACCAATGCCACGAGGGCGCGGGTTTCGAGACCGGCCCGCCGGGCCGGCTCGGCAAGCAGTGAGTTCAGCTCCATCAGGTTCCTTTTCTATTCAGCCGCAACGGGTTCGGCGGACTCTGCCGGTGCCGCCTGCGCAGCGGCGGACTCACCGAACATCGAGTAGACCTTGTTCCGCACCAGGTCGAACGGACGCGGGCTGAGGGCGTCGGTGAGGGCCGTCAGCTGTCCGGACGGCGGGCTCAGGCGGCGCGGCCGGTGCATGATCGCGTCGCACAGCGTGGCCGCGGCCTGCTCGGGCGTCAGGGTGGGGAAGCGGTCGTACATCTTGGTCGGGGCGATCATCGCGGTCCGCACCAACGGCATGTGCACCGTCGTGAAGGTGATGTTCTCCGACACCGTCTCACCTTGCAACGTGTCGCACAGTCCGTCCAGTGCCGACTTGCTGGCGATGTAGGCGCCGAAGCGCGGCAGCTTGGTCTGCACGCCGATCGAGGACACGTTGATGATGTGCCCGAAGCCGCGCTCACGCATGCCCGGCGTGAACTTCAGGATGAGCTGGACGGGCGCGAAGTAGTTGAGCTGCATGGTCCGCTGGTAGTCGTGCATCCGGTCGTGGGACAGCTCCAGCGAGCGGCGGATGGACCGGCCGGCGTTGTTGATGAGGATGTCGACATGACCCAGGTCGGCCAGCACCTGGTCGGCCATGGCGCCGATGGCGTCGAGGTCGCTCAGGTCGCACGGGTACACGTGCGCGGTGCCGCCGTCGGCGCGGATGTCCTCGGCGACGCGTTCCAGGTTCTCCCGGGTGCGGGCCACCAGCACGACCTCGCCGCCGGCGGCGCCGATGCGGCGGGCGGTGGTCTCGCCGATACCGGCCGAGGCGCCCGTGATCACCACGATCTTCCCCGCGACGGCGTCCTCGAGTGTGTAGCCGGTGAGGGCGTCGACCACGGTCTGCAGGTAGATCGGGCGGGTCTTGATGGGCGTGTTCATGACGCTGGCGAACACGGCGAGCGGCTTGGCGCTGACGGCGGCGACGGGCTTGGTCGCCAGTGCGGTGATGTCGGAGAGGTTCATGGCAGGTGGTCCGTTCTTGAGCGGGGTCGATTTCAGCCCAGGGCCCGGCGGGCCAGGCGGAGGGCGGGCAGCAGCAGGGTGTGGGGAGTGATCGAGCCGGTGATGGCCATGAGCTTGACGACGGTGCCGGGCACGATCTGGCGGGCGCCGCCCTGCATGCCGTCGACGGCCTGCGTCGCGACGTCGACGGGGGAGACCTGAGCCGGCCGCAGGCTGAACTCGTGTGCCGAGGCGACCTCGGCCCATTCGGTGGGGACCGGTCCGGGGCACAGCGAGGTGCAGGAGACGCCCGTGCCGCGCAGTTCTTCGTGCACGGCTTCGGAGAACGAGTTGACGAACGCCTTGGACGCGCCGTAGGTCGCCATCGACGGCATGGGCTGGAAGGCCACGACGGAGGCGACGTTGAGGACGGCGCCGGCGCCGCGTTCCACCATGCCGGGCAGCACGGCGTGCGTGAGTTCTTGCAGCGCAACAACGTTGACCTCGACCTGCTCGCGCTCGCGGTCCATCGGCAGCGTGTGGAAGGCGCCGCTGGTGCCGAAGCCGGCGGAGTTGCAGAGGCCGGCGACCGGCCGGGTGCGCAGTTCTTCGATCAGCGTCTGTCGCTGCGCAGCGTCGGCCAGATCGCATGGGCGCACCGTCACGCCGACGCCGTGGTCGGTGCGCAGTTCGTCGGCGAGGGCGTTGAGGCGGTCCTGGCGACGTGCGACCAGGAAGAGGCTGTAGCCGCGGGCGGCGAGCACGCGGGCCAGTTCGGTTCCGATTCCGGAGGAGGCGCCAGTGATGACGACCTCGGTGGTGCCATCGGGCTTCGGCAGGGTCATGTGGCTCTCATTTCCTAGTGACGTGTGACTGTGCCAGTAACACTGGCACAGTGTGAATGTTGGTGTCTATACTTCGTGGAATGACAGATGTCACAGTCGAGGAATTCACCATCGACGAACTGGCCGCGCGTACCGGCACGACGGTGCGAACCATTCGCTTCTACAACGAGAGCGGCCTGCTGCCGCCCGCCGAGAGGCGCGGCCGCCTCGCGTATTACGGTGCGCCACATCGCATTCGGCTCGAGTTGGTGCAGCAGCTGCAACAGCACGGCTACACGCTGGCCGCCATCACCAAGGTGCTGGCGCGGCTGCCGGAAGGCGCGACGGCCCACGACCTCGCCGTGCGTGCGGCACTTCTCACACCGTGGAGCCCGGCTGACGATGAGGCCGTCGACCTACGCGAACTTGAACAACGTGCCGGTCTGGCGCTGGACGACCGGGCCCTCGACACGCTCGAAGCCTTGGGTGCGATTCGACGCCTGGATGACGGCCGTTTCAGCGTCCGGCAGTCGGTGCTCGGCGCCGCCATGAACCTGCGCGACACCAACGTGCCGGCCGACGACATCCGGCGCCTGGCCGGCGTCGTCGACAAGCACATCGATGCCCTCGCCAATGAGGTGACGGACGTCGTGTTCAGCCGGATTCGCGAGGCGGAGGACCCCAATGTGTACCTCGGGCGGATCGCCAAGGTGGTGCCGAACCTGCGGCCGCTGGCGGCGCAGATGATGGCCGACCGCTTCACTGCCGCGATCAGTCAGGCGGTGCAGGAACGCGTGGCGGAACTGGAGATTCCGGCCAAATAGGCGCTACTTCCGCCGGAGCTGGCAGGTCGCCTGGGTGGTGGCGACGACGGTCCCGTCGGCGTCGGTGACCACGGCTTCGACGACGTACTCCGACTTACCGTTCTGTGCGGCTTCGGCCTCGATCCGCGCGATGTCGTCGCCGCTCATCTCGGCTTGGGCCCGCACATCGGATTTGGCGGGTGCCTTGTACTGGATCGACATGTCCTTGACGAGCGGGAAGAACTGGCTCTGGTCGAACGCGGTGAGCGCGAGAATCCCGCCGAGCACCTCAGCGACGGTGAACAACACCCCGGCATACATCACGCCAAAGTGGTTGCCGTTCCCCGCGATTGGGGCTGTCGTTAACCTCCGCAAGTGATAGCTTCGAGCCGACCCGCCTTGCTTGTGTCCCCTTCGACAGACCGCCCATAGGGGGCTCCTCGTCGGCCGCCGTCGGCTGCTGATTCTTCAGCGCGCCCCAGCAAATGAGCTGCCCGGTAACCACGAGGTGCAGCTGCAAGCCTCCAGGCTGGTATTTGCCGTCGTGGTGTGGTGGGCGCGGAACATGTCGCCGAGGTCAACTCGCACGGGCAGCGGTGGGTCGATCCGGCGGAAGTCCCCCGCCACGTGTCGGCCGGTATCGGGACCGCCGGCGGGTCACCCATTGTTCGATCGTACGTTCAATGGAACCGTTGGGGCGCCGGATACGTCTATACCGATATGCGAAACATTGCCGCCATCGACGCCGATCTCAGAATGATCGCCATCGTGGGAGTCGGCCAGCGCGAATTTGGCGCGGTCGATAGCACCACCGCGTTGGACCAGCTACTCGACGAGCGAAACTCGTTTGGTGGCCGACGACACCTCGATGGAACGTCGGGCGGCTTAATTGCTTGGATATGGGCAAGCCAGGTTTGTGACCACGAACGCTGCGGTGCGCCTACCGAACCGCTCCCCGGCCATGAGCGCGATGGTCCGCCTGCTCGACATGCGCCTGAAGCTCGATCAGTCCCGCGTTTTCGACAATGGGTCCCACAGTCACAATGAGGATTCTGGGGCGTGACATGATCTGGCAGTGAATCTGCGGCCGCCGCCAGGCATCAGGTATGCCGGGCCTTTCAAGGCCTCAACGCTTGGCGAATGGAGTGCAGAAACTCCCGCGGATGCCGATGAAGTTGTGATTGACATGTCGAAGGCGGCCTTTATCGACAGTATGGGACTCGCCACGATTGCCGCAGTTGCCGAAGACGCCGCGAACTGCGGACGGGCGCTGAGATTTATCGAGCCTCAGCACCACGCGGTCCGGACCTACATGTCACGTATGCATTTGGACGATTGTCTGCGACAATACTTTTGCTCTGGTGTCACTCTTCCCAAAGTTAATGAGCGAGATACTGGACACCGCCTATTCGAATTACAGCGCTTCGACACTAACGGCGGAGACGAACTCGCTGAACGCGTATTCCAGGCAATGGTTGCGGACGGAAGCAACCAAGCTGATGCAATCGAATTCTTCAAGGGAATATCCGAAGTCGTCAACAATGTTGCCGACCACAGTGGGGCCGGCGGCGGATGGGCGGCGATGCAAGTGATGCCGAGTAGCCTAGGTACCGGCTTGATCAACTTCGCGGTAGCAGACGCTGGGCACGGGTTCGAAACAACGCTGAGTCGGCGTTACTGGGTATCAGGCCCTGTGGACGCGATGGCGAAAGCCTTCCAGCGCACAGTCTCGGGTACTGGCGAAGCAGGGCGCGGCGCAGGGCTCGATGATCTTCATCAACGCATCCGCCGGCATCAGGGGAGCTTGACGGCTTGGAGCGGCGCGGCGATTGGACAGAACAGTGGTAGCAGTGGCCCTCTCTCGTGTCGACGGGTAACCGCTGCCTTCCCAGGAACAGTGATCTACGCTGGGTTTAAACCGAGCGCGAAGGAGGTGTAAGGATGACGGTTTCACTCGAAGCACCAGCATTGGCAGGTTCGCGCCCGCGGGCACAGCAGATCCTTGCAGAGCTTCCTCATGATCTGTCGGGTCAAGTGGTGCAGTTGCATTGCGCCTCGCTGATCGCGGCTGCCGCGTCGTTCGCTGATGAAATCGTGCGGGAAGTCCTCGTCAAACGGAACGCCCGACGACTTGAAGTCAGTAGCGTCTCCGATCGCGAGTTCATCGGATACCTGCGTGACCGCGCCGAGGTTCACAACGTCGCGGACCGTCTTCAGGTTTCGTAGCGCCTCAACTTGGCTGATAGGTACGCGTGCTCGTCATTGAGCTGCTGGAGGGTCGGCACGGACCTGTTCGCGTCCAGCGGGTCTTGGGGTTCGCCGAACATCAGATAGAACTCGGTCAGCTGGTTTCGGTAATGGATTGCGGCATTTCGTAGACATTCGATGTTGAGCAT
>NZ_JAYXBQ010000016.1:0-7857 GCF_039668335.1 Mycobacterium sp. SM3041 | reverse complement strand
GCCCGACGGCCACGACGGCACCGATCAACAGAGCGACGACGAATGCGGCACCGCGCGAAGGGATTTGGGCGCGCTGCGTCGGAGTGTCCACCGGCGGGTCAAATGCCATCACTGTCGCCTTCCACGCGTTTGGCGTCCGGGGTCAGCGCGGGCGCCGGGGACGTCGCACCGTCGGCCGAACGCTGCACACCCGTCACTGCCTTGTCCGCGCCGACGATCCAGCTGTTTCGCACGCCGTTGTCCTGACTCACGTACAGGCCCGCCGGTGGCTGCACCGCGAAAGCGGTGAAAGGCCAACTCTTTTCGCCGATCGTCAAGGTTCCGGCCACGCTCTTGCCGTCATGGCGGCCCTCCAGATGGCTGGTCTTGTCCTTGCTCGTCAGCTTTACGACACCGGCTTCGGCCGGCCCGCTCAGCCACGTTTCGATGGCCTTGCCGTCGCACGCGTAGGCGCGGGCGGCCGCGCCCTTGACCGAGATGTCCAGCGTGATGACGCCGGCCTTGGTCTCGACTTTGCCCTGGTAGTCCGCTGCGGCCGGGAACGGCACCGCAGCGGGGGCGGCCGGGGTGATGGGTGCGGCCTGGCTCGTGGGCGGCGCGGCTTGACTGGTCGAAGTCACCGGTGCCGCTGGTTGCGACTCCTTGGACACATTTACGGCATAGATCCCGATCCCCAGGGCGGCCACCGCGCCCAGGGTGACGAGCGGACCCGCAACCTTCATGTTCACTCCTCATCGGCTGTGAACCCGATGGCAACAATGATCCACCCGCGGGGACACGCGCTCATCAGATTCGGTGAGATGCCGGGCCAATTTCAGTTAACAATTGGCCGACTCAACCGGAACAACGGAGCCGAGTCACAGAAGGTTCAAAGCGACTTTTCAGCCAGGAAGCACGGGCAGTGCGCCCGCGACCATCAGCGGCCGGACATCGGTCCACATCAGGTTGTTGTCCGCTGCCGAACCCGACAGCTGGAGCACGCCACGTTGGTCGGCGAGGTACACCGTCGAGGTGTTCGCGGCAACGGTCGACACCGGGACGACCAGGTTCCGGGTGGGCCCGTCGGAGTTCACGCCGTCGAGGTTGACGTACGACACGGGGTGCGCGCCGTCGGTGCGCGTCACGACGATGTCGTCGCCGGTGCGCCAGGACAGCGACAGCGCCGTGTTGCCCAGGCCGAAACCGAGCCGGCGTGGATAGGTGAGCGCGAGCTGGCCGCCCTCCCGCTGCTCGACGCTGGCCAGGATCACCTGGCCGTTGATCACCATCGCGGCGCGGGTGGCGTCCCGCGACAACTGCAGCGCGCTGATCGGACCGGGGAATTTGGTGGCCACTGCCGACGAGTCGACAGGAATGCGGGCGGGTTGGCCTGACGCCGCCTCCTGGATCGCGCGCACGACGTTGGCGCCATCGACGACGATCCAGATGGCGTCGTCGAGCGACCAACTGGGACGCGACAGCGTGTGCGCGTCGAGCGCCTGTGCGGCGTCGCCGTTGACCGGACCCACCCACAGCGACTGCGCCATGTCCGGGGCGCCGGGCCGGAGCGTCACCACTGAGGCGACCTCCTGCCCGCTACGCGACAACGCCGCCGAGGTCTGGCCCGGGAGCTGGCCGAACGCCCCGGCGACCCGCGGCGCGTTGTCACCTTCCAGCGATACCAGCGATCCCCCGGCCAGAGCATGCAGGCCGGCCGCGGCGCCGGGGTCGGCACCAGGGTCGGTGGCCGCGACGTCGGAGGTGTTCCAGCCTTCGGCGAAGCGGTCGTCGAGGGCGGCGCCGTCGGCGTTGATCACGTACGGGCCGTTGACCCCGGCCCGGAACAGCGTCCAGATGATCTGCGCCGCAAGTAGTTGCCGGCTGTGCGGGTCGGTGGTCGACAGGCTCTCGAGGTCGATGCGGGCGCCGCCGTAGCCACGTCCGACACCGGTCTTGCCGCCGTCGGCACGCGTCACCGGACCCCGCAACCGCAGCGGTGCGGCCATCAGATTCCGTACGCTGCTTGCCATCTCGGGCCGCGGCCCGGACAGCAGCTTGGTGACGAGTTCGGTGGCGAGCTGGTCCGGGTCGGACACTGCGACGTAGCGCGGGTCGGGCACGACGGTCTTGCCGGTCGGGTCGACGAAGTACAACGTGTCGCGTTTGTAGGTGGACTGGAACTGTTGCCAGTCCAGGAACACCCCGTTGGGCAGCTTGTCGATGCGCCAGCCCCGCGGCGTCTTCACCAGATCGATGGGGCCTGGGTCGGGCAGCGCGCCCTCCCCTGTCTCGAACACCCCGACGTCCGACAGCGAGCCCAGGATGTCGGCATGCATCGTCACGGAAACCTTGTCCGTGCCACGGGTTTCCACGAACACGACGCGGTCGATCAGCAGAGCGCTACCGGCGTCGTCCCACGAGCGGGATGCCGATTCGGTGAGGAACTGGCGTGCCGCCAGGTGCCGGTTCGCGGGATCGGCGGTGGCCTTGAGGAATTCGCGCAGCAGCAGGTCCGGGTCCATGCCGGGTGACGGCGTCGGCAGGTTGCGCGGGGCCGGCCGGTCGACGGTGCCCACGGCCTGTGGCGCCGATGAACTGGGTACGCCGGCGCACCCCGTCAGGACCAGCATCAGCACCGCGCAGAGCGCCAGTGCCCCTTTCATGATGCGTCCCCCGCGGGCAGTTCCCCGGACGAGAGGGCCGTAACCGATTTGGGCCCAGTGGGTTTGAGAGGCAGCGGGCTGGTGGTCACCTTGTGGCCGCGCACCAGGGGCAGCGTGAGCCGGAAGCAGGCGCCGTGGCCGGGTTCGCCCCAGGCTTCCAGCCGGCCCTGGTGCAGGCGGGCATCCTCGATGCTGATGGCCAGGCCGAGGCCGGTGCCGCCGGAGCGCCGCACCCGCGATGGGTCGGATCGCCAGAACCGGCTGAACACCATCTTCTCCTCGCCCGGTCGCAGACCCACGCCGAAATCGCGGACCGTCACTGCCACGGTATCCACATCGGCGGCCATCTTGATCTGAACGGGCTTCTTCTCCGCATGGTCGATCGCGTTGGCGATGAGGTTGCGCAGGATGCGCTCGACGCGGCGCGGATCCACCTCGGCGATGACGGCCTCGTCCGGAAGATGCACGGCGAGTTTGATGTTGGCGTCGTCGGCGAGGTGGCCGACGTTGTCGAGCGCGCTCTGCACGGTGTCGCGCAGGTCGACCGACTCTACCGATAGCTCGGCCACACCGGCGTCGTGCCGAGAGATTTCCAGCAGATCGGCCAGCAGTGTCTCGAAGCGGTCGAGTTCGTTGACCATCAACTCCGTCGAGCGCCGCAGCGCCGGGTCGAGTTCCTCGCTGTGGTCGTAGATGAGGTCCGCGGCCATGCGCACCGTCGTCAGCGGCGTCCGCAGCTCGTGGCTGACGTCAGAGGTGAAGCGGCGCTGCAGGTTTCCGAACTCTTCGAGCTGGGTGATCTGCTTGTGCAGGCTCTCGGCCATGTCGTTGAACGACACCGCCAGACGCGCCATGTCGTCCTCACCGCGCACGGGCATGCGCTCGGTGAGGTGTCCCTCGGCGAACCGCTCGGCGATGCGCGACGCCGACCGCACCGGCAGCACGATCTGCCGGGCCACCAGCAGCGCGATGGCCGCGAGCAGGCCCAGCAGCACGATGCCACCGGTGGCCATGGTGCCACGCACCAGCGCGATGGTGCTCTCTTCGTTGCTCAGCGGAAAGATCAGGTACAGCTCGAGGTTGGTGACCTGCGACGACGTCGGGCTGCCGACGATCAGCGCGGGACCGGAGAAGCCATCGGTGTGGACGGTCGCGTACTGGTAGCTGACCTGGCCCGCTTTGACGAAGTCGCGCAACGAGTTCGGAATCTCGCCCACCGGCCCGGCCGATGTGGCCGCGCGCGGACCGTCACCCGGTACCACCAGCACCGCGTCGAACGCACCGGCCAGCCGCGAGCCCGAATCGACCTTGCGGTCGATGAGCGTGTTGCGTGCCAGCTGCAGGCTGCTGTTCAGCGAGCGCGTCTCCTCGCCGCCGACGATGCCGCTCACCGTCGTGCGGGCGTGCTCGACCTCTTCGGTGCCGGCGCGGACCTTGGCTTCGAGGATGCGGTCGGTGATCTGGCTGGTCAGCACGAAACCCAGCACGAGGATGACGGCAAGGGACAACCCCAGCGTCAGGGAGACCACGCGCAGTTGCAGTGAGCGGCGCCAGGCATAGCCGACCACACGGCCGACAGCGCCCAGCCCGCGCACGAAAGCGCCCGAGCCGAAACCGCCACGGATACGCCGTCGGGATCCCCAGATCACCGGCGCCCTACGGTCTCAGGCTCGGGCTTGACGAGCCGTCCGATCACGGCGGTCCGGCCTTGTATCCCACTCCTCGAACGGTCAGCACCACCTGCGGGTTCTCCGGGTCCTTCTCGACCTTGGCCCGCAGCCGCTGCACGTGGACGTTCACCAAGCGGGTGTCTGCCGGGTGGCGGTAGCCCCACACCTGTTCGAGCAGCACGTCACGAGTGAAGACCTGGCGCGGCTTCCGGGCGAGGGCCACGAGCAGGTCGAACTCCAGCGGAGTCAGCGAAATCTGCTCACCCTGGCGGGTCACCTTGTGGGCCGGCACGTCGATGTCGACGTCGGCGATGGACAGCATCTCTGCCGGTTCGTCGTCGTTGCGGCGCAGCCGCGCGCGCACCCGCGCCACCAGCTCCTTCGGTTTGAAGGGCTTCATGACGTAGTCGTCGGCGCCGGACTCCAGGCCCAGCACCACGTCGACCGTGTCGGTCTTGGCGGTCAGCATGACGATCGGCACGCCAGAGTCGGCGCGCAGCACACGGCACACGTCGATGCCGTTCATTCCGGGCAGCATGAGGTCCAACAGCACCAGATCCGGGCGCAGCTCGCGGACCGCGGTCAGCGCCTGGCTGCCGTCACCGATGACGGCGGTGTCGAAGCCTTCGCCCCGCAGCACGATGGTGAGCATCTCGGCCAGAGATGGGTCGTCGTCGACGACCAGAATGCGTTGCCTCATGGCGTCCATGGTGTCACCAGATCGCGATAAAGCTGTGATCTCCGATGGGTGTTTTGCCTCTTACCTGACAACTCGCTGGTAGACGACGCGGCCAGATCACCCCAGCAGCGTTGTGGCCAGCTCCCCCGGGTCGACGTCCGGGGCGACCAAAGCCCAACGGCCGACCCAGTTTTCGGCCGCGAGCTCGGTGTACACCGCGGCCGTGCGGCCCTGCAGGCCGCCGTCGCGCTCGTAGGCGTCGCGGGTTCGCGTCGCGTCCTGAGCTTCCCGGCGCGCCGCCCTTTCCGCGGCAAGGTCGGTCGGCACATTCAGATAGAGCTGCCAGTCCGGCACCGGAAGCGCCAACCGCTCGAACTCCAACTCCCGCACCCAGGCGACGACGTCCCCGCCCGCCCCCTGATGCAGCCGGGCCGCGCTGTAGGCGGCATTGGACGCGACGTAGCGGTCGAGGATCACAACATCGTGCGCGTCGTTCAATGCGGCGATCTCGGCCTTGGCGCCCGCCCGGTCGAGCGCGAACAGCATCGCCATGGCGTACACCGAATCGGCGAGGTCGCCGTGCCGGCCATGGAGCGCCTCGGCGGCGATATCCGCCTCGACCGAGCGGCCGTAGCGCGGGAACGCCACGGTGGTCACCGACTTCCCGCGGGCCTCGAACTGCGCCCGCAGACCCTGGGTCAGCGTGTTCTTCCCCGCACCATCGACGCCTTCGATTGCGATCAGCACGTGGCGAGACTAATTGCTGGATTCGATATATCTGATGCGCGACGTCACAGAAACATCGCAGAAATCGCGTGGTGACGCCCGATCAGTACTTTCGCGCGATGGCGACCACCATGCAACCGCCCAAAAGCGAGATGATCCGGCTCGCGAACAAGCCTCCTTGGTACACGTCGCTTTTCGTGCAGCTGCTCGTCGCGATCGTCGCCGGCATCCTCGTCGGCTGGCTGCAGCCCAAGGTCGGCGCCGACCTCAAGCCGCTCGCCGACGGCTTCATCAAGCTGATCAAGATGCTGATCGCGCCGATCATCTTCTGCACCGTCGTGCTGGGCATTGCGCACGTCGGCGACCTCAAGTCCGTCGGCCGGATCGGCGTGAAGGCGTTGATCTACTTCGAGGCGGTGACCACTTTCGCGCTGCTCTTCGGGCTGGTCGTCGGCAACATCGTCAAACCCGGGGCCGGTTTCCACGTCGACGCCGCCACGCTGGCGTCCGGGGCCGACGCGATCGCGAAGAAGACCCAGAACAAAGAGCTGCCGCACACCGTCGATTTTCTGCTGAACATCATCCCCGAGTCGGTGTTCAAGGCGTTCACCGAGAACAACCTCCTCCAGGTCCTGTTCTTCGCTGTCCTGTTCGGGCTGGCGTTGGCAAAATTCGGCGAGAAGGGCCCGCCCGTCATCCTCGAAATCGTCGACCATCTGAGCCACGTGTTCTTCACCGTCATCGGCTGGGTGATGCGCCTGGCGCCCATCGGCGCCTTCGGGGCGATGGCCTACATCATCGGCCAGTACGGCATCGGCTCCCTGAGCAGTTTCGCCAAACTGATCGGCGCTTGCTACCTCGCCGCCGTCCTGTTCATCGTGGTGCTCGCGGTCGTTGCGAAGGTCTTGGCGGGAGTGAACCTGTGGAAGTTCGTCGTGTACATCAAGGACGAGCTGTTCCTTGCGCTCGGCACCGCTTCCACCGAGGTCGTGCTCCCGCGCATCATGGCCAAGCTGACCAATGCCGGATGTTCACGCACCACAACGGGTCTGGTGGTTCCGACGGGCTACTCGTTCAATCTCGACGGAGCGACCCTCTACCTCTCGATCTGTGTGCTGTTCCTGGCCCAGGCATTGGGCGTGAACCTGAGCCTGGGTGAGCAGATCACCGCGGTGCTGGTACTGATGCTGACGTCCAAGGGCATGGCCGGCGTTCCCGGGTCCTCATTCCTCGCGCTGTCAGCGACCGTCGCCGCCATCGGCCACGGCGCCATCCCGGTCGCCGCGGTGGCCCTGCTCCTGGGCGCCGACCGCATCATGGACTCGATGCGCGTCTCGGTGAACCTGCTGGGCAACTGTGTCGCGACGTTCGTGGTGGCCAACTGGGAGGGGCAGCTCGACAAAGACCGTCTGTGCAAGGTCCTCGACGGCCAAGACGTCCCGCCGCTCGACGAGCCTGACCCGATGGCGGATCCGGCTGGAGGTGGCGGGCGTACTGCATCCACGTCCAACTGATCGTGAGGCGCCAGGCTGGCGCCATCGGGGTGAAATAGCCCTCTATCCGTGAGCGACACGCGTGAATACCCCTGAAAGTCATGCCTTTTCAGGGGTATTACGCCGCACTCAGAGTGGCGGTGGGATGTCTTGTTGCTCTGCTGATTCGGCCGCCGCAGCTTCTGCGGCTTCGCGTTCTTGGCGTTCTTTGCGCCGGCGGGCGAAGGCTTCTTGTGCGGCTTCGCGCTCGTCGATATCGGCTTGGTTGAGGGCACGTTCGTAGGCGATCTGCTGAGCCTGGTTCTGGGCGCGGGTGCGGCGCCGGATGGGCATCATCACACCCCGGCCGGGAGCCGGTGGGGCGTCCAGATCGGTGTCCTGTGGTGGCGGGTTCGGCAGCGGGGTGTCGGTGACCGTGCGAGGAAACAGGATTCGACTTTCGGGCACGCTGATGTAGGTGTGGCCGGTGGGTGCGGTCCACACAATCGTCCCGTCAGGCTGTTGACGGTCCTGCCACCCATCCGGCCCGCCGTAGAAGGTTTTGAGCAGGTGGTGTTTGCGGCACTTCGGGCTCAGGTTGCCCGGATGCGTCGGCCCGACCGGCCACGCAATCGTATGGTCCACATCGCACGCGGTGGCAGGCTGAT
>NZ_JAYXBQ010000015.1:0-1224 GCF_039668335.1 Mycobacterium sp. SM3041 | reverse complement strand
GGCCAGGGTCATGGTGTCGATGTTGGTCAGTCCGTCGTCGCGCCAGTTGGTGATGTGATGAGCCTGCGAGCGGGAGGCGGGGGCGGTGCAGTTGGGGCGGGTGCAGCCGTGGTCGCGGGCGAACAGCGCCAGGCGTTGGGCGGTGCTGGCGGTTCTGGCTGCTCGGCCCAGATAGAGGGGTTGGCCGGTGTGGTTATCGAAGATGGCGAGGTAGTTGTCCGAGCCTTGGGCGGCCATCCGCACCAGATCCTTGACCGGGAGTTTGGTGCCGGTGTGGGTGAGCGCCATCCCGGTGCGCTTTTCCAGGTCGGTGACGGTGCAGGTGGCGACCACCGCGACGGGGAACCCGTTGTGCACCCCGGAGGTTCCGGTGGCCAGCATCATCCGGCCCACGAATTTGAAGGCGTCGTACTGCCGCTGCGCCACAGTCCTTGTGTCGTTGTCGATCTGTTCCTGGGTCGGGGTCCCGGAGTAGCAGGGCTGCGGATCGGCGGGGTTGCACATGCCCGGGGCGGCGTACTTCTCGAACAACACCTGCCAGTAGGCGCGGCCTTCCGGATCGAGTTCGGCGGTGACGTCGGTGCGTCCGTCGGGCCGCTGCTTACCCATCACGAACGACCGCTTCGGATCCGGCTCATCGTCGTCGGGTTCGGGCCCATCCTGATCCAGCTTGTACAACAAATCCGCCGCGACCTTGCGGAGGTCTTCGGGGGTTTTGACCCGGGCATCGGCCACCAGATCGGTCTCGCACTGCAACAACGTGACCGGGTCGGCCGCCCACAACGGGACCTTGCCGAAGAACCAGGTGATCACCTGCACGTGCTCACTGTTGATCGCACCCTCGGCCAGCGCGGCGGCCACCAGTTCCCACACCGGACCCAACGGCTCGCCCGTGATCGCGGAGCGCGGACCCAAATTATCCGTGTCGCGGACCCTCCGGCGGGCCTCCTCGCGGCTGATCCGCAACCGCACATGCAACACCTCAGGCCAATCCTTGGCCCCGATGTCTTTGGCGGTGGCCTGGGTCTGTGCGGCCGCCAGCATCTGGTGATCGACGGCCTCGGCCGCGCACCTCAACCTCTCGCGGCGGGACTGCAACTCCAACAACGTCGGCACATCCAGACCGCTGTAATCCAAGGCCGCGAGCCGCGCATGCGCCGCTTCGTAGGCGGCGTACGCCTCCTCGACAGCAGCTGGATCGGTCAATCCCATACATCGAACACT
>NZ_JAYXBQ010000014.1:0-8645 GCF_039668335.1 Mycobacterium sp. SM3041 | reverse complement strand
GCGGCCGCGACAACCGCCTGGCCGACACCGGCGGCTGGACCACCACCATGGGCCCCCACGGCAGAACCCACTGGACCCCACCACCCCTGCTCGACGTCGGCCAACCCCGAACCAACCACTACCACCACCCCACGCTCTACCCGACCGAAGGTGAGGACGCCGATGGCGAAAGTGACAGGCCCGCAAGCTAATCGGGCACCTCGCCACGGCATCCCATGCCGCGTCGGCAGTGCCGCACGCGCCGCGGCGCTACGGGCCGAAAAAGAGCCACCACGCCCGAGAGCCGCCGACGCCTACATCGACGTCGACGCCGAGCCTCAACCGCGCCTAGGAGTTGCCCTTGTCACCGCGAACCGACCGGCTGCCGTGGCCCAGCTTCGAGCTACGCGAAGGCGACGCCCCCGCTTTACCGGCGCCCTTCGGAACGCCCGCCTGCGATCCAGCATCCTGGCCGCCGACATTCCGATCCTGGGACTGGCTGGCAGCCGTCACCGGCCTGTGCGGCACCGCCTGTCGTGCCGTCGACTTGAGCTGCCCCGCCACGTCGTCACCGGTCGCATCCGGAGTCGCCACCCCGCCCTTCGGTGTGCGCGACGTCGGCAAGGCCCGGCCCTTATGGGTCGCCTTGGGAGATCGCGTCACCGGGTCGGAGACAGTCACGGTGGGCGCGAGGGGCCCGGTCGACACGGCTGCAGTCGGCGTGGGCGTCGCCGAGACGGGTGCCGGCACCGCCGAGAACGGCAACAAGTTGAGGATCGGGGCAGCGATGGAGTTGAAAATCGTGAGCGGCACACCCACGACCAAGCCGTACAGGATGACGCCGAAGAAGACGAACGGGCCGAAGATCGCGGCCAACTGGGGCGTACTGACCAGCGGCTGGGCCAACGTCAGGAACGCCGTCGACAGCGCGGACACGATCGCCTGCTCGATGACGGCGACGGCGCCGGCCGGCTGCGGAGCGGGTAGGGCCGTCGCCGCCAGAGGCATTGGCGCCGTGCTGGATCCCGCCACAGATGTTGGCACCGTGCCAGATCCAGTCGTCGGTGTTATCGCGGCTACAGCACCAAAGCTGCGATCGGCCCCGGCCCGCCCTGCGGTCGCCACAAAGTCGGCGTGGGTGGCCAGGAAGTGGTCCAGCGCGGCCCATTGCGCCGCGAGCAATATATTCGACGTATTCACAGCCACTACCCGGACGGCACTGGCGACATGCGAATCACGCACCGGCGGGGCCGCGCCCACAAAGCCGATCACCACGACTGCGGCCGTGGCCACCGCGACACCGACGTTCAGACGAGCCACACCGTTCAGGCGAGCCACACAACGAGAGCCGGTGTTGACCATTGCGCACCCCTTCCACGAAGGAGCGTCAGAACCGCGGCAGCACCAACGCTCACCGCCGATAATTATCTCGCACGTCAATACGGATGGGCATCAGCCATCTGACGGAGATTCCGGGGCGCGCGGCTGAATTCAGTCAGTCGCGGAAGTCAGCCAGTCACTGCAGCCAGGCAGCCAGCGGCCTCACTTTGCCAACAGCTCGGCGTGCATATCCTCCAGCGCAACACCTTTGGTCTCGCGAACCCACTTGGCGACGAACACCAGCGACAGGAACGCGCACAGCGCGTAGAAGCCGTATGCGACGCCGAGCATGCTGCGCAGTTCGGGGAAGGTGACGGTGATGGCCCAGTTGGCGACCCACTGGCCGGCCGCGGCCAGACCCAATGCCGCGGCCCGGATGCGGTTGGGGAACATCTCGCCCAGCAGCACCCACACCACCGGTCCCCACGACATGCCGAACGCGACCACGAACAGGTTCGCCGCGATGAGGGCAACGGGCCCCTCGACGCCGCTGAGCTGGGGCACCCCGTTCACCTGCGGGGCGGTACCGAAGATGACCGCCATGGTGGCCAGCGTCAGCGTCATGCCGGCCGAGCCGATGAGCAGCAGCGGCTTGCGGCCGATCTTGTCGATCAGCATGATCGCGATGACCGTCGTCAGGATGTTCACCACCGAGGTGATGACGGTGATCAGGAACGACGAGCTCTCGTCGAAACCGACAGCCTCCCACAGCACGTTCGAGTAGTAGAAGATCACGTTGATACCGACGAACTGCTGGAACACCGACAGCGCCAAACCGACCCAGACGATGCCGTAGAGGCTCAGCGGTCCGCCGCCGGGCTTGCACATGTCGCGCCACGTGGGCTTCTCTTCGGCTTCGAGCGTCTGCTGGATGCGACCGATCGTGATCTCGAGGTTCTTCTCCCCCAGCAACGTGGTGAGCACCTTGCGCGCTTCCGGAATCCGGTGTGTGGCAACCAGATAACGCGGCGACTCGGGAATGGTGAAGGCCAACAGACCGTACACGGTAGCGGGGACGGCCATCAGGATGAACATCCAGCGCCAGGCCTCCAGACCCAGCCACAGCATGTTGCTCGCGCCACCGGCCAGATGCGCCAGCAGCGCATCGACAGCCAGTGACAGAAAGATGCCGCTGACGATGGCCAACTGCTGCAACGACCCGAGCCGACCTCGAATGCTCGCCGGTGAGGTTTCGGCGATGTAGGCGGGCGCGATCACCGACGCGATGCCGACGCCGAGACCACCGACGACCCGGAACGCCACGAGCACCCAGATGTTCCACGCCAGCCCGGCACCGATCGCGCTGATCAGAAACAGCAGCGCAGCCAGCTTCATGACGGAGAGGCGGCCGATCCGGTCGGCCAGCCGTCCGGCCGTCACGGCGCCGACTGCCGCACCGAGCAGTGCCGAGGCGACGGCAATTCCCAGTGACTGGTCGTCGATCTCGAAGTACTGCTGGATGGACTTCACCGCACCGTTGATGACGGCGCTGTCATAGCCGAACAGCAGACCGCCGAGCGCCGCCACCGACGCTATGCGCACCGCACTGCGACCGGAGTCGAACTCCTCGTCATCGAAGATCGCCGTTGTGTCGTCACCGATCGGGCCATGGGACATCGGACGTCCTTTCGCAACGCTGCGTGGGGTGCGTCAACAATTGCACAGCAGGCCGCGCCACAGGACCAGAACCGGCGGCTACGAACACATTTCGGTGTAGATGTCACGCAGGTCCGCGACCCCGAGGCCGGCCAGCGACTCGATGTGCCGGCGGCGTGGCCCGTCGGGCACCTCGACATCGTTGGGGACGACGAGCACGACGCAACCCGCGGCATCGGCCGACTGCGCACCAGTCACCGAATCCTCGATGGCCAGGCAGTCCTCCGCCGCAACGCCGAGCAGTTCAGCGGCCCGCAGGTACGGCGCCGGGTGCGGCTTACCGTCGGGCACCTCGTCGCCACAGACCGTGACCGTGAAGTAATGGCTACCAATGGTTTTCAGTGCTTGTTCGGTCAAGGTGCGCCTGGTGTTGGTCACCAGCGCCAGCGGAATGTCGCTGGCGGCCAACGTCTCCAGCAACTCCTGCGCGCCCGGCCGCCAGGGCAGCCCCTGCTCGAACAGCTCACCGGTGTAGTCGTGCAGCCAGTCCGCGGACTCGGCCATGGACTCCGGCGTCGGGTCCAGGCCGAGGTCGTCGTAGACGATCCGCATGACGTTCTCCGCCGAGCCGCCCACCGTCGTCTCGCGCACGGCGTCGGTCAGCACCCCGCCCTTTTCGGCGTAAAAGGCATGCATCGCGACGTCCCACAGTTTTTCGGAGTCGACGAGCGTGCCGTCCATGTCGAACAGGACAGCTTTGAACATCTACTTCAGTCCTCCGGGTTGTAGCCGAGGTTGGGCGCGAGCCAGCGCTCGGCTTCCTTCAAGGTCCAGCCCTTGCGCCGCGCGTAGTCGGCGACCTGGTCCTGGGCCAAGCGGCCGACCACGAAGTACTGCGACTGCGGGTGCGAGAAGTACCAGCCGCTGACGGCGGCGCCGGGCCACATCGCCATCGACTCGGTGAGCTCGATGCCGGTCCGCTCGGTGACGTCGAGCAACGAGAACAGCGTCGTCTTCTCGGTGTGCTCGGGGCAGGCCGGGTAGCCGGGCGCCGGTCGGATGCCGACGTACTTCTCGCCGATGAGCGCCTCGTTGTCGAGCTGCTCATCGGGCCGGTATCCCCAGAACTCCTCGCGCACCCGCTGGTGCATCCGTTCGGCGAACGCCTCCGCCAGCCGGTCGGCGACCGACTCCAGCAGGATGGCGCTGTAGTCGTCGAGGGCGGCCTTGAACTCCATGATCTTGTCCTGGCTGCCGAGCCCCGCGGTGACCGCGAAGGCGCCGACGTAGTCGGCCAGACCCGTGTCCTTTGGCGCGATGAAGTCACCCAGCGACTTGTTGGGGATGCCATCGCGGTGCTCGCCCTGCTGACGCAGGTTGTGCAGTGTGGTGAGCACCTCGGTGCGGGTCTCGTCGGTGTAGACCTCGATGTCGTCGCCGACGGCGTTGGCCGGGAAGAAACCGATCACGCCGTTGGCGCGCAGCCACTTCTCCTTGATCAGGGTGTCGAGCATCTCCTGGGCGTCGTCGTACAACTTGCGGGCAGCCTCGCCCGACGCCGGGTTGTTGAGGATGTCGGGGAACTTGCCCTTCATCTCCCAGGCGTTGAAGAACGGCTGCCAGTCGATGTACTCGCGCAGCTCGGCCAGGTCGTAGTCGAGAAATTCTCGTACTCCCGTCCCGCCAGCGGGCACCGGCGGCGTGTAGCCGTCCCACTCGATGGGCGTGCGGTTGGCACGCGCCTTCTCGAGCGTCAGCATGGGCCGCTCGTTCTTCTGCGAGTGCCGTTCCCGAAGGGCCGCGTAGTCCTTCTCCGTGGCCTCCATCAGGGCCGGACGCTGCTTGTCGTCGAGCAGCGCCGCCGCGACGGGGACCGAGCGGGACGCGTCCTTGACCCAGACCACGGGACCGCTGCGGCGCGGCGAGATCTTCACGGCGGTGTGGGCGCGCGACGTCGTCGCGCCACCGATCAGCAGCGGAATCTCCAGGCCCTCGCGCTCCATCTCGACGGCGAAGTTCACCATCTCGTCGAGCGACGGCGTGATCAGGCCGGACAGGCCGATGATGTCGGCGTTGTGCGCCTTGGCGGCGTCCAGGATCTTCTGGGCCGGCACCATCACACCGAGGTCGATCACTTCGAAGTTGTTGCACTGCAGCACAACTCCGACGATGTTCTTGCCGATGTCGTGGACGTCGCCCTTGACGGTCGCCATCACGATGGTGCCGTTGGTGTCCTTCGCCGCTGCGGTTCCGTTCTGCTCTTTCTCCGCCTCGATGAACGGCAACAGGTACGCCACGGCTTTCTTCATCACGCGGGCCGATTTCACGACCTGGGGCAGGAACATCTTGCCGGCCCCGAACAGGTCGCCGACGACGTTCATGCCGTCCATCAGCGGGCCCTCGATCACCTCGATGGGCCGCCCGCCGGCGGCGGCGATCTCGGCGCGCAGTTCCTCGGTGTCGTCGTCGACGTGGGCGTCGATGCCCTTGACGAGGGCGTGCGTGATGCGCTCGCGGACCGGCAGGCTGCGCCACTGCGCCGCGACCGGGTCCTCTTCCTTGCCCTTGGTGTTGAACCGTTCGGCGATCTCCAGCAGCCGCTCGGCCGCGTCCTCCCGCCGGTTCAGCACGACGTCTTCGATGCGGTCCCGCAGCTCGGGGTCGATCTCGTCGTACGGCACCAGAGCGCCGGCGTTGACGATGCCCATGTCCAGGCCCGCCTTGATGGCGTGGAACAGGAACACCGCGTGGATTGCCTCGCGGACCGGATTGTTACCGCGGAACGAGAACGACACGTTCGAGATGCCGCCCGAGATGTGGACCCCGGGCAGGTTCTCCTTGATCCACGCGCAGGCCTCGATGAAGTCGATGCCGTAGGTCGCGTGCTCCTCGATACCGGTTGCCAGCGCGAAGCAGTTCGGGTCGAAGATGATGTCCTCGGCCGGGAAGCCGACCTCCTCGGTCAGAATCCGGTACGCGCGTCCACAAATCTCCTTGCGGCGCTCCAGGTTGTCGGCCTGGCCCTGCTCGTCGAAGGCCATCACGACGACGGCCGCGCCGTACTTACGGCACAGCCGCGCCTCGCGGATGAACTTCTCCTCGCCCTCCTTCATGGAGATCGAGTTGACGATCGGCTTGCCCTGCACGTTCTTCAGGCCCGCCTCGATGACCTCCCACTTGGAGGAGTCGATCATCACCGGCACGCGGCTGATGTCGGGCTCGGCCGCGATCAGCTTGGTGAAGCGGTCCATCGCGGCAACGCCGTCGATCATGCCCTCGTCCATGTTGATGTCGATGACCTGCGCACCGACCTCGACCTGCTGCAGCGCGACCGACAGCGCGGTGTCGTAGTCCTCGGCCTTGATGAGGTTGCGGAACCGGGCGGAACCGGTGATGTTGGTGCGCTCACCGATGTTCACGAAGAGGGAGTCTTCGGTGATGTTGAGCGGCTCGAGCCCTGACAGCCGGGTCGCCACCGGGATCTCCGGCAGCTCGCGGGGCGCCTTGCCCTCGACGACCTTGGCGATCTCGGCGATGTGCGGCGGCGCGGTGCCGCAGCACCCGCCGACCAGGTTGACCAGACCGGCCTCGGCGAACTCCTCGATGTAGCCGGCCTGACGCTCCGGGGACTCGTCATACTCGCCAAAAGCGTTGGGTAGACCCGCATTTGGGTAGCAGGAGACGAAGGTGTCGGCGATGCGCGCCACCTCGGCGATGTACGGCCGCATCTCGGGCGCGCCGAGGGCGCAGTTGAGGCCGACCGCGAGCGGCTTGGCGTGCCGGATCGCATTCCAGAACGCCTCGGTGACCTGACCGGACAACGTGCGGCCCGACGCGTCGGTGATGGTGCCGGAGATGATCAACGGCCAGCGACGGCCCCGTTCCTCGAACAGCGTCTCGACGGCGAACACCGCGGCCTTGGCGTTGAGCGAGTCGAAGATCGTCTCGATGATCAGGATGTCGGAGCCGCCGTCGACGAGGCCATTGGCGGCTTCGAGGTACGCGGCGACCAGCTGGTCGTAGGAGACGTTGCGGGCTCCCGGATCGTTGACGTCGGGCGAGATCGACGCGGTGCGCGTCGTCGGCCCGAGGGCGCCGGCGACGTAGCGCGGCTTCTCCGGGGTACTGAATTCGTCGGCGGCCTGACGGGCCAGGGCGGCGCCGGCGTAGTTCAGCTCGTAGGCGAATTCCTCCATGCCGTAGTCGGCGAGCGAGACCGCGTTCGCGTTGAACGTGTTGGTCTCGAGGATGTCGGCGCCCGCCTCGAGGTACTCGCGGTGGATGCCCTCGATGATGTGCGGCTGCGTCAGGGTGAGCAGATCGTTGTTGCCGACCAGATCGCTCGGCCAGTCCTTGAAGCGCTCGCCGCGGTAGCCGGCCTCGTCGGGCCGGTCACGCTGGATCGCCGTGCCCATCGCGCCGTCGATGACCATGATCCGCCGGCCCAGCGCAGCCGTGAGTTCATCGGTGCAGTCCGGGCGGATGTTCGGCACGAAGGTTTTCACCGGGGCGGCAGTCACATACGTTCCTTCCATTGCGGAAGGCGTCCTTAACTCTGCCGAGCGTGGCGGACACCGGAAACCCGGATCCGTTGCAACGCCTCTCGACGCCAAAGAGTCTACGTCGTCAGCTGACAGACGTTCGGACGCCCACGTTGGACAGTCGTTTGTCCAGTGCAGTCACCTCACCATGGTAGGTGGAGCCACCAAACCGGTTTGCCGGCCCGACCCGCCCAGGGGTAGCGCTCGCGGGCGCCGCGAAGGGCTTACGCTGGCGTTGTGAGCCCGTCCGACCGGCCCCTGCCCCAGGGACTTGACCTGCCCGAACTGCACGATGCCGTCGTCGTCGCGGCGTTCGAGGGGTGGAATGACGCCGGAGACGCCGCCAGTGACGCCCTCGAACACCTCGATGCCATGTGGGAGGCGCGGGCCCTCGTCGAGATCGACGATGAGAGCTACTACGACTACCAGGTGAATCGCCCCGTGATCCGCCAGGTCGACGGCGTCACCCGCGAGCTGGTGTGGCCGTCGATGAGCATCTCCCACTGCCGCCCACCGGGTTCCGACCGCGATGTGGTGCTGATGCACGGCGTCGAACCGAACATGCGCTGGCGCACCTTCTGCGCCGAGCTGCTGGCGATCCTGGACAAGCTGAACGTGCAGACCGTCGTCATCCTGGGCGCGCTGCTCGCCGACACGCCGCACACCCGTCCGGTGCCGGTGTCCGGTGCGGCGTACTCGGCCGACTCGGCCAAGTTCTTCGGGCTCGAAGAGACCCGCTACGAAGGCCCGACCGGTATCGCCGGGGTGTTCCAGGATGCCTGCGTGCAGGCCGGTATTCCGGCCGTCACGTTCTGGGCGGCAGTTCCCCACTACGTGTCACAGCCGCCCTGCCCCAAGGCCACCGTCGCGCTGCTGCGCCGGGTCGAGGACGCGCTGGACGTCGAGGTGCCGCTGGGCGACCTACCGGCGCAGGCCGAGGAGTGGGAACAGTCGGTCACCGAGATGACGGCCGACGACGAGGAGATCGCCGAGTACGTGCAGTCGCTCGAGGAACGCGGCGACGCCGAGGTCGACATGAACGAGGCGCTCGGCAAGATCGACGGCGACGCCCTGGCCGCGGAGTTCGAGCGGTACCTCAAGCGCCGCGGCCGGTAGCCCGGCCAAGGTCAACCCGCGAACAAGTCCCCT
>NZ_JAYXBQ010000013.1:0-396 GCF_039668335.1 Mycobacterium sp. SM3041 | reverse complement strand
TCCTGGCTCAGGACGAACGCTGGCGGCGTGCTTAACACATGCAAGTCGAACGGAAAGGCCCTTCGGGGTACTCGAGTGGCGAACGGGTGAGTAACACGTGGGTGATCTGCCCTGCACTTTGGGATAAGCCTGGGAAACTGGGTCTAATACCGAATAGGACCACGCGCTTCATGGTGTGTGGTGGAAAGCTTTTGCGGTGTGGGATGGGCCCGCGGCCTATCAGCTTGTTGGTGGGGTAATGGCCTACCAAGGCGACGACGGGTAGCCGGCCTGAGAGGGTGACCGGCCACACTGGGACTGAGATACGGCCCAGACTCCTACGGGAGGCAGCAGTGGGGAATATTGCACAATGGGCGCAAGCCTGATGCAGCGACGCCGCGTGAGGGATGACGGCCT
>NZ_JAYXBQ010000012.1:0-572 GCF_039668335.1 Mycobacterium sp. SM3041 | reverse complement strand
GTGCACTTACACTCAACACCTGATTGCCGTCCAGGTTGAGGGAACCTTTGGGCGCCTCCGTTACATTTTAGGAGGCAACCGCCCCAGTTAAACTACCCACCAGGCACTGTCCCTGGACCGGATAGACGGTCCGAGGTTAGAAGCCCAATACGATCAGAGTGGTATTTCAACAACGACTCCACACACACTGGCGTGTGCGCTTCACAGTCTCCCACCTATCCTACACAAACCGTACCGAACTCCAATACCAAGTTGTAGTGAAGGTCCCGGGGTCTTTTCGTCCTGCCGCGCGTAACGAGCATCTTTACTCGTAGTGCAATTTCGCCGAGTCTATGGTTGAGACAGTTGAGAAGTCGTTACGCCATTCGTGCAGGTCGGAACTTACCCGACAAGGAATTTCGCTACCTTAGGATGGTTATAGTTACCACCGCCGTTTACTGGGGCTTAAATTCTCCGCTTCACCCCCGAAGGAGTTAACAGGTCCTCTTAACCTTCCAGCACCGGGCAGGCGTCAGTCCGTATACATCGTCTTGCGACTTCGCACGGACCTGTGTTTTTAGTAAACAGTCGCT
>NZ_JAYXBQ010000011.1:0-69296 GCF_039668335.1 Mycobacterium sp. SM3041 | reverse complement strand
AGTTGAGCGTGGCTGAGCAGCAAGCATCAGACGGTGCTGGCAGTGATCAGTGATGGGTTGTCGGTGACGCAGGCGGCCGAGAAGGCGGGGGTGTCGCGTCAGACGGTGCATGCCTGGTTGGCCCGGTATGAGGCCGAGGGTTTGGACGGGTTGGTTGATCGGTCACACCGGCCGGTGTCGTGTCCGCATCAGATGTCAGCCGAGGTCGAAGCGGCGGTGCTGGAGTTGCGGCGCTCACGTCCGTATTGGGGGCCGCGGCGGTTGGTGTTCGAGCTGACCAAACGCAATGTGTCACCGGTGCCCTCGGAGTCGGCGGTGTACCGGGCGTTGGTGCGGTCGGGGTTGATCGATCCGCGGTTGCGCGACCGGCGGGCCCGCAAGTGGAAACGCTGGGAGCGGGGCGCGCCGATGGAGTTGTGGCAGATGGATGTCGTCGGTGGGTTCCCGCTGGCTGACGGGACCAGCGCCAAGGCCTTGACCGGGATCGACGACCACTCCCGGATGTGCGTGTGCGCCCGGCTGATGACTCGCGAGCGCACCCGCGCGGTGTGCGATGGACTGCGCGGTGCGTTGGCGACCTACGGCTCACCAGAACAGATCCTGACCGACAACGGCAAGGTGTTCACCGGCCGGTTCAACCATCCACCGGTGGAGGTGCTCTTTGATGCGATCTGCCGCGAGCACGGCATCGAGCACTTGTTGACCCAGCCGCGCTCGCCGACCACTACAGGCAAGATCGAGCGGTTTCACCGGAGTCTGCGCGCGGAGTTCCTTTCTACCGCAGCACCTTTCCCCAATTTGAAGGCGGCGCAGCAGGCGCTCGATGAGTGGGTGATCGAGTACAACACCGCCCGGCCGCACCAGTCCCTGAAGATGGACACCCCAGCTCAGCGGTTCACCGCATCAGCGCCGGCGGCGGCACCGTCGACCTCCACAGCTGCGCGCGAGCACCAGCGCCAGGGCTCAGATTGGGTCTCGCGGCGGGTCACCACCAACGGGGTGGTGTGCGTGTCGTGGCAGCAGGTCAGTATCGGCAGGCACTGGGCCGGGCAACGCTGCGACGTTCATGTCGACGGGGACCTGCTGAGGTTCTGGGTCGGCGAGCAATTGGTCAAAACCGCAGCCCGCAACAGCACCGGGGCGGTACGAAACAAGAAGGCCTGCCGCACCCGCGAACAGGCCTGACCACCAACACGAGTGTCAAGGATCAACCGAAACAGATCGGTCACCCATCAACCGAAGTCCGACAGCCTGCGAACGCGCTCCCGCCCCGACTAATGGGACGTGCGTCGCCACCCTCATCGGTCGCCGCGCGGCGCGGTCCCCTAATGCACTGGCGCTGTGTGGTTATCCTCGGCGGTACACCGTAGGCCACTCTGCCGTTGGCTGCTCGCGGTTCCCACCGGGAATACCGAAGCGCGCTGCGTGGCAAAGCGCCCTAGCTATTACGCCCACTATTGCGTCGATCCTGCCGCTCGCCCCTTATTTGGCCGATCAGTTCGGTGCGCTGTCGGCGACGCACATCCCGTTCTCGGCGATTGCGGATTTTTCTGACGCGTCTCGCCCGTTGACGGACCTTCCACCCCCGCCAATGCTTCTTGCGGTAGTAGCGTTCCTGCGCAGTGATGATGCCGTCCCACATCTCCGTCAGCTCTGGTCGCATCGCTCGTATCGCCGCCGTTCGCCCCTCAGGCAACGGGGATTCCGCATCCTCGTCATTCGAGTTAGAAGCTGCGCGTCGGATAATCGTCATAGATCGCCGGTAGTAGACGTAGTAGATGTGAAAGACCGAATTGCGGTACGGAGCTCGCGATCGTGTGGCTTCTCGAAAGTTGGCGGGCGCACCAAGGAGCGCAAACGCGTTCCGATTCGCATGGTAGCGCCATATTCTGCTTGTCACGGTAGATGCGAGAACTAGCGCGGTGAAGTATGTGGCGAGTGCATAGGCTACCGATTTCCATCCGAGTCCGACAATTGGCAGCACCACCAACTCAGCGACGGCTACGAGGTACAGCAGCGTTGCTAAAGTGCCGACCCGACGGGTCCATTTTGGCGTGGGAAATACGCGGAGAGCCGCCAGCCTGAGCGCGTGTAAGTTGTTGTCATCTAACAGAACTCGTTGTACACCCTCTTCATCTGTTTGGGCAACCACCTTACCGTTCTGGTCGATTCGCTCTACGTGCATGCGCGCTTCATTCCAAGCTTGAATCGTGGTCGGAAAGCTGGCCAGAAAGGAGACGAGCGCAACCACAATCCCGACAGCCTGGAACCATTGAAAGCCTGTCACAAACGGTCATATTCTCATCTAGCCGCCCGCATTCTTAATCAACCACGCCGCGCCGTTGTCGAACTAAGCCCACAACCGCGTCACGCAGCAGTACCAGTGCCCATCTATTGCAGGCGGCCCGGAAAGACGGAGCACTTCGGCATCGTCGGCCGCATCCACACGCCGTTACGGCGCATCCACGCCAACCGACACCCACCGGGGGATGCCCCGACGGCGGACACCTTCCGATTAGGCATCGCCCACCGCCCGCGCATTGCGCCACCGAGACCGCGCAGCGTGCAACGTGCACCGTGCAGCGACTAACTACGGCGCCCCGGCTACGCGCGCGACATTATTAGGACCGTCGATGCATCGATCTAGCCGCAGCGCCCAATCAAGTGCAGCTGAATTCTCGGCAAGTTCTGCAATCGCTTTTCGTAATGCTCGTTTCATATAGATTGCAAGCTGATCTCGCAATTCAATGAGCTCATCCCGCTGGCGAGTCGTCCGACGCCGGCTTCCATGGACAATGCTACTACGGTAGTCGTAGACCTTCTTGAAAAATGTGCGCACATCCGAAGCGCCATACCCTTCGTCGGCAAGAAAGAGAGCGGCGTGAACCGAAATCTTCTGCGTCGCTTCCCCTCTAGAATCGTTACAGAAAAGCGACTCGGCCGCAATTGCTAGGTCAACAATAGAATCCGACGGGCGATGGCGAGTAGATGCAACCAGTAGCCTGTCTACTGCGACAGATAGTCGATCGCGTACTGATTCATTCGCAAGCGCAGCTACAACCATACCTATCCGAGGCCCATCATCAGCGCTAATCTCAATAGTACGCGGGCCTCTATGAAAGTACTCCGGGGCATAGACCGATCCTTCTCTCAGACACAGATTCTGAGCCGACGTACGAAGTTCCATCCATCTTTCGCCCCTGTCGATGGCATCGATTTTATCCATCAGCCCAACAGCGGCGACAATATCGGCATCAGATTGTTCGGTCTCCTCGAACCAATCTCTCTTTACGAGCGCATCCACGAGCTTATCTGCGCACGGAAACGAAGGCGCTAAGTCGAACCTGTATTCTCTGGCGACGACCGTCTGAAACCGATCCGGTAAGTACGCCGTGTCAGCGCCGATCCGCTTGAATGGCAGAATCCCGAATCCGACCGCCGTGTCCAACTCCTCATCCGTCAAGGGGCGAATTGAACAGTTTGGGGATACCCGCACCTCAGACGCTGCGTATACATACCGAAGCGGGGTATACGTCCTTATCACAACGTTTGTGTCCCGTAGTGATTTGATGACACGATCAAGAGACGAACTGAAAACTTGGTCGTCAAAGACGAAATCGCCCTTGTTTATCTGCGGCGCAAGTAACCCTTGCTGTAATAGTCTTTCTATATTCGACAGATCATCGAGGCCGATACGAATCATCTCATACGGCAGACCATACGCTACTAATGCTCGTTGCAATACACTCTCATCAGTCAGAAATATCTCGAGCACAGCTGCATACGACTTCAGGTTACGTAGGTCGACCCACTCTGGCCATGCCGATCCATATTCGGAGTGCCAAGCACCACGCTTTTTAACACGTTTCAAAAGCTCGGGGTCCTCGGGCGATCGAGACCAAGTGTCATAATCATCGTCCGGATCTATTTCCGGAGTTTCATACATTGAATCAAGAGCTGCAAGCGCATCAACAACAAACTCGCGGAGAACTTGTTGCTGCCTTTCGATCATCATAGGCAGATATTAGCCGTTGCACTTGGAAGCGTCGGCCGTCCTGCATTTTCAACATTCCGCCGAGACGCCCAGCACTTCACAATTAGGACAGACCTCGGATTCCGACGGCCGTTGGGGCCTAGAACGATACTTCTATCGCCACCTTTCAGATACCAGCTGGAAATCAGAATCGCTGCGAGATTCGAGTTGACCAGATTCAACGGGTAGTCACCCAGATGGAAGCGTGCGCAAGCTCGTCTCGTCAGCCGCCACGCTCGACGTAGGACGCTAACCCGGCAGGTAGATCAGCCGGGCCATCACCACCGTGATCACCATCGTCAGCGCCAGCAGGGGCACGCCGACCTTCGCGTAATCCGAGAACCGGTAGCCGCCGGGCTCCATCACCAGCATGTTGGTCGGCGACGACACCGGCGTCACGAACGCGGCCGAACAGGCGATGGCGACCGTCATCGCGAATCCCTGCGGCGAGACGTGCAGTGCCTGCGCCGCTTCGATGGCCACCGGCGCGATCAGCACGGCGGTCGCGGAGTTCGAGATGAACAAGGCGACCACCGCCGTCACCAGGAACACCACCGCGAGCATGCCGGTCGGACCGAGACTGCCCAGCGTGTCGACCAGGTGACCGGCGATCAGCGTCGTCGTCCCGGTCTTGGCCAGCGCCGTGGCCAACGGCAACATCCCGGCGATCAGGACCAGCGTGCTCCAGCTGATCAACCGGTAGATGCTGTCGACGCGAACGCAGCCCGACCCGACCATGGCCAGTGCCCCGAGCAGCGCCGCATCGGCGCTGGGCAGCCAGCCGAACGCCATGCACGTGACCATCGCGATGAGGATGACCACCGCGGCACGACCCCGGCCCGGCGCCACCAACCGCTGCTGATACTCGGCGGGCAGGTTCAACAGGATGAAGTTCCGGCGCGAATCGCTGAGCCGTTCAATGTCGTCCCAGTTGCCGCCCACCAACATCGCGTCGCCGAAGTCGAGGGTGCGTCCGGGCAGGTCCTCGGTGATGCTCTGGCCGCGGTGCCGGACCGCCAGGACCGTCACGTTATGGGCGGCGGCCAGATCGAGCTCGCCGAGCGTCATGCCGATCGACTTCGACTCGGGTGCCAGCATCACCTCGGCCACCCCGACGTTCTGCAGCACTTCGCGACGCTCGTCTTCGGCCCGCGGGCCGGTGACCTGACAGCGCAGGTCGGCCGCCACCGCGGCGGTCTGCTGTTCATCGACGAGCGTGAAGACCAGATCGCCTGGCTCGAAGACGGTTTCCGGCCGCGCCGACAGGTACTGCGCCGCGCCGCGGGTGTGCTTCTCGAAACCGAGAAGATCGAGGCCGTAACGCTCGCGCAGTGGTTGGCGTTGCGCCGCAACCGATTGCCCCACCAGTGGTGAGTCAGCGGATACGTGCAGCAGGTGCCAGCGGGGCCGCAGCCCGTAGGACGCGATGACGTCGAATGTGGAGGGTTCCTGCGCGTCGGCCACTCCGGTCCGGTTGCGGCTCAAGAGGTTACGCCCGACCAGGAGCATGAAAACAAGACTGACCGCGAGCGTGACGACACCGAACGGCGTGAAGCCGAAGAAGCCGAGCGTCGGCGTGATGCCGCGCTGGCTGAGGATGCCCTCGATGATGATGTTCGGCGACGACGCGATCGACGTCATCATGCCGCTGATCATGACGGCGACACACAAGGGCATGAGCATGCGTTTGCGGTTCAAACCCGTTGCGGCCGTGACCGTCAGCACCACGGGGATCAGCATCGAGACGATCGCCGACGAGTTCATGACCGACCCGATACCGGCCGACAGGACCATGATCAGCGCAACCAGCCGCGACTCGCTGCGGCCGCCGACCTTGACAACGAACTCACCGAGCCGCTGGGTGATGCCGGTGTTGACCAAGCCCGCGCTGACGATGAATATGCCGGCCAACAGAATCACCACGGGCGAACCGAAGCCGGCCAGCGCCTCGGTCGGCGTCAGCACGCCGGTGCTCATCAACGCGACGACGACCAGTACCCCGACGATGTCGGCGCGCGGACGGCCCCACACGAACAGGCCGATGGCGCCGGCCAGGATGCCTACGACGATCCACATCTGATGAGTCACTGGCGAACCTGAACGACGCCGACCGATACGAACACCCTTGATCAATAACATTCGCCGCCACGGATCGGTCGGAGATGCCGCGAATCCGGAGTGCACGTCGCCGCCACGCCTATGGCCCCAGCACGCATTCGACCGTCGAAAAACTACGCATTGTTCAGGAATTTCCGCAGTCGTACAGTCAAGCTGGCAACCACATTTCTGGAGGTCCAGACATGCCTGTGGACGAAGACAAGCTGAACCAATTTCTCGGCATGGCGATCGGCGACATGGGTGCCGCGATCAGTGCCGGCCTGGTCCTGATCGGGGACCGGCTCGGGCTGTACAAGGCCCTGGCGGCTGGGCCGCTCACGGCCACGCAGCTGGCCGAGAAGACCGGCACCGTGGAGCGGTACGTGCGCGAGTGGCTGGCCAACCAGGCCGCCGGCGGCTACGTCCAGTTCGACCCGGACAGCGGCATGTGGTCGATGAGCGCGGAGCAGGCCGCCTGCCTCGCCGACCCGAACGGCCCCGTCGATATCCCCGGCGCCTACAACATCGTCGAAGCGGTGTTCCACGTCCTCGACCGCACGACCGAGAACTTCAAAACCGGCGCCGGCCTGGAATGGGGCGAGCACCATCCGTGCCTGTTCGCCGGCACCGAGCGGTTCTTCCGCGCCGGCTACAACGCCGAACTCGTCGGCTCCTGGCTGCCGGCACTGGACGGCGCGATCGAACGCCTCGAGTCCGGGGCCAAGGCGGCCGACGTCGGCTGTGGCCACGGCGTCAGCACGATCCTGATGGCGAAGACGTACCCGAACTCGACGTTCATCGGCTACGACTACCACCCCGAGTCGATACACGTCGCGACCGAACGCGCGGCGGAAGCCGGGGTGACGAACGCGCGCTTCGAGGTCGCCGATGCAACGAGCTACGCGGACAACGGTTTTGACCTGATCGCGTTCTTCGACTGCCTGCACGACATGGGCGATCCGGTCCGCGCCATGCGGCACACCCGGGCCGCGCTCAACGACGACGGCATCGCGATGATCGTCGAGCCGTTCGCCGGGGATCGGGTGCAGGACAACATGAATCCGATCGGCCGCATGATGTACGGCGCGTCATCGCAGATCTGCGTACCGGTGTCACTCGCCCGCAACGGGCCGGCGCTCGGCGCGCAGGCCGGCGAGGCCAGGCTGCGCGACGTCGTCGTCGACAAGAGCGGCTTCACGAGGTTCCGGCGCGCCACCGAGACGCCGTTCAACCTCGTCTTCGAAGCACGGCCGTAACGGCGTCAGGGAATCAGGATGTAGCTCATCCCGGGGATGTGCTGAGTGTCGCGGGTCCACCAGGCGAACGGCCCGCCGTGGGACTCGTTGTTCATCTCGGTGATGTTGATCCAGCGGCCGGACACCGAATTCACCCAGGCCACGTGGCCGTACTGGCTCACCCCGGGCAGTTCGGCGGGGTACACCGCGATGGACCGGGCCTGCGGTTCGTCCACGACCGTCCAGCCGCGGGACCGTGCGGCGTCCGCCCAGACCCTGGCATTGCCGTGGATGTCCGGGTAGTAGCCCACGTTCTGGAAGGCCATCTGCAGCGCACCCCACGTGCACTGGCCCGGCCAGCCGGAGTTCGAGGCCTGTACCGCGCCCATGGTCCGGGCGGGGCCGGCGTACTGCTGGCCGGCGGGCTGACCGGTCTGCTGACCGTAGGACATGGGGTCGACGTACGACGCCGAGTCGGCGTTGCTCGGGGGCGCCGCCGCCACCCCCGCGCCCGCGATCAGAGCGGCCGCGAGCATGACACCCGCATACGACTTGAAGCTCATTGCGTACATCCGTCCCCCCGATCAAGCGAACGAACCGATGCTTGGATCAAATCACAATTCGGTCACGATTAGACACGAATTCAAAAACATAGCTTGGCAAACTGTCAAGTTTTGCTCAAGACATGCTGATCAGCGGGCCGGAAGAAGTTACCGGTTCAGGCGGAATTGCAGGTTGTTGCGCACCGCGGGCCATTCGACATCGAGGATCGAATACACCACGGTGTCCCGGCGGGAGCCGTCACTGAGCAACTGATGTGAGCGCAGTACCCCGTCGAGCTTGGCTCCGAGCCGCTCAATTGCCGCGCGACTCGCCGAGTTGAAGAAGTGGGTTCGCAGCTCCACTGCTATACAGTCGAGCGCTTCAAAAGCGTGCCAGAGCAGCAGCAGCTTGGCTTCGGTGTTCACCCCGGTCCGGCGAACCGACTCCACGTACCAGGTGGCGCCGATCTCCAGGCGGCGGTTGGGACCGTCCACATTGAGATAGCTGGACGACCCGATGAGCCGGCCGTCGAGCGCGCGCACGACGAACGTCAGCCCGGTATCTGGATGCTGCACCGCCAACCGGGCCTGCACCCATTCCGCTGCCGTCGCCGGCGAGGGCGCGGACGTGAACCACAACCGGCCCAGGTCTTCATCGGCGGCGGCCGCGGCGATCTCGGGGATGTGATCGGCGGTGAGCGGCTCCAGCGTCACCCACCGCTGCCCCGTCAGCACGACGGGCTCGACGAATCCCATCACGACCGCCAGGCGACGACGGAGGCCAGCACCGACAGCACGATCGCCAGCACCGCCGACACCAGACCGATGTACAGCCCGTACGACGCGACCACCGGGCTGTGCACGTACAGCACGTGATACCAGACCCCGAGCGCCGCCAGGCCGGCCGAAAGCACCAGGGCCACAACGGAAGCCGCGCGCGACGAGAGCCGGCGCGCGGCCATCGTGGCCGCCACGAGCAGGCATGAGGACAACAGGACCATCAGCTGCCCGACACCGAAACCCGGTGGCGGAACAGTGATGTGCCCGACCTTCCCGCCGATGGCGTTCGCGTGCCCCGCCGGGCTCGACAGCCACGGCAACCAGGCACTGACCAACAGCACCAACGCGCACAGCGCGACGATCCAGGCGGGCCGCAACCGTTCCATGACAAGAGCCTATCGACCGTCCGGCAGGCCGACGCAGCTGATCAGCCGTAGCCTCAAGTGCCATGACCGATCTCCCCGATTGGGCGCGGCAGCTCGACCTGTCGCCGCATCCGGAAGGCGGCTGGTACCGCGAGACCTGGCGCAGCGACCTGACCGTCCCCCAATCCGCGCTGCCCGCGCAGTATTCCGGCCCGCGCAGTGCCGGGACCGCGATCCTGTTCCTGCTGCTGCCCGGGCAGCAGTCCGCCTGGCACACCGTGCACAGCGCCGAGCTGTGGCTGTTCCATCGCGGCAGTCCGCTGCTACTGGAGGTCGGGGCGGAGCAGGCGACCGCGGACACCGTGCTGCTCGGGGCGGACGTCGCGGCGGGCGAACGGCCGCAGGCGCTGGTCCCGCCGGGGCACTGGCAGCGGGCACGCCCCCGTGACGACGAACCCACCCTGGTGAGCTGTGTGGTGGTGCCCGGCTTCGACTTCGCCGACTTCGCGCTGGTTGGTCAGTAGGGCACATGCAGGGGCACGTCATCGTCTGCGGCACCGACGCGCTGGCCAACCGGATCGCCGAGGGTCTGCAGGCGGCGGGCGCCACCGTCGTGACGATCCACGAACCCGCCGGCCTCAAGGCGGCCATCGTCACCAGCGCCGCCGCCATCGTCTGCGCCGGCGACGACGACGCCGTCAACCTCGAAATCGCGCTGCTGGCAAGGGAACTCAACCCCACAGTCCGGGTGGTGACCCGGCTGGCCAACAGCGTGCTGCGCGCCGCGGTGGCGCAGGACAACGGACCGGGCGCAGTTCTCGACGTCGCCGACCTGGCCGCGCCGTCGGTCGTCGAGGCCTGCCTGGCCCGCACGACCCACACCATCTCGGTGGCCGGCGTGGACTACGTCATCTCCGGCACCGACGCCCCGCGCGACGCCACACTGCGGGAGATGTTCGGTGACCTGGCGCCCGTCGCCGTCGTCCGCGGGGAGAACTCGGACGCGCCTGGCGAGGTGACGCCTTGTCCCGGTAGGGATTTCGAGGTGCGCGCCGGCGACTGGACCGCCATGATCGGCACCGCCGACGAACTCGCGGACGCCGGCATCACGGTGCCGCGTCCGCTGAGCAACCGAACCCACCGCCCATGGCCGCGCCGCGTAATCGACACGCTGCGCGTCCTGCGCGACGACATCAACCCCATCTTCTGGTGGGCCCTGGGCACGTCGATGTCGCTGCTGCTCGGGTCGACGGTGCTGCTGCGCTTCGCCTATCACAACCCGGCCGGCATGAGCTGGATCGATGCGCTGTACTTCTCGACCGAGACCATCGCGACGGTCGGCTACGGCGATTTCAGCTTCATGCATCAACCAACCTGGTTGCGGCTGTGGGGCATTGGGCTCATGTTCGCCGGCGTCACCACCACCGCGATCCTGGTCGCGTTCGTCGCCGACGCGCTGCTGTCCCGTCG
The DNA here is from genome assembly GCF_039668335.1 of Mycobacterium sp. SM3041. Taxonomy (NCBI): domain Bacteria; kingdom Bacillati; phylum Actinomycetota; class Actinomycetes; order Mycobacteriales; family Mycobacteriaceae; genus Mycobacterium; species Mycobacterium sp. SM3041. Next base: position 58,774 of record NZ_JAYXBQ010000011.1, on the reverse strand, counting down.
GCTCGGCAACTCGTCGGGGCGCCGGCGGGTGCAGCACCTGCGCAACCACATCGTCGTGGTGGGCCTCGGCTCGTTCGGTATCCGGGTGGTCAGCGACCTGGTTGCGGCCGGCTACGACGTCGCCGTCATCGAACGGGACGAGACCAACCGGTTCCTGGCCCAGGCCGCCCAGCTGGATGTCCCGGTGATCTTCGGCGACGCGACCCTGCGCCAGACACTCGAGCTCGCCCGCCTGGACCGGGCGCGCGCCATCGCGGTGCTGACGCAGGACGACATGGTCAACATCGAGACCGGCATCGTGCTGCGCGAGATGCTCAGTCCCCGGGTGCTGCCGGAAATCGACCGGCCCGACGTCCCGCTGGTGCTGCGGATCTACGACCGCACCCTCGGAGCGGCGGTGGCGGGGCGCTTCGGCTTCGCGCACGTCCGGTCGACGGTCGAGCTGGCGGCCCCGTGGTTCGTCGGCGCGGCGATGGGGCTACAGGTCGTGGGCACCTTCTCGGTGGGCCAGCAGTCGTTCATGGTGGGCGGCGTCCACATCGACGCGGGCAGCGCGCTCGACGGGATGCGGATGGCGGAGGTGCCGACGCAGATTCGGGTCATCGCCATCGCGCGGGCGGGCACCACGCTGCCGCGACCGCGGCGCGACGCCCAACTGTGCGCCGGCGACACCGCGTATCTGGTCGGTCCGTACCGCGAACTGATCGAGACGCTGCTGACCGGTCAGCGGACGCCGTAGCGCCACGTCAGGCCGCGATCATCAGATCGATGGACAGCTGGTCGCAGATGGCGTGGGTGGTGGGCCAGTCACCGCGCTGCGTCGCGCGGGCCAGTTCCTCGGTCAATGGGCTCTGCACATCCAGTTCGGCGAGCCAGCCCGCGACCGTCGCCGCCAAGCGGTCCGCCGTGACGCCTACGGCGTGACGATCGTGGAGCTGGTCGACGATCTCGTAGGTCGGCCCATCGGTGATAGTCGCGGGGTGCTGGTGCCGCCAGTGGATGTTCATATCGGTAGGAGCACCGAGCGGGCCGGATCGGGACAGTTTTTTGGGCCGAAAATGAGCTTGTGTCCGAGAATCCGTGGGATTTTCGGACACAAGCTCAGGCTCGCCGGTCAGTCCTTCAGCGACGACAGGTTGAACGCCGCGCCCGTCGGGTCGGTGACGGCCGCCAGCCGGCCGTACGGGGTGTCTTCGGCGGCGCGCACCACGGAGCCGCCGTTGGCGGTGATCAGTTCGATGGTCTTGTCGACGTCGTCGCAGCCGAGGAAGACGTTCCACGTGGAACGGTCCAGACCGGGAATGACGGAGCCGTCCATGACGCCGATCAGCGGCTCGCCATCGAAGATGGCGTTGCTGTATCGGAACTCGGGGCTGTCGGCCTCGACCTGCAGCTCCCAGCCGAACACCGTCGTGTAGAACTCGGTGGCCTTGGCGAAGTCGGTCGTGGTCAGCTGGAACCACACCGGGGCGCCGGCCTCCTCGTACGCCTCGAAGCCCTGGTGCCCGGTCGGCTGCCACAGGCCGAAGAAGGCGCCCGTCGGGTCGGTCAGCATGGCCATCCAGCCCTTCTCGGGCACCTCCATGGCCGGGATGCAGTTGGTGGCGCCGGCGGCGACGGCAGCGTCGACGGTGGCCCGGATGTCAGCGGTGTGCAGGTACACGGTCCACGCGTCGGGGGCGTTCCACGCCGGGTCGCTCGCCATCATGCCGCCGACGTAGCGGCCGTCGCGCCGGGCGTTGATGTAGCCCCCGTAGTCGGGTCCCGGGTTTTCGTAGTCCCAGCCCAGCACGGTGCGGTAAAACGCCTGGGCGCCGGCCACATCCGAGGTGGCGAGGTCGATCCAGATGGGCGCGCCCAGTGGGGTCGCGGTACGAGTGGCCATGGTGTTCTCCCTAGACGAATGACTGGGTGGTCACCGATACAGACAAGCACCCCGCCGAAAACTCATCGCGGCGGCGTCGACAAGAAAGCCGACATGAAAAAGGTGGCGAGAATTCGAGAATTCTCGCCACCTTCGTCTGACGGGCCTACACCGACGCGAACAGCGCCTTGAACTTCTCCAGTGACTGGTGGATGTCGGACCGCAGTGCAGCCGCCACCACCATGCCGATGGGGCCGAACAGGGCCGGGCCACCGAGGTGGATGTCGAACGCCACGTTCGAACCGTCGCCGGCCGGCGTGATCTTGGCCATCAACTTGACCCTGACGCCACCCTTACCGACGCCGTTGAGGGTCAACGATCCCGGCGGGTTGTAGTGCACGATGGTCCAGTCGACCCGGTTCAGCATGCCCTTGACCTCGACGACGGACGAGATCTGCGTGCCCTTCCCCAGGGTCTCGGGCAACGGGCTGCGCCACATCCGGTGGATGGACAGCCAGTCGTCATACCGGGAGAGGTCCGACGCTGCCTCCCAGGCCTTTTCGGGCGACAGCGGTACTTCGATGGAACTTGCGAGTTTTGCCATGACTACTGCTGTTCTTGCGTCCCCTCGGCAGGAGCCTCAGCAGCAGGCTGGTCTCCTGCGACGGCCTTCTTCGCCGCTTCCTGGGCGCTGTCGACAGCGCCCTTGAACTTGCCTTCGGTCTTCTCGTCGACGATGTCGCCGACCTTCTCGATAGCGGCCTCGACCTTGTCGGCGTTCTGCGCCGCCAGGTCCTTCACCTTGTCCAGAAATCCCATGATTCCCACCCTATCTATTGCCGGATTGTCCGGTGAACGTGCTCATTCTTCATTGCTCTTCGGTTCGCCACAACCGTCGCGGCTCGCCCAGCCAGCGGCCCTGCAGCCACCACAACACCTCGATCGCACCGGCGCCCACCAGCCCGATTCCGACGGCCGCCGAGGTCAGCGCCAGGTTCGACGGGTCGAGCATGAACTGTTGCTGCGCCCAGGGAATCGAAAAAATCACCACATATGCCAACGCCGACGCGGCGACCAGCGCGACACGCCACCACTGGTACGGCCGTGCCACCACCGCCAGCACCCACACCGCCGACACCAGCAGCGTGATCAGCGCCGCGGTGGACGCCTGGTTCTGCTCGACCGCGTCCGCGTACTTCCCGTGATAGGCCAGCAGGTAGGAGGCGAACGTCGCGGCACCCACCACCAGGCCCGACGGCAGCGCGGCCGTCATCACCCGGCGCACGAAACCATGGTGTGCGCGTTCATTGTTCGGCGCCAGCGACAGGATGAACGCCGGAATGCCGATGGTGAACCACGCCGCGATGGTGACGTGAATGGGCTGGAACGGATACAGCACGGGCTCGGTGCCGAAGAACCTGGCGGACAGACCCGCCAGGCCCACCAGAACCGCCAACAGCACCGAGTAGACCGTCTTGGTGAGGAACAGGTTCGAGACGCGCTCGATGTTGCCGATCACCCGGCGGCCCTCCCCCACCACATACGGCAGGGTGGCGAACTTGTTGTCCAGCAACACGATCTGCGCGACGGCCCGCGTCGCCGAGCTGCCCGATCCCATCGCGACACCGATGTCGGCGTCCTTGAGGGCCAGCACGTCGTTGACGCCGTCGCCGGTCATCGCGACGGTGTGGCCACGCGACTGCAGGGCATGCACCATGGCGCGCTTCTGGTCCGGCCGGACCCGGCCGAACGTGGTGTATTCACTGACGGTTTCGGCCAACTGTTCCGGATCGTCCGGGAGCCGACGGGCGTCGAGGGTCTCGCCGTCCAGCCCCAGCGAACCGGCCACCGCACCCACCGACACCGCGTTGTCGCCCGAGATCACCTTGACCGAGACATGTTGCTGCGCAAAGTAGTCCAGCGTTTCACCGGCATCGGGACGGACACGCTGCTCCAGTGTCACCAGCGCCGCGGGAGTGACGGCACCGGGCGCGTCGGGGGCGTCGACGGAGCGGTCCGAGGAGCCGAGCAGCAACACCCGCAGGCCCTGCGCGCCGATCTGTTCGGCCTGCTCGGCTTCGGGGGAACCGGCCTCGAGCAGGACGTCGGGCGCGCCGAGCACCCAGTTGCCGTGCTCGCCGTAGGACACCCCGCTCCATTTGGTCGCCGATTTGAACGGCGCGCTGGCGGTCTGCGTCCAGCCCGGCGGCAGCTTGTACGCCTCGGCGATGGCGGCCATGCTGGCGTTGGGCCGTACGTCGTCGGCCGCCATCTGCGCGAGTACCGACGCGGCGTCGTCCGTGGTGAAGGTGCTGAGATCGCTTACCCGCATACCGTTTTCGGTCAGGGTCCCGGTCTTGTCGGCGCACACCACGTCGACGCGGGCCAGACCTTCGATGGCCGGCAGCTCCTGCACCAGGCACTGCCGCCGGCCCAGGCGGACCACGCCGACGGCGAACGCCAGCGACGTCATCAGCACCAGGCCTTCGGGCACCATCGGCACCAGGGCGCCGACCGTCCGCAGCACCGACTCCTTCCAGCCCACGCCCGTGACGGTGAACAGCTGGGTGTAGATGATGAGCGCCCCAGCCGGCCAGAGCAGGTAGGTGATGAACCGCAGAATGGTGTTGATACCGCTGCGCAGCTCGGACTTGACGAGAGTGAATTTGCTTGCCTCGGCGGCCAATTGGGCTGCGTATGCCGCGCGTCCGACCTTCGTGGCGCGGTAGGAACCGCTACCGGCGACGACGAAGCTGCCCGACATGACGGTGTCGCCGGTGCCCTTGTCGATGGCGTCGGCCTCACCGGTGAGCAGTGACTCGTCGACCTCGAGGTTGGCCGCTTCCAGCACGACGCCGTCGACCACGATCTGGTCGCCCGGGCCGAGCTCGATGACGTCGTCGAGCACCACCTCGCCCGCGGGTCGTTCCTGGGTACCGGACTGCCTGCGTACCAACGGTTTTGCCTGCCCGACGATGGCCAGCCGGTCGAGGGTCTGCTTGGCCCGCAGCTCCTGGATGATGCCGATGGCGCTGTTGGCGACGATCAGCAACCCGAACAGCCCGTTGATGACCGAGCCCGTCGCCAGGACGATCAGGAACAGCGTGCCGAGAATCGCGTTGATTCGCGTGAAGACGTTGGCGCGGATGATCTCCGAGACACTGCGGGCCGCCCGCGTCGGGACGTCGTTGGTCTGGCCGGCGGCGACGCGCTGGGCGACGTCGGCATCCGACAGACCGGCGAGATCCGTCGTGACGCTGCGTTCCGGATCGTCGACAGTCACCCGTCATCCCCCTTTTACGTCGGGATTTGTGCACGAAAATCCGCGGCAGGCGCGGAAAATCGTGCACAAATCGCTATTGAGACGGCCGCCACCACTCATCAAGGCCCGGCAACCGCGCCGGCTCCACCCGTTGGCCCGGCATCGGGACGGCCACGTCCACCGATTCGTCACGGGCGGCGATGATCATCCGCTCGACCGGCTCGGACCACGGGTGTGGCGCCAGGCGGAACGTCGCCCAGTGGATCGGCACCAGCAGGCCGCTGTCGGTCACGTCGCGATGCGCCCGCACCGCGAACTCGGGATTCATGTGGATGTCCGGCCAGCCCGGGTGGTACGCGCCGATGGGCATGAGGGTCAGGTCGAACGGCCCGTGGTCGGCGCCGATGTCCCCGAAGCTCTTGGTGTAGCCGGTGTCGCCGCCGAAGAACGCCCGGTGCTGCGGGCCGATCAACGCCCACGACGCCCACAGCGTGGTGTTGCGCGTCAGGAACCGTCCCGAGAAGTGCCGGGCCGGGGTGCAGACCAGGGTCAGCTCGCCGAGCGTGGCGCTCTGGTTCCAGTCGAGTTCGACGATGCGCGCGGCCGGGATGCCCCAGAACCGCAGATGCGCGCCGATCCCCAGCGGCACGAAGAACTTGGCCCGCTGCATGCCGGCCAGTTGTGTGACGGTGTCGATGTCGAGGTGGTCGTAGTGGTCGTGGCTGATGATCACCGCGTCGACGGCCGGCAGTGCCTCCAGCGGCGCCGGCACCTCGTGGAGCCGCTGCGGACCCACCCGGCGCGACGGCGAGCAGCGTCGGCTCCACACCGGGTCCGCCAGCACGCGGTAGCCGTCGATCTCGATCAGCGCCGAGGAGTGCCCGTACCAGGTAACCGCGAGGTCCCCGGCGGGGAGCCCGGGATCGGGCACCACCAGCGGGATGGGCATCGGCGGACGCTGGACCGCGCTGCTGGTCAGCAGTTCACGGACCAGGCCGGCCTGCTGTTCGCGCGTCAGCTCGGTACCGGACGGCGGCTCGAGGTTGACGAACACGCCGTCGTGATAATTGGGCGAATCGGCGGCCACCGCGTTGATGTCCGCGGGGCCGGCGCCGAGTGCGGCCGGCGTGCCGTTGAGCGCCCGCAAGACCCAGCCACCGGCTGCCAGCGCCGCCGTTCCCCACATCAGCCGCAGTGCCCGTCGTAGCATCAGGCGCCCTGGAACCGCGGCGCCCGCTTCTCGAACCGGGCCACCTGCGCCTCGATCACATCCGGGCTGGCCCAGGCCTTGTTGAACATGCGGGTGTGTTCGCCGCGCACGTTGTCGTAGGCACCGTCGTCGTTCAGCACGCGCTTGGAGTGCGCCAGCGACAGCGGCGCGTAGCCGGCGATCTCGGCGGCCCAGGCCTGGGCGTCGGCCAGCGTGCCGGTGCGGTTGACCATGCCGGTCTGCAGCGCGGTCTCCAGTTCGAGACGCTCGGCGGCGAGCAGCATGGCGCGGGCGCGGCCGTGGCCGACCAGGGACGTCAGCCGGCGGATGCTCCAGTTGTCCAGGGCCAGACCGTATTTGGCGATGGGGAACTGGAAGAACACGCCCGGCGCGGCAACCCGCAGGTCGCAGATCATGGCGAGAATGACGCCGGCGCCGATCGCAGGGCCGTTGAGCGCCGCGATGATCGGGATCGGGCTCGCGTCGATCGCCAGGTTCAGGGCCAGGGCCTTGTCCGGCAGTTCCTTGGCCACGCCCTCGGCATCGGACAGGTCGGCGCCCGCGCTGAACACGGTGCCCTGCCCGGTCAGCACGATCGCGCGGGTATCCGACGGCGAGGCCTTCTCGATTTCTTCGCGGACGCCGTCGACGAGCGCGGCGTTCAGCGCGTTGCGCCGCTCCGGGCGCTGCATTTCCAGGGTCAGGACATTGCCGTCCCGCGTCACTCCGATCATTGGGCCAGCCTATGCGGTGCCACGATCGAGCGCCGAGCCGCGTTGCGGAGTGCCGCCGGTGTTCAGGTGCGACGATGGGGCGCGTGCCGCCCACTGCGCCCGAACAACCCAGGGCGAATCAGTTCGCTCATCTGTTGACGCTCGTCGCGGCCAACGCGATTCCCGCGGTCGGCTGGTTCACGCAGGAGTGGTCCGCGGCGACGACGTTGATCGTCTACTGGTTCGAGACCGTCGCCGGGTTGCTGTTCATCTACGCCCGCGGCGTCCTGCAGCAGCGGTGGAACCCGCGCCGCGGCCATTTCCGGTACGAAGCGCCGCAGTCGAAGGGGCCCGTGCGGACGCGAGGAGCAATCGAGTCACGAGCCAAGCCCGGTTCCTTCATCAAGGGGTTCTTCTTCATCAACGCGGTGTTCTGTGCGGCGCACGGCGTCTTCATCGCCGTGATCCTGTTGATCCTCACGCACAACGGGAACGCCGAGCTGGTGGGCCTCGACTGGCGCAGCGCGGGCATCGGCTGCCTGCAGATGCTCGTCATCGTCGCGGTCGATTTCCTCGTGGATGTGCCGTACCTGCGGCGCTGGTCGTTCGGTCTGCTCGAGCAGACCGCCAACCGCAGCTTCGGGCGGGTCGGCGTGGTGCATCTCGCGCTGATCTTCGGCATCTTCGCCGCCGCGGTGACCAACTCACCGGCCCGCATGTTCGGGGTGTTCGTCGTGCTGAAGACGCTGTACTCCCTGGCCTCGGCACTGCCGATGTACGAGCCGGCCACCCCGCCGAAGTGGCTGAGCGGGGCGATGAACCGGATCCGGCGCGAGCCCGAGGGACAGCGGTTCGAAGACATGTGGGTGAAGGATCAGGCCGCCGAGGTCAGGCGCCGGACACGAAACGACGAAGTGTGGACCGGGGCCGGACGGTAGCCGACTAGCCTGACCCGGGTGAGTCGGACCGGAGCCCGTCAGTTCTTCGACGCCATCCTCGACGACGGATCGTTCCGCAGCTGGGACGGACCGCCCCTGGAGGTGGCCGTCACCGACGATTACCGCGCCGAACTGGCCGACGCGACGCTGCGCACCGGACTGGACGAGTCCGTCCTGACCGGCGAGGGCACCGTCTCCGGCCGGCGGGTGGCCGTGGTGGCCTGCGAATTCGACTTTCTGGCCGGCTCGATCGGGGTGGCCGCGGCCGAGCGGATCACCGCTTCCGTGCAGCGCGCGACGGCGCTCGGATTGCCGCTGATCGCCTCGCCGTCGTCGGGTGGGACGCGCATGCAGGAAGGCACCGTCGCGTTCCTGCAGATGGTGAAGATCGCCGCGGCCGTCGAGCTGCACAAGAAAGCGCACCTGCCGTACCTGGTGTATCTACGGCACCCGACGACCGGCGGGGTGTTCGCGTCCTGGGGATCGCTCGGGCACCTCACCGCCGCCGAGCCGGGCGCGCTCGTCGGGTTCCTCGGGCCGCGGGTGTACGAGCACCTCTACGGCGAGCCGTTCCCCGAAGGGGTGCAGACCGCCGAACACCTCTTCGCCCACGGTGTCATCGACAGCGTCGTGCCGCTCGAGAAGCTGCGCGGTGTCGTCAATCGCGTGCTGACGGTGGTCGCCGACCCGCCCGACCCAGGGATTTGTGCACGAAAATCCGCGGTGGGCGCGGAAAATCGTGCACAAATCCCTGAGGTGCCGGCGTGGGAGTCGGTGGCGGCGTCGCGGCGCGCGGACCGGCCCGGCGTGGACTACCTGCTGGCGCACGGGGCCACGGACCGGGTGCTGTTGTCCGGGACCGGGCGCGGCGAATCGGGGACGACGCTGCTGGCGCTGGCCCGGTTCGGCGGGCAGCCCGCCGTGGTGGTCGGTCAGCGTCGCGTGATCGGCGGCCTCGTCGGGCCGCGCGCGCTGCGGGAGGCCCGCCGCGGCATGGCGCTGGCGGCCGGCTTGCAACTGCCGCTGGTGCTCGTGATCGACACCGCCGGCCCCGCACTGTCGCAGCAGGCCGAGGAGGACGGGCTCGCCGGGGAGATCGCGCTGTGCCTCGCCGAACTCGTCACGCTCGATACGCCGACGGTGTCGGTGCTGCTGGGTCAGGGCAGCGGTGGCCCGGCGCTGGCGATGGTGCCGGCCGACCGGGTGCTGGCCGCCCAGCACGGCTGGCTGGCTCCGCTGCCACCGGAAGGCGCCAGCGCCATCGTCTACCGCGACGTCGACCATGCCCCGGAACTTGCTGCCGCCCAAGGGGTTCGGTCGGCCGATCTGCTCAAGACCGGCATCGTCGACGTCATCGTGTCCGAGGAAGTCGACGCCGCCGACGACCCGGCCGGGTTCACGGAGCGGATGTCTGCCGCCATCGCCGCCGAACTGCATGCGCTGCACACCGTGCCCGCGGCCCAGCGGCTCGGGGTGCGGCTGCAGCGCTACCGGCGGATCGGCGTCCCCGACAGCTGATCAGGCCTCGTCGAGATAGCGCTGCAGCGTCGGTGCGAGCCAGTGGACGAGGTCGTCGTCACTCATCGCGACGATGGGTGGCAGCTTCAGCACGAAGCGGCACATCGCCATGCCGAGCACCTGCGTGGCGATCAGCCCGGCGCAGCGTGCGGGATCGGTGGGCCTGAGCCGCGCAATGGCGGGGCGCAACTGGTCGGCGAAGATGCTCTGCATGCGCTGCGCCGCATCGGCATTCGTGGTCGAGGAGCGCAGCAGCACGATCAGTCCCTCGTCCTGCGTCCAGCGGTCGAGGAAATGCGCGACCAGCGCGGCCCCGAGTTCGGTCTTCGGGACGTTGGACAGGTCGGGGAAGCGCAGGTCGAATTCGGCTGCGGCGGCGAACAATTGGTCCTTGTTGCCGAAGTACCGCATCACCATCGACGGGTCGATGTGCGCGTCGGCGGCGATGGCCCTGATGGTCGCCGCCTGGTAACCGGTCGTGGCGAACCGCTCCCGGGCGGCGGCCAGGATCACGGCCTTGGTCTCTTCTGACGATCTGCGCATGCCAACAACTGTATGCCAACACATGTTGACTTCGGTGCCGAAACGCGTAACCATGGTTATGCCAACAACTGTTGGCATACGCGGAAGGAGACGCAGATGACCGACACCGATGTCCTGATCGTCGGAGCAGGCCCCACCGGACTGGCCCTTGCCGCCGCGCTGCAGGCCCGCGGTGTCGACGCCCTGGTGGTCGACCGCCTGGCCGCGGGCGCCAACACGTCACGCGCCGCAGTGGTGAACGCCCGCACGCTGGAGGTGCTCGAAGAACTGGCCGTCTCCGAACGCCTGGTTGAGCTGGGCATTCCGGCTCCGCGGTTCACCATCCGCGATGGCCACCGGACCCTGATCCCGGTCGACTTCAGCACGCTGCCGACCCGCTACCCCTACAGCCTGATGGTGCCGCAGTGCACCACCGAGCAGGTGCTGCTCGACCGCCTGGCCGAGCTCGGCGGCAAGGTGATCCGGCCGAAGACGCTGACCGGCGTGACGCAGGACGCCCGCGGCGTCACGGCGCAGTTCGAGGACGGCGACGTCATCCGGGCGCGGTACCTCGTCGGCGCCGACGGCATGCACAGCGTCGTGCGGGAGCAGGCTGGAATCGGGTTCAGCGGCGGGCAGTACGGGCAGTCGTTCGCCCTGGCCGACGTCCGCCTCAGCGGCGACGTCACCGACGACGAGGTGATCCTGTTCTGGGCGTCCACCGGGCTGACGGTCGTCGCGCCGCTACCCGGCGGCACGTACCGGATCGTGGCGCCCGTCGACTCGGCGCCCGAGGAACCGTCGGTCGCCTTCGTCCAGAACCTGCTCGACACCCGCGCCTTCGGGCCCGGCCGGGTGACGGTGACCGGCGTCGAGTGGGGCTCCCGGTTCCGGGTGCACCACCGGGTCGCCGACAGCTACCGGGCCGGCCGGGTACTGCTCGCCGGCGACGCCGCCCACGTCCACAGCCCCGCCGGCGGCCAGGGCATGAACCTGGGTATCCAGGACGCGCTCGCGTTGAGTGCAGCCCTGGCAACTGCTTTGGCGACGGGACGCGACGCGGTACTCGACGACTACAGCGCGGCCCGACGCCCCCTGGCGCAGCAAGTCGTGACGCTGACCGACCGCCTGACCCGGCTGGCCACCTTGCCCGCACCGGTCCGCCCCATCCGGAACCTGGCGATCGGGCTGGCGGGCCGCGTTCCTGCCGTGCGAAATCAGTTGGCGTGGCGGCTTTCCGGGCTCTCCAACCGCTGAGCGGTCCCCGACAGCGGAAAGCCGGGCCTGGTCTTCGGGGGTGACCAGGCCCGGCAGCTCATTTCCCGCTCAGCCGTTGCAGCAGTGCGACTTCTTCGGTGACGGCGGCACATTCAGCGCCGGATTGCGATCGAAGAAGCTGACCGGCTTGAGCTTGAATCCGGCGTAGTCCACCGGCATCACGGGCCAGTCCTCGGGCCGCGGGAAGTGCGTCAGCCCGAAGGTGTGCCACACCACGATGTCCTCGCCCTCGATGTTGCGGTCCTGCGCGACGTACGACGGCAAGCCGGCATCGCCCGGGTGCTGGTTGACGAACTGACCGGCCGGATACCGCTCTGCCGGATCGTATTTCGTCACCCACAGGTGCTTGGTCGCGAAGGCCGCGCGCTTGGCGATGGAGCTCGACGGATCGGCCAGCAAGGTGGGCTGCCCCTCGGGATGCAGCGCATAGCCGACGTTCTGGCCCAGCCGGTTCTGCTTGGTCGGGTTCGTGATGTGCCAGACCCGGGCCTTGAGGTTGTCGGCGGTGCGCATGGCTTCGAGCTCGTGCGTCAGCTTGGTCTTCTGCGGGCGGAAGGCGTTGCCCCACGGGTTCTCCGGTCCCATCGGGACACCGACGGCGTCCACTTCCTCGACAGTGTTGGTCAGTCCGTCGACCGCCATGTCCAACCGTGCCGAGAACATGTGCTGATGGAACGGCGCGCCCAGGCCCGGCGCCATCTCGGTGGAAAAGCCCTCCGGCCCACGGTAAGCCGATGCGAACACGATGCCGGTGGCCTTGGCCTCCAACTCGATGGTGCCGTCGAGGTAGAGGTACCAGTAGAAGCCGTAGTCGTAGTTGCCGATGGTCAGAAAGAACGAGATCACCAGACGCCGCGACCGCCGGACCTCGGCCATGCCGTTGAACATGTCGGTGTGCTTCCACAGCACGCCGTAGTCCTCCTCATGCAGGCAGATCGCGTTCTTCATCAGCTTGGGCTCGCCGTTCTCGTCGGCGATGGTGACGTCGAAGTACTTGATCTCGCCGAGGCAGTCGCAGCCCAGTTCGAGGGCATTGGTGTACCGGCCGAACAGGTACTCCCCCTGGTCGAAGTAGTTCTGCCAGTAGCGGACCGGTGACGGATCGGCATACGGCACCACCATCTCGGCGATGGACGCGCGGTACACCACCGGCCGCCCGTCGATCGACAGCTGGTGCAGCGTCAGGCCCTCACGCACATCGAAGCCGAAGCGGAAAGACCAATCGGCCCAAGTGATCTGGTTGCCGTCGACGGTGAAGCTCGCGCCCTCGGGCTGGGTGATCTCGATGGGCTTGAGGTCGGTGCGGGCCGGGACGGCATGCGGCGCGGCATCCCACTCGCCGCGTTCGGTGGGCAGCGGCAGCTCGATCTCGTCGATCACCTTGACGACCTTGCGGCCCGTGAGGTCCACGTAGGCGACGACGCCGTCGATCGGGTGCGCCCACGGCAGGTCGGCGGCGTCGTACTGGTAGAACGCCAGCACCCGGACGATGCGCCGGCCGACCTCGTCCTCGTGACCGAAGACGCCGGCCGACAGCGGAACCGCCCGCACGTCAGCCGGATTCAGCTTGCGTTTGGTCATGGCCTCGATCCATTCGGGACAGTCGAGCAGGAACGCCTCGATGTCCTCGAACTCCTGGTCCAGGATCGGCACATGGCCGTCGCAGGTGCTGTCGATCGCCACCTCACTGACGACGCGGCCCTCGGTCACCGACACCACCAGATCGGAGCCCTGGCCGGTGGCGCGGTCCAGCAGCAGCACCCGGGCGCGGCGGTCCATGGCGGCACCGGGGCGGAAGGCCAGCACCTCGCTCTTGTGCGGCTCCTCCAGTGCGACGAACACGAAGCGGACGCTGTCACCGAGCAGGCCGTGCGCGTCGACGATGCGGCGTGCGGCGCGGATCTCGTCGGCGCTCAGCGGGGTGAGCGGGTGGTCCGGAACTGTGGTCACCTGCGGTTCAATAGTGGCAGTCATCGTGCGATCTCCTTTGCGATATCAGGGTTTTCGTTCTGTTGAGCTCCGGCGTGCGGTCGCATCACCGCGACCGCGATGCCGCCGGCGAAGGCACCGACCAGCAGGACGCCGATGATCGCGGCCAAGGTTCCGGAACCACCGACCAGCAGCGGCAGGTTGACCGCGGTCATCACCGACAGCACTGCCAGACCGGCGAAGCCGAGGCTCGGCGCGATCACGGTGTGCCACGGCCGGGTGTCGAGTCGGGTGCGGCGGAAGTAGACGACGACGGCCGCGGATGTCAGGGTCATCAGCACGACGATCCCCACCGACGCGGCGCCCACGAACCACGTGAACACCTGGGTCACCGGGTCCAGGCCGGCCAGGACCGAGGCCGCGACCAGCACCAGCGCCGAGAGGGTCTGGGCGAACGAGGCGACGTGCGGGGAATCGTGCCGCGGGTGGGAGCGGCCGCAGCGCCCGGGCAGTGCCCGGCTGTTGCCGAGCGAGAAGATGTAGCGGGCCAGCACATTGTGGAAGGACAGCAGCGCCGCGAAAAGGCTGGTGATCAAGAAGATCTGGACCAGGTCGCCGGCCACCGCACCGACGTAGTGGGTCGCGGTCTCGGTGAGCATGGTCGCGGGATTCTTCGTCGCCTCGTCGACCGCGCCGGCGTCACCCCACGCGCTGACGAGCGCCCAGCTGCTGAGCGCGTAGAAGCCACCGATCAGCAGCAGCGCGGCGTACGTCGCCCGCGGGATGGTCCGCACCGGGTCACGGGCCTCGTCGCGGAACACCGCCGTCGCCTCGAAACCGATGTAGCCGGCCAGCGCGAAGATCAGGGCGATGCCCGGCGCCCCGGAGAAGAAGTTGCCCGAGTGCAGCACGGCCGTCGAAAGCCCTTGTGCGCCGCCATGTCCGATGACCGCGGCGTTGATCACCAGCACGATGCCGACCTCGCAGACCAGGAGGACACCGAGCACCTTGCCCGACAGCTCGATGTGCCGGTAACCCAGGAATCCGGTGACCGCCATCATCAGCAGCGCGTAGAGATACCACGGCACGACGGGTCCGCCGTGGGCGGTGACGAGCTCGTTGATGGACGCACCGATGTAGCCGTACACCCCGACCTGGACCGCGGTGTAGGAGAGCAGCGCCAGGAACGCGGCACCGAGCCCGGCATGCCGGCCGAAGCCGTGCGCGATGTAGGTGTAGAACGCGCCGGCGCCCGAGATGTGGCGGGCCATGGCGGTGAACCCGACCGCGAACAGCAGCAGCACCGCGGTGCAGACGACGTACGAACCCGGGTAGGCCGCCCCGTTGCCGGCGGCGATGCCGATCGGGAAGGTGCCGGCGACGACGGTCAGCGGAGCGGCGGCGGCGACGACCATGAACACGATCGCCACCGGGCCGAGCCGGCCCGTCAATCGATTGGGCTGAGCACCGGTGCTTCGACCGGCATCGAGAACTGCGTCAGTTGTCATGACAGCACCTTCGCTGGAATTGAATGTAAATTGGTTGCGGTGCGGTAAGGCTTGAGTGAGTTCAAATGAGAATTGCCGAATGGGCGAATTCTCATTTGGCACCCGAATTCACAGCGCGATGTTGATGGCCTTCGTCTGGGTGTATTCGGCAATGGCGCCCTCACCGAGTTCACGGCCCCAGCCCGATTGTTTGTAGCCGCCGAACGGCAGCGCCGTATCGAACGCGTTGTGGCAGTTGACCCACACCGTGCCGGCCTTGATCTGCTGCGCCACCCGGTGCGCGGTCGAGACGTCGCGCGTCCACACGCTGGCGGCCAGCCCGTAGGGGGTGTCGTTGGCGGCTTCGCGCACGCCGCGGTCGCGGTTGAAGGGCACGGCCACGGCGACCGGCCCGAAGATCTCCTCCTGGTAGACGTTGAAGTCGCGGTGCACGTCGACCAGCAGCGTGGGCTGCACGTAGAAGCCGCTCTCGCCGTGCCGGCCGCCGCCGGCCAGGGCCCGTGCGCCCTGCGCGATGCCGTCGTCGAGGTAGCCGGTGACCTTGGTGAGCTGCTCGCGCGAGACCAGCGGGCCGATGTCGTTGGTGGGGTCCAGCCCGGGCCCGATCCGCAGGCCGGCCGCGTGCTCGGCGACGCCCTGGGTGAACTCGTCGAAGATGGCGTCCTCGACCAGCAGCCGGGTGCCGGCCGTGCAGGTCTGGCCGTGGTTGAACAGGAAGCCGCCGGCCACGCCGGGAATCGCGGCTTCGAGATCGGCGTCGGCGAACACCACCTGCGGGCTCTTGCCGCCCAGTTCCAGCGAGACCTTCTTGAGGTTGCCCGAGGCGGCGTTGACGATCTTCTTGCCCACCTCGGTGGAGCCGGTGAAGGCCACCTTGTCGACGCCGTCGTGTGCCGAGAGTGCCGCGCCGACGTCACCGAAGCCGGTCAGCAGGTTGAACACCCCGGCCGGGACGCCGGCCTCGGCGATGACCTCGGCAAGCAGCACCGCGGTCAGCGGGGTCTGCTCGGCGGGCTTGAGGATGACGGTGTTCCCGCAGGCCAGGGCCGGTGCGACTTTGAACGCGGCCATGACCAGCGGGAAGTTCCATGGGGTGATCTGGGCGCAGACGCCGACGGGCTCACGCAGCGTGAAGGCGTGGAACTTGGCGCCCGGCGCCCACGGCACCGATACCGGCACGGTGCGGCCCTCGATCTTGGTGGCCCAGCCGGCGTAGTAGTAGAAGATCTCCGCGGCCCAGGTGACATCGACGGCTTTCGCGACGGCGACGGACTTGCCGTTGTCGATGCTCTCGAGTTCGGCGAACTGATCGGCCCGGGCCGTGATGCCCTCGGCGATGCGCCAGATCATGCGCTGCCGCTCGGCGGGCGTCATGGTCGGCCACGGGCCGTCCTCGAAAGCCCGGCGTGCCGCCCGCACTGCCCGCTCGACGTCTTCGGCGTCGCTGTGCGGGACCGTCGTGATGACCTGCTCGGTGGCGGGGTCGACGGTGTCGAACCGCCGGCCGGACGCCGATTCGACCCACTGTCCGTCGACGTACATCTGCTGCGGACGGGAAATGAAATCGGCGGTCCGCGGGTCCAGATAGGTACTGAGCGTGGCTGTCATGGAAATCATGTTTACGCACTGATGTGGTGCGCGTCACCACTAATTCCGAATGGGTATTTCGCGAATTCGGATTCTCATTTGAAATGGCTCCGGCATTCTCATTCGGGCCGCTCGATAATCGCAGTTCGTGTCGATTTCCGGACCCGCTGTCGGCCGCACCGAGGCCGGCCGGGCCTCCGATTCTCATTTGAAGATTTTCGATGTTTACCCGACAACGCTGCCGAGGTCGGCGGCCATCGGCTACCTTCCGACAAATGGGCCCCACCCGAACCATCCGGAGCCGCTCGCCGGTCGCCGGGCTTCAGCGCGCGCAGCTGACGTTCACCCAGGTTCTCGGGCAGTCGGTGTCGGCGGTGGCGCCGTCGGCCGTGATGGTCACGCTGCCCGCGCTGGTCCTGCCGGCGGCCGGCCACACCACGATCGCGGTGTTCATCCTGACCGCGCTCATGATGACCGCGGTCGGGTACTGCATCACGCAGTTCTCCACGCGCATGGTCGCGGTGAGCGGGCTGTACAGCTACACCGTCAAGGGCCTCGGCCCGGTTCCCGGTGTCGCGGCGGGCTGGTCGCTGGTCGTCGGCTACGCCGCGGCCGCGATGGCGAGCGCGCTCGGCGCGGCCGGCTACCTGGCGACGCTCTTGGGCCGCGTCGGGGTGCCGGCAGGCAAACCCGTCATCGCCGGCCTGACCGTACTGGTCGGCGCCGCGGCACTGATCCTCATGGTGCGGGGCATCAGGCTGTCGGCGCGCATCTCGCTCGCCGTCGAGCTGTTCGCGATCGTGGTCGCCGGGGTGGTGTTGATGATCGCCTTCGGCGGGGCCGTGACCGGTAGCTCCGCATCACCGAAAGCCGTTGCGGATGCGCCACATTCCGCGCTGGGGTTCGCGCTGCTGCTCGCGATCACCTCGTACGTGGGCTTCGAGAGCGCCAGTACCGTGGCCCGCGAGGCGCAGCGCCCGTTCGTCACCGTCAGCCGGGCCATCCGTTGGACGCCGCTGGCCCTGGGGGCGCTGTACACGTTCGCCGCCGTCCTGCAGACCACCGGCACGATCCAGACCCGCACCGGGTCGACACCCATCGTGCTCTCCCTCCCCGACTCGGCCGACACCTTGGCCGGCGCGCTGTCCGTCGCGATGGAAGTCGGCATCACCGCGTCCTGGATCGCATGCGTGATCGGCTCCACCACCGCGCTGTCCCGGACGCTGTTCGCGATGGGACGCGAGGGCCTGCTGCCGGACGCCCTCGGCCACGCTCACCCGCGCTATCGCACCCCGCACGTCGCGCTCACCGTCGCGATGCCGGTGATCGTCGCGGTGCCGGTCGCCTATCTGTTCGCCGCAGAGTCCAGCCGTGACGTCCTCGTCGGGCTGCTGGCGGTGTCGGCCCACGGCTACATCGTGGCGTATCTGCTGGTGTGTCTGGCCACTCCGGCATTTCTGCGCCGGATCGGCGAGCTCACCACCGTGCCACTGGTCGTCGGACTGGCCACCGCCGCCACCATGATCGCGATCATCGTCTGGGCCGCGCTGACCGTGGCATCGCCGGTGTGGATCGCCACCGCCGTCTACTCCGCGCTGCTGGCACTGGGTTTGGCGGCATTCCTGGCCCGCCGCCGCCAGATTCCCGATCTCGCCGAACGGGTCGGGGTGTTCGACGAAACGGTCGCCGGTGACGTCTTCGCCGACTACAACCCGTGGGAGGTGCGCCGGTGAGCCCCGCCGACGGTGCGCTGTCGGGTCGCCAGCCCAAGGCCGTCCAGAGCGCCCTTCAGGTGCTCGAGGCCGTGGCGCTGGCGGGCACCGGGGTCACCGCGAAAGACATCGCCGAGCACCTGTCCATGCCGTCGGCCACCACCTACCGGCTGCTGAATCTCCTTGTCGCCGACGGCTACATCGTTCGGCTGCCGGACCTGTCGGGGTTCGCGCTGGGCCCGCGGATGGGCCTGCTGATCGATGCCGCGGTCTCCCCCACCGTGTGCACCAAGGCCCGCGAGACGCTGGCCGAGCTGCGGCTGTCGGTGCGCTTCGGGGTGCACCTGTTCTACTTCACGAACACCTCGGTGCGCCTCGCCGACGCCGACGGCGAATACCCGCCGCCCGCAGACGAATCGGTGCTCAACCGGCACCTGCACGCCAGTGCCGTCGGCAAGCTGCTGCTCGCGGAGAAGCACGATGCCGAGACGCTGCTCGCCCTCAACCCGGCGACGCTCACCGACCGCACCATCACCTCGAAATCCGCTCTGGCCGAACAGCTCGCCGAGGTCCGGGAGCGCGGCTACGCCGTCCAGACCGGGGAGCTGCGGGCCGATTCGGCGTGTGTCGCGGTGCCGGTCCGGTCGACCACCGCCACCTTGGTGGCCGCGGTGGCCATGTCGGGACGGGCCGAGCAGGAGCAGCTCCTGCGGAAGCAGATTCCGGTGTTGCAGGACTGCGCAACCCAATTGGCGCCGCTGCTGGCGTGAGGCCGATCAGAAAGGAATCGCGGCGATCATCGCCCCGGCCCCGGTGACCAGGCTGTCCTTCTTCAGCGTCGTGCCGAAGTACTTCGCGTGCGGGTCGACCACCACCCGCTGGTCGTCATGATGCAGCGCCAGCACCTCCCGGGCCATCCGGGAGAACGGGATCTTCTCTGGTCCACCGATATTGATCACATGGTTGCGCGGCGGCTCGATCGCGACCTCGGCCAGGTAGGCCGCCACCTCGTCGGCCGCGATCGGTTGAATCAGCGCATCCGGCACCCGCACATCGTGCTCGTCGCCCTCATCGGTGTCGATCTCGACGACCATCGACTCGACGATCGCCTTCGCGAACTCATGGAACTGCGTGGCACGGACGATCGTGTAGGGCAACCCGGACGCCTCGATGATCCGCTCTTGCGCGACCTTCGCCCGCATGTAGCCGCTGTCCGGCAGGGCGTCGACGCCCACGATCGACAGTGCGACATAGTGGCCGACCCCCGCCGCCTGTGCCGCGGCCACCAGATTGGTGGTCGACCGGACGAAGAAATCCATCACGTCCTCGTCGGCGAAGGACGGCGAGTTCGTGACGTCGACGAGGGCGTCGGCGCCCGCCAAGGCCTTGGCGAGGCCTGCCCCGCTGAGCACATCGACACCGGAGCGCCGGGATGCGGCGACCACGTCCTCGCCTTCCCGCGTCAGGAGATCGACGAGCAGGGTCCCGATGAGGCCACTGGCCCCGATCACTGTCACCTTCACTGTGCCAACACCTTTCGCCGTCGCCACGCCGACACGGGAGCCGGACCTGTCAGCCTACGTCGCATGCCGTGCCGCAGGTTGTGAAACCGGCATCCGGGGACATCTCGGCGGTCTGCGCGCTGGGCACGGCGCGGATCCGCCACCGCTGCGGCCGGCTCCCGTATTGCGGAACGACGCAACACAATTGGTGCCCCCGCTCATGTGACAGCGCCCGGCACCGGCTGCGAGGCCACACCTGAGCGTTTGCGGTATTGACGCACGCGTCGGTACTGTGCGACAGTCGGCGAGGACGAATCGGGATACGCACAGCAATGCAATGCATCGGACGGTCAGCGTGGTAAATCGGCTGTTTACAGTGCATCAATTGGTCGTTCTGCTGCAGTCCGCAAATCAAGTCGAGTTGCTGCTCACCGCGGCGGCGGGGACGGCGTCGATCGTCACGGCGGTACGCGGCCCGGCGGACGATGTTGCTGGCATCGCTCCGGAACGTCGGCACACGGCCTTGTGTACCTGCAAGGACGGCGACACCTCGCACTGCCCCGCACGCGATTCACTGTGAGCCGTAGGTGGGCGCGGCACCACCGGCACCGCGCCCACTTCTGTCAGCCGCTGATCGCCTCGGCGACCTTCACCCCGACCAGCACCACAGCCACCAGCAGGTAACCGCGCAATGCGACCATGCCGGCCACCCGCAGCGGCGACCAGGCGGGCCGGTCCAGGGTGTCCAGCGCGGGCGTGCGGAAGCTGTCCCGCTCCTGGTTCCGCAGCGCCTTCCGGACGGTGCGGTCGTCGGGTTGGTCGTCCAGATCCTCCACCTGCTCCGGGTCCAGACCGCCCAGCTCCGCGGCCACGTCGACAGCGGCCTGCTTCCGTTGCCGGTGCCGCGACCGCGCCGTCGCACCGGCGATGACCCCGCCGCCGAGCATGCCGACGCCGACTCCGACCCCGAAGCCCCACTCGAGTTGCGCGGCAGTCAGATTCGGGAAGAACGTCGCCGCCGTCAGGGCCAGCGACAGCAGCACCAGCGCCCACACGATCACGCCGGCCATGATGTTCTGCCGCATGGTGTTGACCCACGGGCCCAGCACCGCCTTGTCGTTGCACAACAGCACCAGGAACACCGTCGCCGACGGCAGCAGCACCCCGGCCAGCGCCTGCACACCCTGGGTCAGCAGACCCAGCACGTGATCCGGGCTGAACGACACCGCGGCCGCCACCGCGAGCAGTGCCGCGTAGCCCAGATAGAAGGCCGGCGCCTCGCTGACTTTCCAGTGCAGCGAGTGCCGCTTGCCCATGGTGTCGCCCAGGGCGTAGGTGGTGGCGAGGCCGACGGCATTGGCCCCGATGAGCGAGGCGTCCAGCAGCAGGATGGCGAAAAGCGCACCCGCGGTGGGCGACACGTGCCGGCCCAGCTGAGTTGCCACGTCACCGGCGTCGGTGAAGTTGCCGGCCGCGGCACTGCCGGCGAGCCCGAACGCGGCGGCGGCCATGATCGCGACCGCACCCACCATCACCACGACGATGCCGATCCACAGATCGATCCGCTCGTAGCGAATCCACTTGGGGGTCAACCGCTTGTCGACGATGTTGGACTGCTGGAAGAACAGCTGCCACGGCGCGACGGTGGTGCCGACGATGGCCACGATCAGCAGCAAGAGCGTCGAGTTGAGGCCGCCCGGGAATGACGGGATCAGGCCCTTCGCGGTTTCGGTCGCGGACGGGTGCACGATGAACGCCAGCGGGAAGATCACGATGTTGATCGCGATCAACGCGAAAATGAAACGCTCCCAACGGCGGAACGAACCACCGGCCACCACGGCGAACAGCAGCACCGCCGCGAGCGGCACCGAGATCGCCTTGGGCAGCCCGAAGTAGTTCAACGCCATGGACACCCCGACGAATTCGGTGACGATGGTCAACGCGTTGACGATGAACAGATCGCCGACGCTGAAGGCGCCCCAGAACTTGCCGAACCGCGCGAAGATCAGGCGGGCGTGCCCCACCCCGGCGACGGCGCCGAGCCGGACCACCATCTCCTGGTTGACGTACAGCACCGGAATCAGCAGCGCCAGTGTCCACATGAGGGCCATGCCGTAGTTCTGGCCGGCCTGTGCGTAGGTCGCGACGCCGCCGGCGTCGTTGTCGCCGACCATGACGATGAGGCCGGGTCCCATCACCACGAGCAGCATCTTCAACCGCTGCAGGCGGCCGCGACCGGTCGCGGTCTCGTCGGTGCGGATGGTGCCGAGGGCGCCGACGATGTCGCCGACGTGCGCGGTGTCGAGCACCGCGGTGCTCGGTGAATCACGTTGCCGCGCTGACGTTTCGCCGGCGGGCCGCGGGGTACGGGCAAACAGGGCCATGTCGAGATTCCTCCCGGGAAAATGGCAGCACAACAGGGGTCCGCCCACCGGAATCGGTGGGCGGACCGTGCGGCCGAACGGATCAGAAGTTGGGGTGCGCCCCGAGAGACGCCGAGATCACCGCGAGCGGCGTGTGCGACAACTGCAGGTTGTGCCGTTCCTGCGGGGTCAGGTGCGTGCGGCTGTGCACCAGCCGGGCAATGCGGCGGACGGTGCGGTTGCGGAATACGGTCATGACAGAGCTCCTGTCGGGATCGGACTCCCGTGGCCTGTCGGTCAGGCGGAACCGGCCGGTCGGCAGGATAACGGGAGTGCTCGGATGCTGGTGTCTACGTGGTGTTTTCGTCCCAAACTGGAACTGTCGCCATCGCCAGATCTCACGTCGTACCTCACCTCCTAGCCGTCGGGCCCACCTCGGGGCAGCTATCCCATGACAACACAAAAGGGAGATGGCAGCGAACCTATACCCATTAAAAGGCTGTTAAAACCATGCGCTGCCGCACCCCTCTCGTCAGAGCTTCGGCACTGGACGACGTAATCCACCGCGGTGGATAGCCACTTTGGGTAACCCCTTAATCCGGGGAGACCTGTCCTGACCCTGGGCGTCTCTCGACGTCGTCGGATCAGTGGCTTCTGTTCGTCCAGGAGCCTCGCCTAGCGAGGTGCTGACGTAGCCAAGGTAACCCGGGCGCGTAGACCCGTCAACTCGATTGTTCGGACCATTCCCCGCGAGCGTGCCAAGAGATCGCCAAATTTGCCGGGAACAGGGCTGCCTGCACATTCGCGGCGAGAAAACCTCGCGCTAAGGCTGCTCGAGACCGAAGATGCGGATGCTCTCGGCGCGCATGTCGACCTTGCGGACCTTGCCGGTGATGGTCATCGGGAACTCGTCGACGATGTGTACGTAGCGCGGAATCTTGAAGTGCGCCAGCCGATCCGCGGTGAATTCGCGGATGGCGGCGGCGTCCAGCGGCGCCGCGCCGGGCCGCAGCCGCAGCCACGCGCAGATCTCCTCGCCGTAGCGGGCGTCGGGCACGCCGATCACCTGGGCATCCTCGATGTCGGGGTGCGTGTACAGGAACTCCTCGATCTCGCGCGGGTACACATTCTCCCCACCGCGGATCACCATGTCCTTGATGCGGCCGACGATGGCGCAGTAGCCGTCGGCCCGCATCACCGCGAGATCACCGGTGTGCATCCAGCCCTCGGAATCGATGGCCTCCCGGGTCTTTTCGTCGTTGTTCCAGTAGCCCAACATGACCGAATAGCCGCGCGTGCAGAACTCCCCCGGCTCGCCGCGCTCCACCGTCTCGCCGGTTTCCGGGTTGACGACCTTGACCTCGAGATGCGGATGCGCCCGGCCGATGGTCGCGGTGCGGCGGTCCAGGTCGTCGTCGATCAGCGTCTGGCACGACACCGGCGACGTCTCCGTCATGCCGTAGCAGATCGCGACCTCGGCCATGTGCATGTCGGAGACGCAGTGCTTCATCACCTCGACGGGGCACACCGATCCGGCCATGATGCCGGTACGCAGGCTCGACAGGTCCCGCCCGGCGAACGACGGATGGTTCTGCATCGCGATGAACATCGTCGGCACGCCGTAGACGCCGGCGCACTGCTCGGCCTCGATGGCATCGAGGGTGGCCGCCGGGTCGAACCCGGGGGCCGGGATCACCACGGCCGCACCATGACTCATGCAGCCGAGCACCCCCATCACCATGCCGAAGCAGTGGTAGAACGGCACCGGGACACACAGCCGCTCCCCCGCCCGCAGGTTGATGCCCTCCGTGGTGAAGTAGCCGTTGTTCAGGATGTTGCGGTGCGACAGCGTCGCACCTTTCGGGAACCCGGTTGTGCCCGAGGTGTATTGGATGTTGATCGGGTCGGTGTTGGACAGTGCGGCATGCCGGGCCGCCAAGGCGTCGGCCCCGACCGCCGCGCTGTCGGCACGCAACCGCTCCCAGTCCGGGCCGTCCAGGAAGACGACGTCAGTGAGGTCTGGAACCTGCGGACGGACCTCGTCGATCATCGCCGCGTAGTCGGACGTCTTGAACGACGCCGCCGAGATCAGCATCCGCATCCCGGATTGGTTGAGCGCGTAGGCAAGTTCGTGCACCCGGTACGCCGGATTCACGTTGACCAGGATGGCGCCGATCTTGGCTGTCGCGAGCTGCGTCACGATCCACTGCGCACAGTTGGGCGACCAGACACCGACCCGGTCGCCCTTCTCGATGCCGCGGGCCATCAGGCCGCGGGCGATCAGGTCGACCTCGGCGTTGAGTTCGGCGTACGTGTACCGCAGTCCTTGCCCGCGGTCGACCAACGCGAGCGTGTCCGGATGGGCCGCGACGGTGCGCTCGAAGTTGGCCCCGATGGTCTCCTCCAGGATCGGGGTGTCGGTGGGGCCCGCGTCGTAGCTCAGCATCAGTTCACCAAATCCTCATAGCGGTATTCCGATGCGATCGGGGTGCCGGCCGCATGCGATTGATCTTCGCGCTTGCGCAGGTCAACGCGCCGGATCTTGCCGGAAATGGTCTTGGGCAGATCGAAGAATTCCACCCGCCGAACCTTGAGGTACGGCGCCAGGTGGTCCCGCGCGAATTCCATGATCGCCCGTGCGGTGTCCGCATCGGCACTCCAGCCGTCTGCCAGGCAGACGTACGCCTTCGGCACGGCGAGCCGGGTGTCGTCGGGCTGCGGCACCACCGCGGCTTCCACCACCGCGGGATGCTCGATGAGCACGCTCTCCAATTCGAAGGGCGACACCTTGTAATCCGACGACTTGAACACGTCATCGGTGCGGCCGATGTACGTGATGTAGCCGTCGTCGTCGCGGGAGGCCACGTCACCGGTGTGGTAGTAACCGCCCGCCATGACGGCCGCATTGCGTTGCGGGTCAGCGAGATAACCCGTCATCAGGTTGAGCGGCCGCGCGCCCAGCTCGAGGCAGATCTCGCCCTCGTCGGCCGGCTCGCCGGTCACCGGGTCGACCAACACCACGGGCACACCCGGCATCGGCCGGCCCATCGATCCGGCCTTGACAGGCTGGCCTGGAGTGTTGCCGACCAGCAGAGTGGTCTCGGTCTGGCCGAAGCCGTCCCGGATGGTCAGGCCCCAGGCGTCCTGCACCTTGGCGATGACATCGGGGTTCAGCGGTTCACCGGCGCCCAGAATCTCGCGCAGCCCTTCGGGTTTGGTGCCGAGGTCGGCCTGGATCAACATCCGCCACACGGTCGGCGGCGCGCAGAAGGTGTTGACGCCGGCGCGGCGCAGCTGTGCCATGAGCGCGGCGGCGTCGAAGCGGCCGTAGTTGTAGACGAAGATCGTCGCCTCGGCGATCCACGGCGCGAACACACAACTCCAGGCGTGCTTGGCCCAGCCCGGCGAACTGATCGCCAGATGGACGTCGCCGGGCGTCACCCCGATCCAGGCCATCGTGGACAGGTGGCCGACGGGATACGAAATCTGCGAGTGCTCAACGAGTTTGGGCTTGCTGGTGGTGCCCGAGGTGAAGTAGACCAGCAGCGGGTCGTCGACGTCGGTGACCTCGCGGAACGGACCGGCCGAAACCGCTTGGTACGCATCAGCGTAGCGGTGCCAGCCGGGCACCGAATCCCCGACGACGATGCCGGTGTACTGCCCGTCGACGGACGCGAACTTGTCCGCGTCCGTGGCATTGGTCACCACGAAGCCCGCGCCGCCGCGGGTGATCCGGTCGGCCAGGTCGGCCGGGCCCAGTGCCCCGGTCGTCGGCATCACCACCGCGCCGAGCTTGGCCACCGCCAGCATCGACTCCCACAGCTCGACCTGGTTGCCCAGCATGACGATGACGCGGTCGCCCTTTCCCACGCCCAGCGACTGCAGCCACGTCGCGACCTGGTCAGACCGGTCGGCCATCTCGGCGAACGTGTAGCGCTGCTCGTCACCGCCTTCTTCGGTGATCCAGAGCGCCGTCTGCCCGGCCCGTTCGGGGCTGCGGGCGATGACGTCGAACCAGTCGGTGGCCCAGTTGAACGTGCCGGTCAGCCGCGGCCAGCTGAACGAATCGACGGCCTGCGAGTAGTCACCGATCGACGCCACGAGCCGGTCCCGGGCCGCTCGGTACTGCTCGGTGTTGGTGGTGATCACAGCCTCTGTCGCCATGAACGTAGGATCTACGTCACACCCATCCGCCCGCTACCCCCGAAAGAGGGTACTGACCGTGACGACCGGCCCGTCTCTGCTGCGCCCGCGTGATACCGACGCGGTCCGCGCTGAGCTGCGACGTCTCGGCTCCGAGGGTGCGGTGCCGGTGATGTTCGGCGGCGAGGTGCACGACGACGCGCTGCTGATCACGGAGTTCTACGGCACCCGCGGCGGCGGTCTCCGCGGGTTGACGGTGCGCTCGATGTGCGGGCTCGGCGGGGCCAGCATGGTCTCGGGTCAGCCGCTCGCGGTGACCGACTACCGGCACGCACCGTCCATCACCCACGACTACGACATGCCCGTGCTGTCGGAGGGCATCCGGTCGGTGCTGGCGGTACCGGTCGTGGTCGATGGCCGGGCCCGGGCGGTGCTCTACGGCGCCTACCGGTCCAGCGCACCTTTCGGCGGGCGGACCGTCGACCTGATCATGGCGTCGGCGCAGCGCCTGTCGGACGAACTGACGATCCGCGACGAAGTGGACCGCCGGCTGCGGCTGCAGCAGGCCGCGGCCGCCGACACGGCGGTCAACACCGAACACATCCGCCAAGTGCACGCCGAGCTGCGACGGCTGGCGGCCGGAAACGCGCCCGTCGCACCGAGCGATCTCGGCGGCCTCGCCGACCGGCTGGCCGAGGCACTGGCCGGTGGGCCCGCACCGGCCGGTCCGCTCAGCCCGCGTGAACTCGACGTGCTGGCGCAGATCGCACTGGGCTGCACCAATACCGAAGCCGCCCAGCGGCTTTCCCTCAAACCCGAGACCGTCAAGAGCTATCTGCGCAGTGCCGCGACGAAACTCGGCACCCACAGCCGGCACGAGGCGGTGTCGAAGGCGCGGCAGCTGCGGCTGATTCCCTGACCGGTCAGGCCAGCGAGTCGATCCAGGCGCGGTGCAGCGCCGCGTACCGCCCGTTCTGCGCGACCAGGTCGTCGGGCGGACCGTCTTCGACGATGCGGCCGCCGTCGAGGACCAGGACCCGGTCCGCGGACTGCACGGTGGAGAGCCGGTGCGCGATCACGAGCGCGGTCCGCCCGGCCAGCACGGTCGCCAGCGCGCGCTGCACCAGGCGCTCGGTCGGGATGTCCAGCGACGACGTCGCCTCGTCGAGGATCAGCACCTTGGGGTCGGCCAGGAACGCGCGGGCGAACGCGACCAACTGGCGCTGCCCCGCCGACAGCCGTCCACCCCGATTGGCGACGTCGGTGTCGTAACCGTCCGGCAGATTGTCGATGAACCGGTCCGCGCCAACGGCTTCCGCGGCCGCGCGGACCTCGTCGTCGGTGGCGTCGGGGCGCCCGAACCGGATGTTGTCGGCGACGGTGCCGGCGAACATGAAGTTCTCCTGCGTCACCATCACGACGTGCTGACGCAGCTCGGTCTGGGCGATGGACCGCAGGTCGATGCCGTCGAGGGTGACGGTGCCGGTCACCGGATCGTAGAAACGCGCGATGAGCTTGGCGATGGTGGTCTTGCCCGCGCCGGTGGCACCGACGAGGGCGACGGTCTGCCCGGCGGGCACCGTCAGATTCAGTTCGGGCAGCACCGGACGCTGCGGGGTGTAGCCGAAGCTGACACCCCGAAAAGCGATGTCCCCCTTGACCGTCGCCAGCGCGACAGGGTCGGCGGGGTCCATGATGGCGGGCTGCTGCGCGAGCACCCCGGCCAGCTTCTCGAGCGCCGACGCCGCCGACTGGAAGGTGTTGAAGAACTGCGAAATCTCCTGCATCGGTTCGAAGAACATGCGCAGGTACAGCAGGAAGGCCGTCAGCGTGCCGATCGTCATGCGGCCGTGCAGCACCAGGTAGCCGCCGTACAGCAGCACCACCGAGGTGGTGACGTTGCCGATGAGTTTGACCGCGGGCATGAACACCGCGAGCAGGGTCATGGTGCGTTCGTTGATGACGCGGTAGTCGTCGACGACGTCGTCGAAGATCTCCTGGTTGCGCGGCTCGCGCCGGTAGGCCTGCACCGCTTTGATGCCCGTCATGGTTTCGACGAACTGGACGATCACCAGCGCCGCGCGTTCCCGGACGGTGCGGTACGTCTTCGATGATTCGCGCCGGAACCAGGCGACCAGCAGCACCAGGAGCGGGAAGGCACCCAGGCACATCAGGCCCAGCCGCACGTCGAGCGTGACGAGCAGGACCGCGGTGCCGCCCAGGGTGAGCACGGCGGTGATGAGGCTGTCGAAACCCGTCGACAGCATGGTCTGGATGGCTTCGATGTCGTTGGTGGACCGGCTCACCACGCGGCCCGAGGTGTAGCGGTCGTGGAAGGCGACGTCGAGGCGCTGGAACTGCCGGAACACCCGGCGCCGCAGCTCCAGCAGCACCTTCTGCCCGATGCGGCCCGACCGGTTCAGGAAGAACAGCCGGAACGTGGCCTGCAGCACCACGACGCCACACAGGGCCGCGACGATCTGCAGCAGTTCACGGGCCGGCCCGCCCTGCAGGATCGGCGGGATGCCGTGGTCGATGCCGCGCTGCACGAGCAGCGGAACCGACAGGCGCGCACCGTTTTCGACGACGACGACCAGCGCCAGCAGCAGGACCGCGAACCGGTACGGCTTCAGCAACGAGCCCAGCAGGGACCGTGCCTCGCGACGCCGCGAGACGTTCTCGTCGATGGGCAGGTCCTCGACCTTGTCGACCGTCTGGCCGCGCCAGCTCTCGGTGCTCATCGCCTCCGCACCTCTTCGGACTCGTCCGTCTGCTCCAGATACAGCTGCTCGAGCCGTTCGCGTTCGGCGTCCTGCTCCCAGTCGCAACTGCGCTCGCAACCGTCGTCGAGCTCGTCGTCGGCGGACAGCAGGTATCGGTATTCCGGTGCCTGCTCGAGCAATTCGGCGTGTGTGCCGATGCGGGTGATGGTGCCGTCCTGCAGCAGCGCCACCCGGTCGGCCAGCAGCACGGTGGACGCACGGTGCGCCACCACGATGCCCGTCACCGACGTCAGCACCCGCCGCAGCGCGACGGTGACCTCCGCTTCGGTGTGCATGTCCAGGGCCGACAGGGTGTCGTCGAGCACCAGCAGTGACGGCGCGGCCAGGATGGCCCGGGCCAGCGAAAGACGTTGCCGCTGACCACCGGACAGGCTCATGCCCTGCTCACCGATACGGGTGTCGAGCCCGAACGGCAGGTCGTAGACGAACTGGGCGGCGGCGATGTCGATCGCCTCGCGAATCTCGTCGTCGGTCGCCGGGTTGTCGGCGCCGCGACCGAGGGTGAGGTTCTCGACGACCGACATCGAGAACAGCGTCGGGTCCTCGAAGGCAGTGGCCACGGCGGTCCGCAAGGCGGGCAGCGACAGTTCGCGGATGTCTCGTCCGTCGAGCAGGATCGCGCCCTCGGTGACGTCGTACAGCCGTGAGAACAGTGCGGCGAGAACCGATTTGCCGGAGCCGGTGGCGCCGACGAGCGCCAATGTCTGCCCCGGCTCGACCGTCACCGACACGTGGCGCAGCGCCCAGTCGTCAGGTTCGGCGTCGGGGAAACGGAAGCCGACGTCACGCAGTTCCAGGTGCCCGCCACGTGGCACGGTGTCGACCGGTCCGTCGCTGATATCCACTGGCGCGTCGAAGATCTCGGCGACCCGATTGGCGGCCGTCATGGACTCCTGCATCATCGACAGCAGGAAGCCCAGCGACGCGATGGGCCACACCAGCGACAGCATCATGGTGATGAACGCGACGAGCGTGCCCATGGTGACCTGACCGTGGCCGGCCGCGTACGCACCGAACCCGAGCACGAAGATCAGCGTCAGGTTGGGGATGACCTCGAGCAGCGTCCAGAAGCGCGCCGACACCGCCACCTTGCCGACCTCGGCGTCGTACAGGGCCGTCGCCCGCTCGTCGAACCGCCGGTAGACGTAGTCCTCGCGGCCGAACGACTTGATCACCCGCAGGCCCAGGGCCGACTCCTCGACATGCGTTGCGACATGGCCGGATTGGTCCTGCGCCTGCCGCGACAGCACGGTGAACTGCCGCTCGAACCGGAAGATCGTGACGGACACCGGCAGCACCGACGCCAGCACCACCACACCCAGCGGCCAGTACATGGTCAGCAGGATGCCGGTCACCACGATGATCTGAATCGTGTTGAGCACCAAGAACAGCAGGCCGAAGCCGAGGAATTGGCGAATGGTGCCAAGGTCGTTCATCACCCGCGACAGCAATTGCCCGGACTGCCACTGCCGGTGGAACGACATGGGCAGGATCTGCAGGCGCGCGTACAGCTCCTTGCGGATGTCGGCCTCGACGCCCATGGTCGCGCGGGCCCCGAGCCAGCGCCGGATGAACCACAGCACCGCCTCGACGAGCCCCAACGTCAGCGCGGCCGAACCGAGCACCCACAGGCCCGGCTGGTCCTGGTGCCGCACCGGGCCGTCGATCACGGCCTTGGTCACCAATGGGATGGACACCGTCACGCCCAGACCGGCGAACGCCGTGAGCAGCATGGCGGCCCAGCGTCCGCGGTACGGCCGCAGATACGGCAGCAGGCGCAGCAGGTCCACCGACGCACGTCGGCGCTGCGGCACCGGAGCGATCGCCGGAGCCGACTGCAGGGGCTGGGCTACATCAGACACAACAACTTCCATGCTCGCACGTGCCACCGACATACCCGGTGCGCGGCGGCACGACCAGGTCAGATGAAACCCAGGTACCCGACCAGACCGGCCGCGGCGACGACGATCAGCGGATTCAGCTTGGTGCGCATGAAGATCACGGTGCACACCGCGGTGACGGTGTAGGCGCGCCAGTCGTGGTCCGCGGCACGGCTCATGACCAGCGACGCCGCCAGGATGAGGCCGACCGTGAGCGGGGCGAAACCCTTCTCGACCGCGCGGCGCAGTTTGGAGCGTTCGGCCTTCTGCCAGATCAACGTGATGACGTACACGAAGCCCGCGGCCGGCACCACCATCGCGACCATCGACACGACGCCGCCGATGATCGCGCCGGGAATGCCGCCCTCTTTCAGACCGGCGCCGTAGCCGACCATCGACACGATCAGGATGCTCGGGCCCGGCGCGGTCTGCGAGATCGAGAACAGGTCGGCGAACTGGTTGTCGGACAGCCAGTGCCTGCCGTTGACGGCGTTGATGTGCATTTCCGGCAGCACGACGTTGCCGCCGCCGATGGACAGCAGCGACAGCATGCCGAACAGCCCGATGAGCTGGATGTAGGTGGAAAGCGCCGCGGTACTCATCGTGGGGTGCTCACGCTGCTGTGGCGCGATCCCGCGGCCCTGGGTCGTTGCCGCGCTCGCGCGGCCACGCCCACAGCAGGCTCAGCGGCGCCAGGATCGCGAGCGTCCCCAGCAGCGGGAACCGCAGCACGCCGTTGAGCACGAATGCGCCGGCGAACAGCAGGACCGGCACCGCGCCCGTCAGGCACTTCTGGCCCGTCTTGAGCACCATCGTCAGGGTCAGGGCCACCGCGGCCGCCGACGCCCCGTGCAGCACGCCCTTGACGGCGGGCACCTCCTTGAACCGGAAGTAGGCGAACGACAACGCCAGCACGATGACCAGCGGCATGGCGCACAAGCCGAACACCGCGGCGGCCGCGCCGGGGAAGCCACGCATCTTGGTGCCGGCGAATACCGCCATGTTGACCTGGTTGGCACCGGGCAGGATGCGGCACATCGTTGTGGCCGAGAGGAACTCGGCGTCCCCGAGCCAGCCCTTCTCCACCACCAGCACCTCACGCGACCAGGCCGACAGCCCACCGCCGAACGACGCCAGCGCGATGTGGTTGAACGTCAGGACCAACTCGAACAACGAAACCCGTTGGGCCGTCGAGTCGATCTGCTCACTCATGGACCAGCTCGGGGTCGTGCGGGAAGTCGTCTTCGTGATGCTGCGACGAGTCCAGCGGATCCGGCGGCTCGTAGTGGTGCGAGGTCTCCCAGTCGGCGTCGAACACCTGCGACAGCTGCGCGACGGCATCCGGGTCCTTGACCATCACACCCAGTTCGCGGCGCAGGTCGAAGGCGCTGCGGTCGATGTTCATCGAACCCACGAGGGCTTCGTGGTCGTCGACGATGACCAGCTTGGCGTGCACGCGCAGGTTCTTCTGCTTGCGCACCTTCGCGCCGAACCGGCGCAGGGTCCGCAGCGAGGCGAACGTGTCGAGGATGTCCCAGTCGCTGATGCCGTGCTTGCCACCGCACAGCACATGGACATTCACGCCACGGCCCACCGCGGCCGCGATGTGGTCGAGAATGACGGCGTCGACGTACTTGGGGTGCTGGATGCGCAGCCGGTGCTCGGCGGTGTCGATGAACTTCGCCATGTGGTACCGCGAATTCGAGTTGCTCCACAGCAGGCCGTGATACTGCGACGGCTCCCAATCGGTGTGGGACCAGTCGGCGTCGAACACCTCGACGATCTGCGCGACGTGGTCCGGCTCGGTGGTGATGAAGCCGTAGTCCCGCGTGAGGGTGAAGTACTTCTCGCACAGGTTGAACGTGGCCACGAGCGCCGCCGTCTCGTCGACGACGATCGACTTCTCGTGCGTCACGTAGAACGTCGGGTTGGACCACTGGACGTTGACGCCGGCATCCGAGAACTGTTCGAAGGTCTCGTCATTGGCGCGGTCGCCGCCCGAGCGGGCCGGGTTCAGCATGACGCGCACGTCGACACCCGCCTGGTGGCGCTCGATCACCGCCGCCACGAGCGACGGTTCGGTGAACGTGAATTGCTTGATGAGCAACGACTTCTGCGCCGACGCGAGGAAATCCCGCACCGGCTGCACGCCATCATCGGGTTGGACGATGACTCGCGGCGACACAGGCCCCATAAGCGCCGGATGCTAGCACCGAATAGCGGCTGCCAGACGTGCCTCCGTCAATAACAATGGGCCATCGGGCAAGATGAGGCATATGGATAGCGGAAGCGCCTCCCCCCGCCTGCTCGTAGTCGACGACGACCCGGACGTGCTGGCCTCATTGGAGCGTGGCCTGCGGCTGTCCGGCTTCGAGGTGTCGACCGCGGTCGACGGCGCCGAGGCCCTGCGCAGTGCCACCGAATTCCGGCCGGACGCCATCATTCTGGACATCAACATGCCGGTGCTCGACGGCGTCAGCGTCGTCACCGCGCTGCGCGCCATGGACAACGACGTGCCGGTGTGTGTGCTCTCGGCCCGCAGCTCGGTCGACGACCGGGTGGCGGGGCTGGAAGCCGGCGCCGACGACTACCTGGTCAAGCCGTTCGTGCTGGCCGAGCTCGTGGCGCGCGTCAAGGCGCTGCTGCGCCGCCGCGGCGCGACGGCGACGTTCTCGTCGGAGACCATCTCGGTCGGACCGCTCGAGGTGGACATCCCGGGCCGGCGGGCCCGCGTCAACGGCGCCGACGTCGACCTGACCAAACGCGAGTTCGACCTGCTGGCCGTGCTGGCCGAGCACAAGACCGCCGTGCTGTCCCGTGCCCAGCTGCTGGAGCTGGTGTGGGGCTATGACTTCGCCGCCGACACCAACGTCGTCGACGTGTTCATCGGCTACCTGCGCCGCAAGCTGGAGGCCAACGGCGCGCCGCGACTGTTGCACACGGTCCGCGGCGTGGGGTTCGTGCTCAGGCAGCAGTGATGAGCGCCTGCGCGAAGAACCGAGTGCGCTGATGAGCGCCTGCGCGAAGAACCGAGTGCGCTGATGAGCGTCTGCGCGAAGAACCGAGTGCACTGATGAGCGCCTGCGCGAAGAACCGGCAGCGGTAGCCCGTGAACATCCTGGCGCGCGTCTTCCGTCGCACTCCGTCGCTGCAGTCGCGCGTCGCGTTCGCCACCGGTATCGCCGCGGCCATCGTGGTCGGGATCGTCGGCACCATCGTGTGGATCGGCATCACCAACGACCGCAAGGAACGCCTGGACCGCCGCCTCGACGAGGCCGCCGGCTTCGCGATCCCGTTCCTGCCGCGCGGGCTCGACGAGATTCCGCGGCCACCGCACGACGAGAACGTCGTCATCACCGCACGCCGGAACGGCCAGGTCAGCTCGAACTCGAATGTCGTGCTGCCCGAGCTGCCCGTCGGCTACGCCGATACCCAGGTCAACGGGGTCCGGTACCGGGTGCGGACGGTGCAGATCCACATGCCGGACCCGATGCTGGTGGCGGTCGGCGCCACGTACGACGCGACGATCGTCGACACCAACAATCTGCACCGCCGGGTGATCGCGTTGTGCGCGTTCGCCATTGGCGCGGCCGCCGTCGCGGGCTGGGCGCTGGCCGCGTTCGCGGTGCGTCCCCTCAAACGGCTGGCGCAGCAGACGCGCGACATCGATCCGGAGGGCCAGGACGGGCAGGCCCCGCACATCGACGTCCGCGGCGCGACCGAGGCCGTCGAAATCGCTGACGCCGTCAAGGGTCTGGTGGACCGCGTGTGGGAGGAGAAGGGCCGGACGAAGGCCGCGCTGGCGTCGGCGCGGGACTTCGCGGCCGTGTCGGCGCACGAGCTGCGCACCCCGCTCACCGCGATGCGCACCAACGTCGAAATCCTGAGCACGCTCGACCTGCCCGACGAGCAGCGCAAGGAAGTGCTGAGCGACATCG
Organism: Mycobacterium sp. SM3041; assembly: GCF_039668335.1. Lineage (NCBI taxonomy): Bacteria > Bacillati > Actinomycetota > Actinomycetes > Mycobacteriales > Mycobacteriaceae > Mycobacterium > Mycobacterium sp. SM3041. The sequence continues at coordinate 24,124 of NZ_JAYXBQ010000011.1, read as the reverse complement.
TGCGCACGCAGTCGCGCATCGAGACCACACTGTGGGCGCTGGAGCGGCTGGCGCAGGGCGAGCTGTCCACCGTCGATGACCATGTGCCCGTGGACATCACCGAACTCCTGGACCGCGCCGCGCACGACGCCATGCGCGTGTACCCGGACCTGGAGGTGTCGCTGGTGCCGGCGCCGACCATCATCATCGTGGGACTGCCTGCCGGACTGCGGCTTTCAGTCGACAACGCGATCGCCAACGCCGTCAAGCACGGCGGTGCGTCGAAAGTTCAGCTGTCGGCGGTCAGTTCGCGCGCCGGGGTCGAGATCGCCGTCGACGACGACGGCTGCGGCGTGCCCGAAGAGGAACGCCTGAAGGTCTTCGGACGGTTCAACCGGGGTTCCACGGCGTCGCACTCGGGCTCCGGGCTGGGCCTGGCGCTCGTGGCCCAGCAGGCCGAATTGCACGGCGGGACGGCGACATTGGAGACCAGTCCACTCGGCGGGACGCGGCTGCTGCTACGGCTGCCCGGGCATCACTAGCCCGCCGCGAATGTGCAGCCGGCTCGCAATCCTCCGAAAATTGCCGATCGGTGTGCACGCTCGCGGCGCGGTGAACGCCGGCGCCGCTCAGCCGACGGTGATCTCGACCCGCCGGTTCTTCGCGCGGCCTTCTTCGGTGCCGTTGTCGGCGATCGGGTTGGCGGAGCCGGCGCCGCGGGCCGTCATCTTCGCCGCCAGCACACCGTTCGAAACCAGCGCGGCGGCAACGGCTTTGGCCCGGGTGTCACTCAGCTTGAGGTTGACGGCGTCGCTGCCCTGGTTGTCGGTGTAGCCGATCACGGTGACCGCACCGTTCGGGCAGCCGGCCCGGATCTTGTCGGCGACCTGCACCAGCAGCCGGCGGGACTCCCCCGTCATCTGCGATCCGCCGGTGACGAAACTGATCGGGGTGCGCAGCAGTTCGGTGACGTCGGCCTGCACCTTCGCGCACGGGCCACCGGCCGGGGCCGGAGCGGGGGCGGACGTGGGCGCGGGAGCCGACGAGGGTGCCTGCGCGGGCGGCGCCACCGGACCACCCGGCGCCGGAATCTGAATGTTGTTGGCCAGCTTCGCTCCTGGGAACGACAGCGCTGCGGCGCTCTGCACCTCGCCGGCGACGTCGAGATTGGGCGCCGTCCCCATCAGCGTGATGGTGGCGCCGTCGATGGACAGCCCGAAATCGGCGATGGCATCGGCCGCGGAGAGCACGTTGCCGATGGCCGCCATGTCCGGGGTGCCGGCGCCGTCGACGACGGTCGTCTTGTCGTTGAAGGTGGCGTTCAGCCACTGCGCTTTCACCGCGGCGGCCAGTTCGGACTTCGACCGGGTGTTGGCGAGGCTGCCCGTCAGCGTGACGGTGTTGCCGTCGCGGGTCAGCGCGAACGGCGCGGAGGTCAACTCGGGCTGTTGTGCCGGTGTCGGTACCGCCGAGGCCGCGATGGAACTCGGGGCCCGGTGCTCGTCGGAGGTGCCGAACACCACCCAGCCGACGGCGGCGACGACGGCCACCACCACAGCCAGCGCCGCCACCCTGCCGCGCGTGCCGAGGCGACGGACGCTGCCGGACGGCTCGATGACGTCAGCTGTGTCCGGCATTGCAAAACCCTCCCTGAAACACATTCGAGCCTAGAGCCCGACAGCTGTGGGGACGGCACGTTGCCGCCATGACACGCCACAACCGCCGGGCTCTAAGCCCGACAGAAAGTCGATCAGGTCAGCGGACGCCGACGAGGTCGATGACGAAGATCAGCGTCTTGCCGGACAGGCGGTGCCCACCACCGGCGGGGCCGTAGGCCTGTGCGGGCGGGATGGTCAGCTTGCGCCGGCCGCCCACGCGCATCCCGGGGATGCCGTCCTGCCAGCCCTGGATCAGGCCGCGCAGGGGGAATTCGATGGTCTCGCCGCGGTTCCAGGAGCTGTCGAACTCCTCACCGGTGTCGTACTCGACGCCGACATAGTGGACCGTGACGTTGCCGCCGGGCACCGCCTCGGCACCGTCGCCGACGATGACGTCCTCGATCACCAACGTCTCGGGTGCCGGGCCGTCCGGGAATTCGATCTCAGGTTTCGTGTTTGCCACGGGACCACCGTAGTCGGGCACCTGCCGCGGGTGGACAGGAACCGCACCCCTAGTGGCGGCGCAGCCGGCTCAGCAGGTCACGGAGCGTGGCGAGCTCGTCGGCGTCCAACGTGGCAAAGACGGGCGGCGCCGGGTCATCGATCTGGCCGATGCCGCGCAGCACCGCGCCACCGGCGTCCGTCAGCGACACCAGTTTGCAGCGCCGGTTCTCCGGATCCGGTTGGCGCACAACCAGTCCGCGCTCTTCGAGATCGTTGATCGCGACGGTGGTGGCCGGCGCGTCCATGCCGGTCGCGGCGGCGATCTCTTTGGCCGTCATGGCCTTGGCATCCAGCCGGCGCAGAATCCGGGCCCGGCTGAAGGGCAGTCCGGTCTGCTCGACCACCGCGCGTTTCCAGCTGTCGCGGTTCTCGACCACGACGGCGGCCATGGTCTGCCAGACCTCGTCGGCCAGCGGGTCAGTGGACACCGGCCGGCTCCGGCTCACGCGATCCCTCGATCAGTGGCGCCAGCCGCTCCGCGGAGCGCAGTGCACGCGGCGAGGTCGAAAAGAAGCCGAGGACGGCGACCGCGACGCCGATCGCGACGCACATCCACCACAGCGGCCGGGCCTGCGTGGCGAAGTCGACGCCGCTGCCGGCCAGGGCCGAGCCGGCGATCGAACCGCACAGTGCCACACCGATACTCACGCCCACCTGGCGGCTGGTGGACGTCACCGCCGCCGCGGCGCCGGCGCGCTCCACCGGCATGCCGCTCACCGCGGCGTTGGTCACTGGAGCATTCATCATCGCGAACCCTATGCCGTACACCGCGAAAATGACGACCACTCGCCACATGGGCGTCGTCGCCGTCAGCGTCGTCAGTATGAGGGCGGCCGAGGCCATCAGGACACCGGCGACCATCAGTGACGGCCGGGCACCGTAGCGTCCGACGATCCGTCCGGACAACGGCGAAAAGACCAGGGCACCAATGGCGATGGGCAGATAGATGATGCCGGTGTGCATGGCCGAGTAGTGCCGTTCGTTCTGCAGGTAGAACGACATCATGAACAGGAACGCGCCCCAGCCGGTCAGCGCCATCACGGCCGTGACGGTGGCGCCGGCGAACGGGATGCTGCGGAAGAACCGCAGATCGATGAACGGGTCGTGGCGCCGGCGCTCGTAGCGCAGGAAGCCCACGAGGGCGACTGCGGCCAGCACCGCGATGGCCACGGTGCGGGGGTGGCCCCAACCCATCCCCGGCCCCTCGATCAGGGTGAAGACCAGGCTGAACAGGAACACCACCGCGAGCCCCTGGCCGATCGGGTCGACATCGCGCATGGTGCCCGACTTGCTCTCGGGGACGAAGATCGCGGTCAGCACGATGGCGGCCAGACAGATCGGCAGGTTGATCCAGAACACCGACCGCCAGCCGACGGCGTGGATCAGCAGGCCACCGACGGTCGGGCCCAGAGCCATCGAGATGCCGACGACCGCGCCCCAGAAACCGAGTGCCCGGGCCCGCTCCACCCGGTCGGTGAAGACCTGCGAAATGATCGACAAGGCAACAGGATTGAGCATCGAGCCACCGATGCCCTGGACCAGGCGGGCGGCGATCAACGCGTCCGCGGTCGGCGCGAGGCTGCACAGCAGGGAACCGAACGCGAAGATCGTCAGGCCGATCTGGAACACCCGCCGCCGGCCGAACCGGTCACCGGCGGCGCCGGAGAGCATCAGCAGCGACGCCAGCACCAGCGTGTAGACGTCGACGACCCATTGCATCTGGGCGGCGCTCGCGCCGAGGTCGCGGCGCATCGACGGGATCGCGACGTTCACGATGGTGGAGTCCATCGACACGATCAGCAGACTCAGGCAGCAGGAGATCAGGATGATCGTCTTGCGCCGTGAGGTGAGCGCGTCGATAGTTGTATTCACACAACCATTGTGAAACTACAACCGTTGCCGAGGCAACGGAATTTCGGCGTGACATTGGCGACATGGGCAGGACGCGCACGCTCGGCGCCCGCGAGCGGCCTCGAATTGCACGCAAAAGGCGGCGTGTTGCCGTACAAACACGGCCGCTCGCGGGAAAAGAGAACGCGGCAAGCTCGCGGGAAAAGAGCGGGAAAGAGAACGGCCCCTCGCGCACTGTGCGCAAGGGGCCGTCTCGGTGAAACTCAGTGGTTGGGGTAATCCCGCTCGGTGTAGCCGGTGTAAATCTGGCGCGGGCGGCCGATCTTGGTGCCCGGGTCGGCGCTCATCTCGCGCCAGTGCGCGATCCAGCCCGGCAGGCGGCCGAGCGCGAACAGCACGGTGAACATGCGGGTCGGGAAGCCCATGGCCCGGTAGATCACGCCGGTGTAGTAGTCGACGTTCGGGTACAGCTTGCGCTCGACGAAGAAGTCGTCGGTGAGGGCGATCTCCTCGAGCGACTTGGCGATGTCCAGCAGCTCGTCGTCGCCGCCCAGCTTGCCGAGAATCTTGTCGGCCTGCTCCTTGACGATGCGCGCCCGCGGGTCGTAGTTCTTGTAGACCCGGTGGCCGAAGCCCATGAGCTTGACGCCGTCTTCGCGGTTCTTGACCTTCTTGACGAAGTCGCGGACGTCGCCGTGCTCGCTGCGGATCTTCTCCAGCATCTCCAGCACCGCCTGGTTGGCGCCGCCGTGCAGCGGGCCCCACAGCGCGTTGATGCCGCCGGAGATCGAGGTGAACAGGTTGGCCTGCGACGAGCCGACCAGGCGCACCGTCGACGTCGAGCAGTTCTGCTCATGGTCGGCGTGGAGGATGAACAGCATGTCCAGGGCGCGGACCAGCTCCGGGTCCACCTGGTACGGCTCGGCCGGCAGGCCGAACGTCATGCGCAGGAAGTTCTCGACCAGGTTCAGCGAGTTGTCCGGGTACAGGAACGGCTGACCGACCGACTTCTTGTAGGCGTAGGCCGCGATGGTCGGCAGCTTGGCCAACAGGCGGATGGTCGACAGCTCGACCTGCTCGGGATCCTTCGGATCGAGCGAGTCCTGGTAGTAGGCGCTCAGCGCGTTGGCCGCCGACGACAGCACCGGCATCGGGTGCGCGTTGCGCGGGAAGCCGTCGAAGAACCGCTTGAGGTCCTCGTGCAGCAGGGTGTGCCGCTGGATCTTGGTGGTGAAGGCCTCGAGTTCGGCGGCCGTCGGCAGCTCCCCGTAGATCAGCAGGTAGCTGACCTCGATGAAGTTCGACTTCTCGGCGAGCTGCTCGATCGGGTACCCGCGGTAGCGCAGGATGCCGGCGTCACCGTCGATGTAGGTGATGGCGCTCTTGGTGGCCGAGGTATTGACGAAACCACCGTCGTACGTGGTGTAGCCGGTCTTGGACAGCAGCGAGCCCAGCTCGATGCCGTCCGATCCCTCGGTGGCGCGCACGATCTTGAGATCGACCTCGCCCCCGGGATACCGGAGGTTGGCTACGTCGTCAGAGCTGGAGGTGTCGGCCACTTGAACCCCTTTTGCGGTGTCGACTTGCAGTGTCGGCAGGTGAAACGTCCGGGACTAGACGGTAGTCGTTAAGAGAACTATGTGCTTGCTCGGGTCGCCATAACCCCGCTGTCAAGCATCAGTTGCGAGCCACCGAATAGCGCACGAACGCCGGCACCACCACGACCGAGATGATGACGCCGACCACCACCAGGACGCCGCCTCCGGTCGCGGCCACCGTGGTCCCCACCACCGCGGCTGCCGCGCCGTGCACCGCATCAGCAATCCGCGGACCGCCCGCGACCACCACGGTGAAGACGCCCTGCAAACGGCCCCGCAGCTCGTCGGAGGCGGCTTCCTGCAGGATGGTGCTCCGGAACACCGCCGAGACCATGTCCGCGGCACCGCCGACGGCCAGCAGCACCAGGGCGATCCAGAGGAAGCCGTCCGGCCGGCCGGTCGCGTGGCCGACGGCCAGCCCGAAACCGGCCATCGCCGCGCCCCACACGACGATCGAGACGACCACCGCGAGGCCCTGCCTGCGGACCCGGGGCAGCCATCCCGAGAAGACTCCGCCGGCCACCGCGCCGACCGCCATGGCCGCCGACAACAGCGCCATCGCGGTTCCGCCTGCGACCGGCCCGCCGAAGTTCTCGTGGGCCATCTGCGGGAACAGCGCCCGCGGCATGCCGAGGATCATCGCGATGAGATCGACCACAAAAGACATCAAGACGACGCGGTTGCCCGACAGGTAGCGGAAACCGTCGAGCACGGCGGCGAAGCCCCAGCGTGAGGTGTCGTCGTCGGGCGAGTGCTCCGGTGGCATCGGCGTGAGCCGGAACGTGGCCCAGATCGGCGCGATCGTGGTGAGGGCGTCGATGAAGTACAGCGTCGACAGGTCCACCCAGCGCAGCAGCACGCCGGCCAGCAGCGGACCGATGATCGCGCCCGCCTGGAACACCGTCATGTTGAGCGAGTTGGCGGCCGGCAGCTGCTCGGCAGGCAGCATCCGCGGGATGGCGGCCGAGCGGGTCGGCGAGTTGATGGCATAGAACGCCTGCTGCACCGACAGCAGGCACAGCACCAGCCAGACGTTGTTCAGCCCGGCGGCGGCCTGCACCCACAGCAGCACCGACGCGACCGCCAGCCCGCAGGACGCGATGATCAGCAGCCGCCGGCGGTCCATCGCGTCGGCCCAGGCGCCGCCCCACAGGCCGAACACGATCAGCGGCACCACACTGAACACGCCCGCCAGGCCGACGTACGCCGAGTTCTGCGTCAGCGCGTACAGCTGGACGGGCACTGCGAAGATCGTCAGGTTGGCGCCGATCACCGTGACGACGCTGGACCCCCACAGGCGGCGGTAGTCGGGGTTGCGCAGTGGTGTGGTGTCGGCGATCAGACCTTTCAGGGCTGGAGCCGTTCGATCCGGTCGCCGGTGATGCGAATTCTGTTGTGCACGCGGTTCTCTCGGCCCTGCCAGAACTCGATCACTTCCGGGGCGATGAGGTAGCCGCCCCAGTTCGGCGGCACCGGCACCTCCGGCACGTCGGCGAATCGCTCGGTCACGTCACGCAACTGTTCCAGCAGCGCCGCCCGCGAGGCAATCGATTTTGACTGGTGCGACGCCCACGCGCCCAGCTGCGAACCGCGCGGCCGCTTCGACCAGTACTCGGCCGTGTGCGCCGCGTCGACCCTCGTCACCGTGCCGCGGATATGGATCTGACGGCCCAGCAGGTACCAGGGGAACGTCGCCGACGCGTAGGGCACCGCCGCCAGCTGCTCGCCCTTGTCGGAGTCGTAGTTGGTGTAGAAGGAGATGCCCGTCTCTTCGATGGATTTGCACAGCACCGAACGGGTGACCGGGTGGCCCTGCGCATCGACGGTGCCCAGCACCATCGCGTTCGGTTCGGAGACCCCGGCCTGCACCGCGTCGGACATCCAGTCGCGGAACAACGCCAGCCAGCCCCGGTCCAGCCAGTCGACGTCGAGGTCGACACTGCCGTCCTTCTCTGTCGAGCCGTATTCGACCCGCATCCGGGCCAGATGATCTGCCGACTGCTCCACGTGATCGGATGCCATGATCGGCGACGGTACGCCCATACGGTGACACAATGCAGACATGGCGCCCGACGCACCCCCGGACCATTCAGTATTCGTCTCGGCGGCAACAGCTTTCGCGGACCTGGTGGCACAGATCCCGGCCACGGCGTGGGACGGTCCGGGACTCGGTGACTGGGACCTGCGGGCGCTGGTCGGGCACACCTCACGGTCACTGATCACCGTCAGCAGCTACCTGCGCACACCCGCCGACCGGGAGGACGTGACCGGACCGGCGCAGTACTACGCGCTGATGCGCGCCTACGCCGCCGGCAGCCCCGACATCGTCGAACGCGGGCGGGAGGCCGGGCGCAATCTTGGGACGGATCCCGCGGCCACAGTCGCCGACCTGCTGGCCCGGGTGCGGACCGACCTGGACGGGGCGGGCGACCCGCTGATCGCCGTGATCGGCGGCCTAGGCATCCGGCTGAGCAACTACCTGCCGACCCGGGTGTTCGAGCTGACGGTGCACAGCCTCGACATCACGCGGGCCACCGGCATCGATTTCACGCTGCCCGACGAGGTACTGCGCGACGCCACCGTGCTGGCGGCGCAGATCGCGGCGCTGACCGGTCAGGCCGCCACAGTGCTGCCCGCGCTCACCGGACGCGACGCTCTACCTGCCGGTTTCTCCGTCGTCTGACCGTTTGTTACCGGCCGGTAGCCATCGGTCCACGGGCTAGTGGAACAATTTCGGCATGACAGAGGCAACGTCAGTGTCGACGCCGCAGATCCCCGAGAACTTCGTCGCCGGCCTGGAAGGCGTCGTCGCCTTCACGACCGAGATCGCCGAACCGGACAAGGACGGCGGCGCCCTGCGCTACCGCGGCGTCGACATCGAGGATCTGGTGAGCCACCGCGTCACCTTCGGTGACGTCTGGGCGCTGCTGGTCGACGGCGAGTTCGGCCGGGGTCTGCCGGCCGCCGAACCCTTCCCGCTGCACGTGCACTCGGGCGATGTCCGCGTCGACGTCCAGGCCGCGCTGCCCACCCTCGCCCCGCTGTGGGGCTTCCAGCCGCTGCTCGACATCGACGACGACACCGCCCGCGAGCAGCTGGCGCTGACGTCGGTGACGGCGCTGTCGTTCGTCGCGCAGTCGGCCCGCGGCATCTACCGGCCCGCGGTGCCGCAGCGCATCGTCGACGAATGCCCCACGGTGACAGCACGTTTCATGACCCGCTGGCAGGGCGAGCCGGACCCGCGGCACATCGAGGCCATCGACGCCTACTGGGTCAGCGCCGCCGAGCACGGCATGAATGCGTCCACGTTCACCGCGCGCGTCATCGCGTCCACCGGGGCCGACGTGCCCGCGTCACTGTCGGGCGCGATCGGCGCCATGAGCGGCCCGCTGCACGGCGGCGCCCCCGCCCGCGTGCTGCCGATGATCGAGGAGACCGAGCGCACCGGCGACGCCCGGGCCGTGGTCAAGGGCATCCTGGACCGCAAGGAAAAGCTGATGGGCTTCGGGCACCGGGTCTACCGCGCCGAGGACCCGCGGGCCCGCGTGCTGCGCGCCACGGCCAAGCGCCTGGACGCACCGCGCTTCGAGGCCGCCGCCGCGCTGGAGCAGGCCGCCCTCGCCGAGCTGCGTGAGCGCCGTCCCGACCGTGCCATCGAGACCAACGTCGAGTTCTGGGCCGCCGTGATCCTGGACTTCGCCCAGGTGCCCAGCGCGATGATGCCCGCCATGTTCACCTGCGGCCGCACCGCGGGCTGGTGCGCCCACATCCTGGAGCAGAAGCGGCTGGGCAAGCTGGTCCGTCCCGCGGCCATCTATGTCGGCCCGCAGCCGCGCCCCGCGGACTCGGTGGCCGGCTGGGACAGCATCGCGCACAGCTGACACTTCAGACCCGTTTTCTTGTCACCGATGAGAAGTAGCGTTGGAGATGGTCATAACGAATGACCCCAATCCACGCAGTACCGCTCTGAGGAGAACACGATGACCGAGTCCCAGACCTTCCTCGCCCCGCACCTCGTCGTCGGCGACGGCGCCGCTGCAATCGACTTCTACGTCAAGGCTTTTGGCGCCACCGAGCTCGGCCGGGTGCCCGGGCCCGACGGCAAGCTCATGCACGCCGCACTGACCATCAACGGGTCGAACGTCTACCTCAACGACGACTTCCCGGAAATGTGTGGCGGCAAGTCGCAGACCCCGACGGCCTTCGGCGGCACTCCCGTCACCATCCACCTGCAGGTGCCCGACGTCGACGCGGCCTACCAGCGCGCCATCGACGCCGGCGCACGCGAACTGATGGCCCCGCAGGACATGTTCTGGGGTGACCGCTACAGCCAGGTGGAGGACCCGTTCGGCCACCACTGGTCGCTGGCGCAGACCGTGCGCGTCGTCAGCCCGGAGGAGATCGCCGAGGCGATGGCGGCCCAGCAGGGCTAGCGATCAGCGATTTGTGCACGATTTTCCGCGGTGACCGCGGAAAATCGTGCACGAACCACTCAGGAGAAGGCGCCGAGGAGCCGCTGACGCAGCGTCGGCTTGGGCGCGCTCGCGGCAGCGGCCAGCATGTCGGACACGTCGATGAACTTGTCCCGCGGCCGGTCGGCGCCGCCGCGCGCGATCTCTGCCGCGTCGATGGCCCGCCACCCCGCCATGTCGACGACGTCGGGCCGGCGGTCGCGGATGAGCTGTTGCAGCGCACCGCTTTTCGCGGTCGGCTCACGAAGCCGGCTGGCGTTGTAGTCGGCGACCAGCCGGTCGACGGTGTGTGCCGCGCACGACTTGTTGGTGCCGATGAAGCCCGTCGGACCACGCTTGATCCAGCCCGCGACGTAGCTGCCGCGGACGGGTTCACCGGTGGCCGGATCGATGACGCGGCCCTCGTCGTTGGGGACCACGCCGGCGGCATCGTCGAACGGCAGACCACGAATTGCCTTGCCGTGGTAGCCGATTGACGTCAGCACCAGGCCGGCGTCGAGCTGACGGACCTCGTCGGTGCCGGTGACGGTGAACTCGATGCCGGTGACCTTGTCCGAGCCGAGCACGCGGGCCGGAGTCAGCTCGTAGGCCAGCCGGATCCGCGGCCGCATCGCCGGGGCCGAGCTGTCGGGCAGCTTGGTGAGGATCTCGAGCTTGTGACGCGTCAGTGCGTCCGTCTCGGCTTCCAGACCCCGACGAACCAGCTCGTGGTCCGCGGCGTCGAGCACCACGTCGCACGTCGACGTCAGGCCGATGAGCTCCGGCAGGGTGAACGCCGAGTGGATGGGCCCACGCCGGGCCACGATGACCACCTCGCGCACCTTCGAGTCGCGCAGTGCGGCCAGCGCATGGTCCGAAATGTCGGTGCGCGCCAACGCATCCGGATCGGTGGTCAGGATGCGGGCGACGTCGAACGCGACGTTGCCGTTTCCGATGATCACCGCCCGCTCGTGCCCCAGGTCGACCGGCAGATGCGAGAACTCGGGGTGCCCGTTGTACCAGGCCACCACCTCGGTGGCGGTTCCGGTTCCGGGCAGCTCCATGCCCTCGATGTCGAGGCGCTTGTCGTTGGGCGCACCGACCGCGTACAGCACGGCGTGGTGGTGCTCCAGCAGCTCGGCGTGCGTGACGTCCCGACCCACCTCGACGTTGAGGAAGAAGTCGAGCCCGCGGCGCTTCGTGATCTGGTCGAACAAGCGCGTCACACCCTTGGTGCTCTGATGGTCGGGGGCGACCCCGGCGCGCACCAGCCCGTAGGGCGTCGGCAGCTTCTCGAAGATGTTGACCCGGACCCCGCGCTGGGTCAGCAACTCGTCAGCGGCGTACATGGCGGCCGGCCCGGAGCCGACGATCGCGACCCGCAGCGGGCCGTGCGGCCGCTGGTCGACCGCCGGGGCGTCGGGCACCGGCGCCAGCTTGGACGTCGGCGGCAGCTTGCCCTCGTACTTCGGGTAGAAGGACGCGTTGAGCTCGATGAATGGCAGCTGCGCTTCGGTCAGCTTGGTGTCCGGCTTGATCGCGCCGACCGGGCAGGCCGTGATGCAGGCACCACAGTCCACGCAGGCGGCGGGATCGATGAACAGCATTTCGGCGGTAGCGAAACCCGGCTCGTCCGGGGACGGGTGAATGCAGTTCACCGGGCATGCGAAGACGCATGAACCATCGCTACAGCACGACTGGGTAATGACGTGCGGCATGAGTTATCTAAATGCTCAGGCGGCGACCACGACGTGCTGACGCTGCGGCTCGCTGCGGTACCGGCTCGGCGGGCCGTCGATCTTGCAGATCTTCCACATGAGCTTGGCCAGCGGGTTCATCAGACCGGTGTCGTACGACAGCATGCGGACGTCGGAGAACATGTTGCGCAGGAACATGCGCGACTCCGGAGCGTCGAAGAACAGCTCGCTGCGGACCGACTTCGGGATGTCGAACTTCTTCCAGAAGGCGCGCGGCGGCACGACGATCGCCGAGCACAGGATGCGCATGGTGACCGGGACGAACAGCGACAGCCAGAACTTCTTCCAGCGGGTCAGCTCCGGCACGCGCTTGTGCAGGTACTCATGCGCGAACGAGATGTGCCGGGCCTCCTCGGCCACGTGGATGGCCATGACCCGCTCCATGATCGGGTGCAGCTCGGTGCCCTCACGCAGGATGTTCTTCTGGGTGTGGTCGATGGGCTCCTCGCCGGCGAGGACACCGAAGAAGAACGGGATGGGCGCCGGGCCGGCAGCCAGCGGGATGAGCGGCTGAATCCACTTGAGCAGCTTGGGCATGCCCGGGACGTCGACCCCCATGTGGTTGACCATCTCCTGGAACATCAGGGTGTGGTTGCCCTCTTCGATGGCCTCGTGCGTGCAGTAGCGGAACTCCGGCGACCCGTTGGGCACCCAGAACGCGTACTCCATCAGGCCGCGGATGAGGATGTTCTCGAAGTGCAGGCCGACCTTGGCGACGTTGGCCTGGCGCCACATGCCGATCTCGATCTGGCGTTCCTGCGACTGCGACTGGTACCACGGGTGGCCACCGAGCGGGTCGGTGTCCGGGAGGATCCAGCGCGGGTCGTTGGGCACGACCGCAAACTCGGGAGAGTCCCAGGCGATGTCCTGGTACGGGTTGAAGTTGCGCCGCACCGACCCCTCGGACAGCGTGGCAAGCTTCTCCACGTAGACAGTGTCATCCAGCACGTCCATGTTCCGGCGCCAACGACGGATCATCCGGGTACGAGCCATTTCGAGCCTCCCAAGGCTTTTCTGTCAGCTTTACAATCGGCTGTCTTGTGTCGAACGGTACCGGAGGTACCACCTAAAAACTAGTGCCCGCCGTCACACATCTGGACACCTATTGTGACCGTCATCACACTTGCATGCGGAGCAGCTGGGCGAGCAGCCGGATCCCCACGTCACCGGCCGTCGACCTGCAACTACGCTGAGGGCCATGGCTGAGCTCACCATCCCCGCCGACATCAAGCCCGCCGACGGACGCTTCGGCTGCGGCCCGTCCAAGGTTCGCCCCGAGCAGCTGACCGCACTGGCGGCCGCCGGCGACCTGTTCGGCACTTCGCATCGCCAGGCCCCGGTCAAGAACCTGGTCGGGCGCGTACGCGACGGCATCAAGCAACTGTTCTCCACCCCCGACGGCTACGAGGTCATCCTCGGCAACGGCGGCTCGACCGCGTTCTGGGACGCCGCCGCGTTCGGCCTGATCGACAAGCGCTCGCTGCACCTCACCTACGGCGAGTTCAGCAGCAAGTTCGCGTCGTGCGTCGCCAAGAACCCGTTCGTCGGCGACCCGATCATCATCAAGGCCGACGCCGGCAGCGCGCCCGCCGTGCAGTCGGACCCTGATGTCGACGTCGTGGCGTGGGCCCACAACGAGACCTCGACGGGTGTCGCGGTGCCGATCCAGCGTCCCGCCGGTGATGCCCTCGTCGCGATCGACGCCACCTCGGCCGCCGGCGGCCTGCCGGTCAACATCGCCGACACCGACGCCTACTACTTCGCGCCGCAGAAGAACTTCGCCTCCGACGGTGGCCTCTGGATCGCCGTGATGAGCCCCGCCGCGCTGGCCCGCGTCGAGCAGATCGCCGCCACCGACCGCTGGGTGCCCGACTTCCTGTCGCTGCCCATCGCGGTCGAGAACAGCCTCAAGAACCAGACCTACAACACCCCGGCGATCGCGACGCTGATCCTGCTCGCCGAGCAACTGGATTGGCTCAACGGCAACGGCGGTCTGGACTGGGCCGTGAAGCGCACCGCCGACTCGTCGCAGCGCCTGTACTCGTGGGCCGAGTCGCGTCCGTTCACCACGCCGTTCGTCGCCGACCCGGCGCTGCGGTCGCAGGTCGTCGGCACCATCGACTTCAACGACGACGTCGACGCCGCCGCGGTCGCAAAGGTGTTGCGCGCCAACGGGATCGTCGACACCGAGCCGTACCGCAAGCTGGGCCGCAACCAGCTGCGCGTGGCCATGTTCCCGGCCGTCGACCCCGACGACATCAGCGCCCTCACGGCGTGCGTCGACTGGGTTGTGGAACGTCTCTGAGCACCACCTGACACGTAACCGAGGCGCGCAGTCCATGAAGGGCTGCGCGCCTCGGTGTGTCAGCACGGTTACGAGTCGATAACGCGCTAGGGTGAGCCGTTAAGCCGCGTCCTAGGAGGTCACCAATGAGGGAACTCAAGGTCGTCGGACTCGACGCCGACGGCAAGCGCATCATCTGCGAAGCCCCCAACGGTTCGGCCACCGCCGAGAAGTTCGTGGTGCGCGTCGACAATCGACTGAAGGCCGCCGTCCGCGGCGACCGGGCCGCCATGAATCAGACGGAGATCGAAGTCGAGGTCGAGGTGCCCAACTCCCTGCGCCCCCGTGACATCCAGTCCCGCATCCGGGCCGGCGCCTCCGTCGAGCAGCTCGCCGCAGCCGCGGGCGTGAGCCCGGAGCGCATCATGCGCTTCGCCCACCCGGTACTGCTGGAGCGCTCCCGCGCCGCTGAACTCGCCAGCGCGTCGCACCCGATCCTGCCCGACGGCCCGTCGGTGCTGACCCTGCTCGAGACGGTGACCGGAGCCCTGATCTCCCGCGGCCTCGACCCCGAAGCCACCAAGTGGGACGCCTGGCGCAACGAGGACAGCCGCTGGACCGTGCAGTTCGGCTGGAAGGCCGGGCGTTCCGACAACGTCGCACACTTCCGGTTCAGCCCAGGCGCCCACGGCGGCACCACCACGGCGTTCGACGACGCCGCGACCGAGCTGATCGACCCGAACTACACCCGCCCGGCCCTGCGGTCGGTCGCGCCGCTCGCACAGCTGCATTTCGAGGAATCGGTCGCCGAGATCCCGATGCCCGCACATCAGCCGGAACCTGCGCCTGCGCCTGCGCCGGAGCCCGCGCCCGCCCCCGTCGTCGTCATGACGCCGCCCCCGGCCGCTCCCCCGGTGCCCGCCGCGCCGGTGGCCCCGCCGGCACCCGAGCCCATCCCGGCGCCGGAGCCGGCGGCCGTCGTGGAGACCCCCGAGCCGGCCGCTCCCGCGGCGCGTCCGCGCAAGAAGAAGCCCGAGATTCCGGCGTGGGAAGACGTCCTGCTCGGCGTGCGGGCCAACGGCCAGCGCTGACGCTGCGGTTCTCACGTTGACCCTGTACTGAGGGTCTCCCCTACTCGCACTTCTGCGCCATAGCTACAGACTCAACGACAGCGTCAGCCGACCTCACGTTGACCCTGCACTGAGGGTCTCCCCTACTCGCACTTCTGCGCCGTAGTTACAGAGTCAACGGCGGGGCGGGGCTAACGGCCCAGGGCGATCGCGAGCGTCGCGATCCAGCCCAGCGCCACACCGGCACCGGCGCCCCAGACGAACCAGCGCCACACCGGGCGCACGCGCCAGGCCCACACCGTCGGGGCCAGGCCACCGACCGCGACGGCGTTCAACCCGACCGCGAGCAGCGGATGCACCCGCAGCAGCCCCAGGGACAGGACGATGATGGCGGCGGCCGTCACGGCAGCGACGAACGCCGACACCGTCAGTCCGGTGCCCCACGGCGTCTGCGACGGTGTCGTCATCTGAGCCAATCTAGCCCGCCGTTCGGGCGCGCTCGTAGAACGCCAGCGCGGCGGCCGTGGCGACGTTCAGCGAATCGGTGCCCCGCGACATCGGGATGCGCGCCCGCACCTCGCAGGCCCGCATGGTGTGTTCGGTCAGCCCCGGGCCTTCCGCCCCGACGAGCACCCCGACCTTCTCCCCGGCCAGCGGTGCCAGGGCATCGGCCAGCGGCACCGAACCCTCCCCCGGCGTCATGGCGATCAGGTGAAAGCCGTTGTCCTGCATCAATTTCAGATCACCTGGCCAGGACTCCGCGCGGGCGTAGGGCACCAGCAGGGCATGGCCCATCGACACCCGGACCGCGCGGCGGTACAACGGGTCGGCGCACCCGGCGCCGAACACCACCGCGTCGACGTCGAGGCCGGCGGCGTTGCGGAAGATCGAGCCCAGGTTCTCGTGGTCGTTGACACCCTCGAGCACCGCGACGGTCCGGGCATCCCGCAGCACGTCGGACACCGTCAGTTCGACGGGCCGGGGCGCGGCGGCGAGTACGCCGCGGTTGAGGTGGAAGCCGACGACCTCGGCCATCACCTCGGCGCTGGCGCGGTAGTAGGGCACGCCGCAGCCGGCCAGGTCGCCGGACAGTTCGCGGAGCCGGCGATCGGTGCCAAGGAACGCACGCGGGCTGAACCGCGACGCCAGCATGCGCTGCGCCACCAACACGCCCTCGGCGATCACCAGCCCCTTGCCCGACGGCAGGTCGGGCCGGCGGTCCACGCTGTTGAGGTCGCGGAAATCGTCGAGCCGCGGATCGGCGGGGTCGGTGACGTCGACAACGATGACGTCGTCCATCGCGTCGAGTTCTGCGGCAGCGCTCACTGGGCTTCGTCGATGATCGCGAACATCAGGTCAGCGGCGGCCAGCAGGATGCCGCGATCCTGGCCCGACAGCTTCTCGAGCCGGCCTTGCAGCCATTCCATGCCGGCCCGGCGCTCGGCCTCGAACAGTTCCTCACCGGCCGGGGACACCGCGACCAGCACCTGACGCCGATCGTCGGGATGAGAACTGCGTTCGACCAGCCCGAGTTCGACCAGCGAGGCGATGACGCGCGTCATCGACGGCGGCCGCACGCGCTCCCGGGTGGCCAGCGCGCCCGGCGTCATCGGGCCGTCCTTCGCGAGCGTGGCCAGGGCCGACAACTGTGTCAGGGACACCGGGGAATCGGGACGACGGAATCGCAACTGCCGCGCCAGCCGCACGACGGCCAGCGACAGGTCATTGGCCAAGCGGTCATCGGCGTCCGTCACGAGCAGATAGCGTACCGATCGATCGACTAGCGTTAGAGGAGATGGCCACGCCCGCGCACGAACATCCGGCGGAACCCGTTCCGCCGGCTCTCCCCGACCGCCTCCTCGACCCGGTTCCGGTGATCGTGGTGATCGCGGCCGGCTGGCTGGTGGCGGTGGTGCTGGCTTTCACCGTCGCGGCCCTGCACGGCTGGCGGCCGGTGACCGTCGCGGGCCTCGGTGTCGGCGTACTGGGGACCTCTATATTTCTGTGGCAACGCAGCGCGGCCCGGCGCGGCGCACGAGGTGCCCAACGCGGCCTGCGCTGACATTCACATCTCGACAAGGGAGAGTCCGATGGCTGGAGAAACACCTCTGCTGCAGGCAGACATCACCATCAACGCGCCGGTGGCCAAGGTCTGGGCTTTGATCTCCGATCTCGACAACATGCCCAAGTGGAGCCCGCAGTGTCGGGTGATGAAGGCCGTCGGCGCCGTCAAGGTCGGCACCAAGACCGTCAACCTCAACCGTCGGGGCGCGCTCTTCTGGCCGACGACCTCGACCATCACCGCGGTCGACCCGCAGAAGAAGCTGTCGTTCCGGGTCAACACCAACAACACCCAGTGGACCTACGACCTCGAGCCCGCGGGCACCGGCACCAAGCTGACCGTGAGCCGGCATGCCGAAGCCGTCAAGCCGATCTCCAGCACGCTGATCAACCGGTTCATGGGCGGCGTGCCCAACTTCGAAGTGGAGCTGGTCGAGGGCATGAATACCTCGCTCAGCCGGATCAAGGCGGCAGCCGAAGGCGCTTAGCCGACGTCGAGCACGCCGTCGTCGAAAGGCTCGAAGGCCGGTGAGCCGATGGGCTCCGGCGGCGGCGTGTCCGAGTGGGCGCCACAGCCGTACTCCGCCGACACCACGCGTCCGTCGGCGGACAATTCGTTGGCGCAGACGCCGAACACCAGGCCGAGCGATCCGGACAGCGGCACGTAGAAGCCGCAGCCGCGACAGGTCCGGCGGGTGGCGCGGGCCATGGCGGCGTTCGGGCCGTAGTCGCCGTCCTGCCAGCGCTGCGCGGCATCCGTCCGGCCCCAGTCGCTGAGCACCTGCTTGCGGCCGAACCCGACCTCGGCAGCCACCTCGTCCCACTCGGGATCACCGGATGCCAGATAGCCGGGCACCAGCCGGGGATCGTTGGGCGGCGGCGCCAGCAGATCACCCGGGCTGAGATCACCCGGCTTGACGCGCTCATGCCACGGCACCCATTCCGGGGCCAGCAGTGCATCCGGCCCGGGCACCAGGACCACTTCGCTGACGGTGGTGTGGTCGGCGCCCGGGTAGGTCGCCAGCACCACGGCCCACTGCCAGCCGTGGTAGCCGGACATCGAAGCGAGGAAGCGATGGGTCACCGACGCCGGGTCGTCGAAGCTGGCGCCCAGGTAGTCACCGACGACGCCCTCGCCACTGAACTCGACGATCGCGGCGCGGGCCTGATCGACGGCGCCCATGAGGATCGGGGTCAGGTCGGGTAGCTCGGCTTCTTCTTCGACAACTGCTTCGGCCGCGGGGGCGTCGTCAGCGGCCGCTTCGGCCGGGGTCTCGTCGTCGGTCTCGACAGCCGGGTCCTCGTCGACGGCGGCCTGCGGCTGCGGCTCGTCGACGGTCTCGGGCACCTCGGCGGACTCCGGCGCCGCGGCGGGAGCGTCGACGGCTTCGGCGGCTTCGGCGGATTCCGCGGTGACTTCAGGGGTCGGCACCTCGACCGGCGCCTCGGTCGGCGTCGACTCGTCCGGCGTCACGGCTGCCGATTCGGTGTCATTGGGCATGTCCATCGTGATCAATACTGCCTGACCACCCAGGACAAGGCCACACCGCCTGCCTGCGCGCCGCCGTCGGCAGCATGGGGAACAATCGTGCTCATGAGTGGACCGCGGGACGCCGGGAGGTCGGAAGATCCCCGCTACTACCCGCCGCGCCCACCGCGCCGCCCTGACGAAGAGCATCCGGGCATGGCCAACTACCCGAGCGATCCTGGTCAGGCCCGCCGCCGGCCGCCGCCGCGCGGGTCGTCGGCGCACAGCGACAACCGGTGGCTGCCGCCGCTCGACGACGATCACCCGGGCGGTCACGGCTACGACCGCGGATACGACGACTACGACGACCGGCGCCGCGATCACGACGACCGGCGGCGCGGCCCCGCCGGCGGCGAGAAGATCACCGTCACCCGTGCCGCCGCCCAACGCAGCCGGGAGATGGGCACCAAGGTGTACGGGCTGGTGCATCGGGCCGCGACCGCCGACGGCGCCGACAAATCCGGCCTGACGGCCCTGACCTGGCCCGTCGTCGCGAACAACGCGCTCGACGCGGCGATGGGCATCGCGCTGGCCAACACCCTGTTCTTCGCGGCCGCCTCGGGCGAGTCCAAGAGCAAGGTGGCGCTCTACCTGCTCATCACCATCGCGCCGTTCGCGGTGATCGCCCCGCTGATCGGGCCGGCGCTGGACCGCGTGCAGCACGGCCGGCGCGTCGCGCTCGCCGTGTCGTTCGCACTGCGCGTCGTGCTCGCGCTGGTGCTGATCGGCAACTACGACGGTGCGACGGGCAGCTATCCGCCCTGGGTGCTGTACCCGTGCGCGCTGGGCATGATGGTGCTGTCGAAGTCGTTCAGCGTGCTGCGCAGCGCCGTGACGCCGCGGGTGCTGCCCCCGACGATCGACCTCGTCCGGGTCAACTCCCGGCTCACCATGTTCGGGTTGCTGGGCGGTACCGGGCTGGGCGGCGGTCTCGCCGCGGCCTTCGAGTACACCTTCGGCCTGATACACCTGCCGGGCGCGCTGTACGTCGTCGCCGTCGTCGCCGTCGCGGGTGCCGTCCTGACCATGCGGATTCCGAAGTGGGTCGAAGTCACCGAGGGTGAGGTGCCGGCGACGCTGTCGTACCACGCGCCGACCGAGCAGCTGCGGCATCCGCATCACGACAAGTCCCCGCGACAGCCGTTGGGCCGCAACATCATCACGTCGCTGTGGGGCAACTGCACCATCAAGGTGCTCGTCGGGTTCCTGTTCCTGTATCCCGCGTTCGTCGCCAAGTCGCATGACGCCGGGGCGTGGGAGCAGCTCAAGATCCTCGGGCTCATCGGCGCCGCCGCGGGTATCGGGAACTTCGCCGGCAACATCGCCAGCGCCCGGCTCAAACTGGGGCACCCCGCCCAGGTGGTGGTGCGCGCGACGGTCATCGTCACGGCCTCGGCCATCGCCGCCGCGGTGGCCGGCAATCTGATGGTTGCCGCGGCCGCCGCACTCATCACCTCGGCCGCCACCGCGATCTCCAAGGCATCGCTCGACGCCTCGCTGCAGCATGACCTGCCCGAGGCGTCCCGGGCGTCGGCCTTCGGCCGGTCCGAGTCGGTGCTGCAGTTGGCCTGGGTGGTCGGCGGTGCCGTCGGTGTGCTGATCTATACCGACCTCTGGGTCGGGTTCACCGCGGTCAGCGCCCTGCTGATCCCCGGGTTGGCCCAGACCCTGGTGAGCTACAACGGTGGCTCACTGATCCCGGGCTTCGGCGGCAACCGGCCCGTACTAGCCGAGCAGGAAGGACCACGGCCCGATCCCGCGGCAATGCCCGGGGTGCGCCAAGGATGGATATGAAACGAGTTCTCGCGCTGCTGGCCGTGGTCGCGGTGCTGTCGGCGACGGCCACGGGTGTCCTGGTCTGGCGGCTGACGCGGCACCAGGGCCCCAACTTTCCCGAGATCAGCGCCTTCACGGACGGCCAGCTGGCCCGCGTCGGGCCGTACCGCTACTGCGACGTCCACCTGAAGGCGTGCGACGTCCCCGCCACCACGGGCGAACTGCACGTGACGGCGCGGCACCCCATTCAGTTGTCGGTGCCGCAGCCGGTCGCCCGGGCGCCGTGGGTGCTGCTGCTCGCATACGAGGACGGCGGTTCCACGGTCAGCGAGTTCCGGCCGAACCAGCGGCTGGCCGTCACCATCCCGACCGTCGACCCGCATCACGGCAAGGTGCTCGGGCTCGCCGTCCAACTGCCCACTCTGGCAAGGGATTCCGACGGCAACGAGTTCCCGTTACCCCACGCCGAATGGTCGGTGCGGACCGTCTGGCCGTAGCTCGCCAGGCCTACACCGCTCCGTGGCCGGCCGGCACCTGCTCGCCGTCGCGGACCGGGCCGGGCGGTGTCCCGTCACCAAAAGGCCTGCCGCCCAACGCTTCGCGGCCGTGCGGCGTCAGCCAGTTGGCCAAGTCGGGGCCCTTCGGCACGATCTGCGTCGGATTGATGTCGGCGTGCACGATGTAGTAGTGCTGCTTGATCTGCACGAAGTCGACGGTGTCGCCGAAGCCGGGCGTCTGGAACAGGTCCCGGGCGTACGCCCACAACACCGGCATCTCGGTGAGCTTGGACCGGTTGCACTTGAAGTGCCCGTGATAGACCGGGTCGAACCGGGCCAGCGTGGTGAACAGCCGCACGTCGGCCTCGGTGATGGTGTCCCCCACCAGATACCTTTGGCTGCTGAGCCTTTCGGTCAACCAATCGAGCGCGGTGAACAGCCGGTCGTAGGCGGCGTCGTACGACTCCTGTGACCCCGAGAACCCACAGCGGTAGACGCCGTTGTTGACCTCGGTGTAGACGCGCTTGGCGACGGTGTCGATTTCGTCGCGCAGGTGCTCCGGGTACAGCTGCGGCGCACCTTCGCGGTGATACGCCGTCCATTCGGTGGACAGGTCCAGCGTCAGCTGCGGGAAGTCGTTGGTCGCGACCGCGCCGGTGGGTACGTCGACGATCGCCGGCACCGTGATGCCCTTGGGATAGTTCGGGTCGCGCTTGAAGTACGCGTCCTGCAGCCGCGGGATTTTCAGCACCGGGTCGACGCCGCCGGGGTCGAGGTCGAACGTCCAGCTGCGCTGATCGTGCGTCGGACCGCAAAAGCCAATGGACAGAACGTCTTCCAGCCCCAGCAGCCGGCGGACGATGATCGCCCGGTTGGCCCAGGGACAGGCCCGGGCAACGATCAGCCGGTACCGGCCGGGTTCCACGGGATATCCGTCACGACCGTCGGCCGTGATCCGGGTGCTGATGTAGTTGGTGTCGCGGGTGTACTCAGAACCTGGCTTGACGTAGGTCACGTCCCCAGTCTGCCCGCGAACAGTTGGCTTGGGTACGAGAAATCAGCCGGCTCTCGAACACAAGCCAACGTTCGGCGCGTGGATCAGGCGTCGAGTTCGCGCGCGACGGCCTTGACCACCTCGGACACCTTGCGTCGGAGACAAGTTCAAGCGCGTAGGTCCCGACGGCGAGGTGGTCGTGGGCACCGTGGACAGCAGGTGGACCGGTGCGTCGGCGCGGGCGCTACTGCTCGCGCCACGGAACGCCGGGTTGCGCGAGTACCGGGGTCAGGTGGTGTTGGAGAAGGACGAAGACGGCAATGTCACCGGCCAAGCCGAAGAAGGGCACCTGGCCCGCCATCGTCAAACCGGGGGTGTGGGATCAGGCAGCACGGAAGTTGCAGGAGACGGGTCGCGTCACCAACTCGCCACGGGTGCGAAAGTACCTACTCTCGGACCTGATCTTCTGTGGCCGCGAGGGTGCGGTGCGCCAATGAACTCCGCCAAGAGCAGCCGCGGCCAGCGTCAGTCGATGCGAGAGGTTGAGCCGCGACG
This sequence comes from Mycobacterium sp. SM3041, assembly GCF_039668335.1. NCBI lineage: Bacteria > Bacillati > Actinomycetota > Actinomycetes > Mycobacteriales > Mycobacteriaceae > Mycobacterium > Mycobacterium sp. SM3041. Next base: position 1,561 of record NZ_JAYXBQ010000011.1, on the reverse strand, counting down.
GGGTCAAGCTGGACGGCTCATCGTGGAGACGGTTGTGGCACGGCTTAGCCGAGAAGACGCCGTTGACCTACTGCGCTCCCCGGTCGAGGAATCCGACGCCGCGTTCGCCAACCCAATCGGCCAGCTCATGCCCAGCCAGAGCCTCGGGTCCGCGCGGCCGAGTTCTGAGCCAAGTGTTGCTAACTGCTGTAGCCTTCAGTGATTGCGGTGAGCCCAAGAGGGGTATCCACAGAGAACGGACCAGGTCAGACGGCATTTCGCAGTGGGGAGCGTCACAACCGGGGTTGTTAGGAAACTGGAACACAACGGGCGTGTTCGTCGTTGAAAAGTGCGAGCAAATGAGGGAGAGTATCGACATGACCACATGGGAAGAGAAGGACGAGTTCTAGAGTCCACGCGCGTACTTCGCGAGAGGCCGCAGCCGAACTTGGCTGCGGCCTCTTTTTATGTGATCAACTATCTGGGCTTATGCGCGTCTATACGCGTCGAGCCGTGCTTGGTCGGACGACGCTCTACTGCCTCGCAGTAACTGCGACAGTAAAGATGGCTCGATCATTTGATAGAGGACAGAGAGCTCAGTAAACGCTCGGGTCTGGCGCTTCTCGACATCCTCCGCCTCTCTTGTAGCGATTATGTAAGGCAGGAACCGCTGGTACGTCCGTTCGATGATCGTCCCACCCCTGATGCGAAAGACTGCGTCGCTATAGACGCCAAGTACGGCTCCCGCTCCCAGTCTCTCAAGACCGTTCAGGATGTCCGTGATGTCACGGTCGACCGCAAGACACTGTTCTTCGGTCAAGTCGTTGCCGTCTTTGTCCACGAGTGTGCCATCACCTAACAGCGCTTTCCCCTGCTTCATGGTGAGGTTCTTCTCGCCAAGAACGTCAGTCACGCGGCGACGCGCTGCGCGAGTAGAGTCCGACCACTCTGTCCAAGCTTCGAGACTGTCCTTTTTCCTCATTCGGGAGCTGGAGTTGAAAGCACTGTAAGCGGTGACGAATAGGGCTCCGACTGCAATTGTTGCAGCGGCAGCTGGAAAGACCGATTCCTTATTCAAGTCGGCGTAGTACATGGCAGCGCAGCCTGCGGCGAGGAGAAGAATAACGCCCAGGGTCACCTTCGCTCCCGGTGACCACAGCCTCCAAGATTTCAACCTCAACCCGATACTCTTCTCTATGCTGAGTGTCTTTGAGGACGCATACATTACTCGCCGAAGGCAGACATTTGAGTGGATCGTCTGTTAGGCCCCGATGTTTAGCCGCACCTTCTACCGGCCAGCCGACCGGCACCGGTGGCAACTGGCGAGAAGTGCGGGTCACGGCGCACCGCCATTAGGGTTCCAAATGCACCGCGACGCCTGTTAGCAGGTGACCCCTCGAATCAGCGCCGGTTCCACCAGGAGAAGGTCGCCGCACCTCGGCTAGTTGACCGCGGGATTCGTACAGCGCGGGGTCGTCCGGCGGTCTCTTGCCGTCCTGGACTCGGCGGGGAGGGCAGCGGTGCGACCACGGAGCGTGTTTTGTTGGGGGTCGGCCGAAACCATCGGGAGTCGCCACGGAGT
>NZ_JAYXBQ010000010.1:0-124948 GCF_039668335.1 Mycobacterium sp. SM3041 | reverse complement strand
CGTGCAGCAGACCCTATGGCCTATCAGTCGCGCACCCGAGGTATGGGAGGCATACAACGCCATCACAGCCGAAGCGCCACCGGAGTTAACGCTGTGGCTGAACCTGACCACCCCGCCCGGCGGTGCGGCTCCCGAAGTCAGTGTTTTCCTCAGCTATCTGGGCGCAGACAGCACAGCGGTTGAACAGATCCGCCCGTTGCTCAATGTTCCCGGTGCTGTCTCGAACACTGTTGCGCCGCTACCACTTTCACAGCTCGGAAACATCGCGGCCGAGCCCGTCGACCCGACCCCGGCGCTGTTTCGGGGTGAGTGGCTGCGCCGGTTCGACGCGGACGTGCTGGAGCGTCTGCTGAAACACAGCGCCCCTCCGCTCGTGAACATTCAGATCCGGCACCTCGGGGGCGCTCTCGCCGGCCCCTCAGACAGTCCCGCCGGACCAGCACGCGCGCCCTACCTGCTGAACCTGTTCGGCTTGGCCCCCACTCCTGCCGCGTGCGTCCAGCTGCGCAACGCGCAGCAACATGCCGTGAGCGCGCTCGACACAGCGATCGGTGCGCTCAAGCCACATAACTTCCTGCCGCCCGACCGAACACTGGCGGATGTTTTCGAACCACGCTCGCTGTCCCGATTACGGCGAATCAAACGCGAGTACGACCCGCAATCGATACTGCGCGGAAACTTTCCCCTGTCGCCGAACGATCAACCATTCCAGGCGGGTTCGTCCGATTGATATGTCGCGCGCAGCACTCCGCGGAACCTGACTTACACTGCTGTCAATTCCGCGGGAGGGGTCGCCGATGAAAGTCCGGGTAGTCGCGAGTGTGGCGGTTGTCGTCGCCCTGTACCTCACGACAATCGCGCTGTACGCGAGGACCGGCCTCGGACACCCGAGCCAAATCAGCGAGCCGCTACCGACAGCCGATGGCACCACCGTCACCATCGACCTGAACGAGGTCCATTCGGTCAAAGGCGACATGGTGGCCAACGTGACCGTCGTGCCCGGTCCGGCGCTGCTGGACCCGCAGACGCACAGCCTCACCGAAGACCTCAGTGTCGCAGTGCAATCCGCAGTGACACCGACCCGCCGCACCTGGACGAAAGGCATGGTGCCCGACGTCTTTCCCGTCGCGCTGATCCTGTCCGGCGATCCTGGCAGCTATCCATTCGACCATTACCGCTCGGGCCCGATCACCGTCGAACTGTACCGGGGTGCGTCACACGTGCCGATACGCGTGACGCCCGCGTTCTTCGATCGGGTGCCCGGATGGATGTTCCACATTCCGGCCGGCAGCAACGACGCCGCACCGGGTGTCTACCGCGTCAAGGCGCAGCGCTCCCCCAGCACGGCCGCATTCGCCGCAGTCCTCGTCGGCGCGCTCGTGACGATCGCAGTACTAGGAGCGGTGGTCGCCGTACAGACCGCACGCAACCGCCGCAAGTTTCAGCCACCCATGACAACATGGTTTGCCGCAATGCTTTTCGCAGTGGTGCCGCTGCGCAACGCACTGCCCGACGCACCGCCCATCGGAACGTGGATCGACGTGTCCGTGGTGCTCTGGGTGATCGTGACCCTGGTGGCCTCGATGAGCCTCTACATCACCTGCTGGTGGCGCCACCTCAAGCCCGAATAGCACGGCCGCCGGCGGGCACTCCTAGCGGCTGTCCAGTTCCTTCAGGAAGTCGTCGATCGCCGGCCACGTCTCGGTGACACCGGCCGACAATGCGACCAAGCCGAGATGGCTGGCTTCCACCGTGGCGAACCGAACGTCGGCCGACTTCAGCATGGTCACCCCGTTGTGCACGCATCCCCACGGCGCGATGGCGTCACGGTGGCTGCCGAACAGTTGGATCGGCAGTGTCAATGACGTCAGGTCAAGGGTCCGGCCCGCGACGTTGACCACGCCGGTGGCGATCTCGTCGTGGTAGATCAGCCGGCCCCACATCTGGGACACGGCGCGCCCGGGATATCCCGGAAACGCATCTTGGAAGCGGTCGATCACTTCGGCCCTGGCCAACGCTTCGGTGTTGCCCAGGTTGTTGAGGACGAACCACGGTCGCTTGAGTTCACGATCCCAGGACGTCGCTCGGTAGGCGGCCTGCACCACCGGGGCGGGCACCCCGCCCATGGCGCGCAGGACGGTGGTGACCGCATAGCCGTTGGTGGGCTTGGTGATTCGTCGGACTTCTGGATATCCGGGGATTCGGCCGTAATCCAGAGGTGTACCGATGCCCGTGATCGAACGGATGGGCAGACCCTTGTTTGCGGCCGCCGTGAACAGGCTGAGTGTGCCGCCGAGGCTCCAGCCGATCAAATCGAGTTCCTGAGCCCCGGAATCGATGAGCACCCGCTCGATGGCTTCCGGCAGGATGTCTGCGAAGAAGGCCTCCAAACCGAGATGCCGGTCGGCCCAGCCGATTTCGCCGTAGTCGACCACATACGGGGTACGGCCCTGTTCCAGCAGGTGAGCCACCAGCGATTGACCCGGCGACAAGTCGTAGCAGGTCGCCGAAGCGGCCAGTGGTGGTACCAGCAGAACCGGCACCAGTGCGGACTCGCATCCGTCCGAATGGCCGTAGCGCCGCAGCTGGCGGTGCGGTTCATCGAACAGCACCACATGCTCGGTCGGCTCCGGTGGGCAGACACCATCGCCGAGCGTGATGGCGAACAGGTTGCGCGCCGAGGTCGCAAGCGAGGGCATGGTCGGGCAGTCTATCTTCTGTCTCCCCGCCCAGAATGGTTGGGAATAGGCAGGGCTACAAACGCGATTCAATCGTCGTGAATCCAAAGCCTTCTCGGCAGGGCCGTCGCCAGCGGCGTCCTGACGCCGTCTCGCCGTCTGGGATGATCGAGACGTGACCGATGTGCTCGCCGATCCCGTCAACGCCGCGCTGGACGGCCCGCACAGCCGATTCCGTGAAGTCAGCGGACGAATCCAGCGTTATCACCCGGACGTGTCGGTGTTCTATGGTCACCCACGCGAGCTGACCGACGAGGACTACAGCCACGTCGCCCGCCTGGCCGGGCCCACCAAGATTGCGGTACTTCGCGACCGCGCCACGCCACTGCCCGCGGGGTGGTCCGTCGTCGAGACATTCGGTTTGGTCCAATATGAGGGCAGCGGCGTCGATACCGCGCCCGAACCGGCGGCGATACCGCTCACACCGGCCGACGTACCCGAGATGACCGCTCTCGTCGAGCAGACCAAACCCGGGCCGTTCCTGCCCCGGACCATCGAACTCGGAACCTACCTCGGCATCCGTGCCGCCGACGGTTCGCCTGTTGCGATGGCCGGCGAGCGGATGCGTCCGACCGGCTACACGGAAATCAGCGCAGTGTGCACCGCCCCCGAAGCCCGCGGACAGGGCCTGGCATCCCGCCTGATCCGCGCGATCGCACACGGCATCCGCGAGCGCGGCGAAACTCCATTCCTCCATACCTCGAGCGACAACCCGGCTCAGAGGCTCTACAAGGCGATGGGTTTCACCCTGACGCGCACCGTCCCCCTCGAGATCGTCCGCATTTCCTGACTCGCGTCGACACGTCGTCGCTCCACATGCTGGGCCGGCTTCGCCCATTCCGGGCCCGTCAGAGCCCGACCTCACCGGTGGCGGGCGACAAGTGTGATGGCCATAACAGCTGTTGGTTAGGTGTCCTACTTGCCGGTTTCAACCCTTCGGTATAAATTTGCTAAAAATCGCGTTCGTTAACAAGTAGTGCCTAGCGCGAGACCACCGTCGGTCCGCGCGTCGATCCCGAATAGGCAGGTGAATCCTGCAAGCACCCTGGGGTCGAGCCAGCCGAGTGAGTCCCGCCCAGCAGAGAGCGCCCCGGTTACCATGTCGACACCAACGGTAGAAAACACACAGTACAAGCCCGTCACCGAGCCGGCCGCCAGCCAAGTCGACACAACAAACGAGCTCAGCCTGGAGCTACCACCGGTTACCGCAAGCCGCAACCGGGGCGGGTCCATCCGTGAGCAGCGTCACGCAAAATATGCACGAAAGCTCATTTTCAGCGATGCTCTGGTTATTTGCTCTTCCGTCATGTTCGGGCAAATTTTCCGGTTCGCCACCACCAGCGGCCACCCCGTCTACATGTCCCTCGACGGCGGCCCTCACGTCCGGTACCTCGCCGTGTCGGCGGTCATCGCGGCGGCATGGATGGGCTTCTTGTCGCTGGGCAGCCGGTCGGCCAAAGTCGTCGGCCGGGGTTTCGACGAATACGTCACCCTGGCCGCGGCCACATTGCAGCTGTTCGGCCTCATCGCCATCGCCTCGACACTGCTGCACTTCGACATCTCACGCGGCTACCTGGCCATCGCCCTGCCCACCGGCCTGGTCGGTCTGATCACCACCCGCTGGATCTGGCGCAAGATCCACGCGAACAAGCGCCGCCACGGCCACGACCAAAGTCGCCTCCTCGTTGTCGGCGCCACCAGCGCTGCCGCAGACATCGCCACCGAGTTCGCCAAAGACCCCTGGGCGGGGTACCACGTCGCCGGATTCTGCACCCCGATGGGACCCACCCACGCCAAGGAAGTCATCACCATCGCCGGCCGCGACATCCCCATCGTCGGCACCGACGAAGCCATCCTCGCCGCCGTCCAGCGCACCAACGCCGACACCGTCGCCCTGGCTGCCACCCATCACCTCAGCCCGACCGACATCCGCCGACTCATGTGGGAACTGGAAACCCATGGCATCGACCTCATGGTCGCCCCCGGCCTCATCGACATCGCCGACCAACGCCTCACCAGCCGCCCCGTCGCCGGCATGGCCGTCTTCGAAATCGCCAAACCTCAATACAGCCGAGCCAATTCACTCATCAAACGCACCTTCGATATCGCCTTCGCCGGTGCCGCCCTACTAGCGGTGGCTCCGCTCATGCTTGTCACCGCGCTGGCCGTCAAACTCACCAGCACCGGCCCGATTTTCTACAAGGCGGAGCGCATCGGACTGGACGGCATCCCGTTCAAGATGACCAAGTTCCGCAGCATGTACCAGGACGCCGACACCCGCCAAGCCGACATGATCGCCGCCAACGGCGGCAACGCCCTGTTCTTCAAGATCAAAGACGACCCCCGCGTGACCCCGGTCGGCAAAATCATCCGCAAATACTCCATCGACGAACTCCCCCAATTCCTCAACGTCCTGTCCGGACACATGAGCGTCGTCGGACCCCGACCCCAAGTCCGCCGCGAAGTCGACACCTACGACGACCTCGTCAGCCGCCGCCTCGCCGTCAAACCCGGCCTCACCGGACTCTGGCAGATCAGCGGACGCTCCGACCTCGCCGTCGAAGACGCTGTGCGCCTAGACCTCACCTACGTCGAAAACTGGTCGCTGCTCCAAGACATCCTCATCATCACCAAAACCATCCGGACTGTGCTCACCGGCAGCGGCGCCTACTGACAACCGTGGCGACCTGCCCGCCAAACTCCTGGACCTCGAGCGAGACCGACCCCGATCAACGTCGCTCGAGGTCCAGGCATGCCAGGAGACCCGCGACGAAATGACGCGATCACGGCGGCAGGACACCGCGCTGTGCCTGGCGATTCTGGCCATGGCTGGTGTGGTGGGCTGCTGCCCGCTGGCTGCGGCGGAGCCGTCGCCCACATCGCCCGTCGACTCGCCACCGCGGGTGGCCAAAGAGGCAGGCGGCCGTGCTGAGCGTTCCGGTCACTCATCGGCCAAGTCCCCCAAGCACCTACCCTCAACGTCAGACGTCACGGATGTGCCCGCGGCACCGACTCCGAATCCGGGAAAGACGGGACGCACTGGCTTCTGGCGAACGACCGGACACACCGCCACATTCGGCGCCGGGGAACAGAATCAACATCAGCAGTCCGGTCGATGACGATGCCGTGTTGGCACTCGTGGCCGGACCCGAGTGGGAACTTCGAGTGGCACTGGACGGCGACGTGGCCAGTTCGGCCGCAATCCCCGGCTCAGTGGCGATGCTGATGGTCGTCGCAGTCGGCGTCGCGCTCGGCTACCGCCAGGCGAAGCAGCATGACGTCGGCAGGGCGGACGTCATGCGCTTCATCTCCTGAGCTACCACCCGAGCACTTCGCGTACGGCAATCGGCCACGAATCAGGCTGTAGCCCATGGGTTTTGAGCAGGGCAAGGGCGATCCGCTCCATGCCGAATCCGACGCAGGCGCTGTGTGCGACGGCCCCGTCGGCGGTCGACAGCCCAAACGTCTCACCAAAATGATTCCGATGGCAGTTCGCCGACACCACGGCGGTACCGTCATCGAGATCGCCGTAGAGCCGCACCAACAGCTCCGTTTTGAGATTCTCGTCCCGCTGGTTCGCCGCCAGCATTCGGCCGGCCCTGCCGAAGAACGGATCATTGGCGGGCGCGGGCCGGGCATCCAGGCCGAGCGCGGTGAGTACCTCCATGCCGTGGTCCACCCACGAGTCACGATGTGACTCAGCTTGTTCGGGTGAGCCGACGCGCACGTATTCGTGCATCCGGAAGGCTTGCATGCGCGCCGGATCGATGGCGGGCTCATGCCGGAAGCAGTAGCCGTAGATATCCATCAGTGCGCCGTCCTCGGGCAGGACCTTTGCGAGCGTGCCGTAACTGGGATGGCACGCAGCCGACACCAGCATGGTCCCGGCAGGGTTCAGGTGCCCATCCCACGCCAGTCCGGCATCGCGATCCGCCAGCAGCGCGCGATGCTCAGGGTTGCCTCCGGTGAAGGTCGAGATGGCGCCTGTCAGATTCGGGAATGACGCGATGTAGTCGGTCTTCTCGAACGCTTCGCGCGGGTACAACGGCGGAAAGCGCAGGACCGCAGCCGCGTCGCCGTGCACCTCGGCACCCTTCCGGCGCACCGCGACGTCGATGCCGTCGACGATCTTCTCGAAATCACCACCGCGTCCATAGAGTCCGTCGATCCCCAACGGCACCAAGTGGCCGACACCGACCAGTTCATCGCGAAATTCTTTGCGCGCCGACTCGAGTGGTTCGTCGGTCGTCATCACTATTCTCACCCCCGGTAGGCCAACACGAGATTGGCGTTGTTTACTCGAATACGTTCGTTCGAGACCATCAGCTGTGGACCGAATGCGTCTCGCAAGAGACGGCCCATCGTCAACGCGTGGTCCTCGCGATAACCGTTGAGCCCGACGATCTTCAGCGCATTGGTTACCACGTCGATCACCGCGGTCGATGCGGCGATCTTGAGGTTGTTCATGGCGACGGTGAAGCTGATGGTCGCTTCATCGGCGCCCGACTCGGCCAGGGACTGATAGCGCAGAACCTCGTGTAGCACCATCGATTCGAAGCTCTGGTGTGTCACGGTCAGATCAGCCAGCACCGACGCTTGTGGGACCGTCTTGTCCGGCGCCTTGCGCGCGGCTTGTCGAACGACGGTGCGGGCCTTGGCGTACGCCGCATCGGCGATCCCCAACCACACCGACGCCCACAGGGTGTGTGACGCGGGCAGCATGGTCGTCGCCAGGATGCTCGCGTAGTCAGCCGGAATCAGATTGGCGGGCGAGGTTCGCGCCGACAACAGATAGCCCGGACTGCACGTGCCACGAAAACCCATGGTGTCCCAGGTGCTGGTGCGCTTCAGCTCGGTGTCGCCGGCCGGGCACAACAGCAACACCTGATCGTTCTTCGCCGCATCCGGGTGGCGCCGGGCAGTGGCGCCGATGTAGTCGGCCTGCTCAGCGTAGGAGATGACCGGCGCGTTCTTTTCCAGGAGCACGACGTCACCTTCGCTGACGATCGCACACGTTGAGGAACCGAGATCACCGCCCGTCGTGCTCTCAGTCGTTGCTGACGCAATGAGCAACTGATTTGCTGCGATGTTTCTTGCCACAGCTGCGGCCGGGCCACTGCGGGCGTATTTGGCAAGAACCAGGGCCTGCGTCTGGTGCATGGCGAAGACCATGCCCGCAGCGCTGCAGGCGGCTCCCAACGCCCGGGCGATCACCGCGAGCTCCGCGATGCGAAACCCCTGGCCCCCGAGTTCGGACGGAAGCCCACACGAAAGTAGTTGTGCCTGCTTGAGAGCATCGATGGCTTCGTGCGGAAAGCGCGCTTGCTGGTCCACCTCGTCTGCCGCGGCTGCCGCGACGCGCACGGCGTCGACGAGCCCGGGTATGGTCGACGCAGTGCGCGCGGCCGCGCCGTCAAGATCGGGCATGTGACCCCCTCGGGCGATGAACCGACCGTCGGCTCTTCGCAGAATTGTAGTTAGCTGTGACGAATACAGCGAACTATCAGCAGCAGATACTCTGTATGATACGGGTATGCGGGAAACCATCGAACGCGTTTTGGCTGCGCACGGCAGGATGGCCGTCGACCCGATCGGGGTGGCGGACGACGCCGACCTCTACGAATTGGGCCTGACATCCCACGCCTCGGTGAATGTGATGCTGGCGCTGGAGGACGAGTTCGACATCGAGTTCCCCGATGAAGCCCTCAAAAAGTCCACCTTTGCCTCGATACGGAACATCCAGGCGGTCGTCTCGAATCTCGCCAAGTAGGTCCCATGAGTCGCGCCATGGTGCCGCAAGCTGCCAATCCCCTGCAGATCGACGCCAGGCCCGATGGTTACGAGCCACATTTCACGCACCACGCCGACCGGCTCTGGGCCGAGACCAACTGCTATCTCGACCTGTGGATCGAGATTCTGAATTGTCTTGGGCTGGACCCTGTTCCGAGCTTCGCGTCGCTGCTCTCGGCAGACCATGACGGCCTGAGCTGGACCTTCGGTAAGCAGCAGCCGGAGGACCTGCGTCGGCTGTACGGTATCGAAGTAGCCGAAGAGAATTCGTGGCTTCCGGTGCTCGAATTGGTGGAAACGGGACCGCGGCGTGGCGTGTTGCACACCGTGGAAGTCGACAGCTGGTGGCTGCCCGACACCGCGGGAACCGCGTATCGCACCGAACACGTCAAGACGACGATCACACCGCTGAGCGTCGACCGGGACGCGAGGCAGATGCGCTACCTGCACAACGCGGGCCTGTTCGCGCTCGACGGCGAGGACTTCGACGGAGTGTTCGGACTGACCGCTGCGTCCGCGCCGCTGCTCCCGCCGTACATCGAAGTCGTGCGCCACTTCCCCGCTCGCGTACAGCCTGGCGCCGTAGCAACGATTGTGCGCGAGCAGCTTTCGCGCCGCCCGGGTGGAAATCCGATCGATCGACTGGCTGCCTGCGTCGAAGATGCCGGGCACTGGCTGCCTGAGGCAGGAATGGCCCGCTTCCACTTGTGGGCCTTCGGTTCGCTGCGTCAGTGCGGGGCATCGGCTGAATTGCTCGCAGATCTCGCCGAACACCTCGATGCCGAGTTCTCGGGTGCGGCCACAGCAGCCACGCCACTGCGTAACGTCGCGGCGGCGGCGAAGGCGGTGCAGTTCAAGATGGCTCGGGCGGTGAGCGGGCGCAAGGTCGATGTGTCAGCCTCGCTTGCCGCCATGGCCACCGGCTGGCAGGACGCGCTCGACGTCATCGCCGATGCGGTCGGCTGAGGCGATGCCGGCACGTTGGCAGGTGTTGCGCCGGCAACCCGGCGCCGTTGCGGGACCCGAAGAGCTGACTGCTGATTGGGCCGCCGCACCGACCCTGGACATCCCGGCGACGGTGGCGACCGCGTATGAGGGCAACCCCGACGACCACGACTGGTGGTACCGGACCACGTTGACCGCGGCACACACGACCAGTATCGAATTCGAGGGATTGACCTTCCCCGCCACGGTCTTTCTCGACGAGTCGCCCGTGGCCGAATGCGAATCGATGTTTCTGCCGCTGCGCATCGAATGCGATGCCGGTGATCACGAGGTGGTGATCCGTTTCGCATCGCTCAACCGTTGGCTCGAGACGCGAAGGCCGAGGGGACGGTGGCGCTCGACGCTGGTCAGCGCGCCGGGTTTGCGGTGGGCCAGAACGACGCTCATCGGGCGCGCCCCCGTCTACGGGAATCTTCCTGCGCCCGTCGGTATCTGGCGCCCGGTAACCGCGGTGGCGGCGCAGATCCGCACCGACGTTGTCACGCGGGTCGACGGAAACGTCATCACGATCGCGGGAACCAGCGGTGCCCGCACGATGCGGCTCTCCGTGGTGGATCCGGCCGGCCGGCAGCTGGCCGACGAGACCACCACACCTTCCGGCGGTGGATTCCGGTTCGACGTCACCGTTGAATGTCCGCTCCTGTGGTGGCCCAACGGTTATGGGCCGCAACACGTGTATCGGGTGCGCCTGGAAGCCGACGGCGTGAATGTGGCCGATCGGCCGGTCGGATTCCGGACAGTGTCGGTTTCAGCGGACGGTTTTCGGATCAGCGTGAACGGCACTCCGATCTTCTGCCGGGGCGCGACGTGGTCCCCACCCGACCCGATCCGGGCATCCGCCGACCCCGCGCAAATCCGCGACCAGGTAGAGACTTTCGCAGCGGCTGGGGCCACGATGGTGCGGGTGGTGGGCGGGTTGCTCTTCGAGCAAGCCGAGTTCTGGGATGCCTGTGCCGAGTCGGGCCTGCTGGTGTGGCAGGACGCCATGCTGGCGACGTTCGATCCACCAGCTGAGCACAGCGAGTTGATCGCGAAAGAACTCATCTCGGTCCTGCACCGCGTGTCAGGCAACCCGGCGCTGACCGTGGTCAGCGGTGGCAGCGAGACCCTGCAACAGCCGGAGATGCTCGGCCTGAGCCACGACGAGTCGGCGATGGCGGTCGTCGAGTCGGTTCTGGCTGCCGCCGTCGCGGAACACTCTGATGCGCACTACGTCCGGGCTTCGCCGTCGGCCCCACCGGGAACCGCCGATCTCGCGATCCGCCCGGACACCGGCATAGCGCACTGGTTCGGCGTCGGTGGCTACCTACGCCCGATCACCGACGTGCGGAGTGCCGGAATTCGATTCGCCGCCGAGTGTCTGGCGTTCTCCAATCCCCCGTCGTCCAGCTACATCGAACGCCATTTCGGTTCCGCCGCGGTCGCCGGGCATCACCCCGACTGGAAGGCCGGGGTGCCGCGGGACCGCGGCTCCTCGTGGGACTTCGAGGACGTCCGCGACTTCTACGCGCACGAGGTGTTCGGTGAAGGACTCCTGACGGTTCGGCGCACCGATCCCGAACGCTATCTGCAGCTCGGCCGGCTTGCCGCGGCCACCGCGATGCGCGAGTGCTTCGCTTACTGGCGGCGGGCCGACTCAGGCTGTGGCGGTGCTCTCGTACTGGCCGGCCGGGATATGGTGGCCGGCGCCGGGTGGGGTCTTCTGGACTCCGACGGCGGGGCGAAACCGGCACTGGCCGTGCTGGCCAGGACCTGGGCTCCGGTCACGGTATTGCTTTCGGACGAGGGCCTCGCCGGCGTCAGGATCGACGTCTACAACGATACCGATGCGGAGCTGCATGGCGAATTGACCTTGACTGCAACCAATTCCGTGGGCACGGCCGTGGACGTCACGCGACCGCTGACCGTGCCGCCGGCCTCCTCGAGCACCTTTTTCGATAGCGAGCTGTCAGGCCGGTTCCGAGATCTGTCGCGGGCCTATCAATTCGGGCCGCCGACCGCTGACGCCGTCCAGGCCTGTGTCGCCTTCGACGGTGGACCGACCGTGCACGACGTGCTGGTCCTGAATCCTGCAGGCAGGCAACCCGCTTCGCTGTTGACTGCGACGGCATCCCCGGTATCGGAACACGTTTGGGTCCTCGAGTTGGTGTGCGAGGTCGCGTTGCGTTACCTCGAAATCGAGATTCCGGGTTGGCGCGTCAGCGACAACTGTTTCCACGTGGCCGCACGACTGCCGCGTCAGATCCTGTTGACCCGTCAGAGCGGCGGGGAGTCGCCGACCGGAACAGTCGGGTCGATCGATCTGCGCGCGCCGATTGCGATACGGAGATCGGTGTGATCGTTCCTGAGGTGCAGGTTCCGGGCCACCATGTCCGGGTCGGTTGCGATGTGGTGAGTCTCGACGAGATCGAACACTCCGTGTCGACGTTCGGCACGCGGTTCCTCGCCAAGATCTACACCGACGACGAACTGGCCGCATGTGCCGGCCCCAGCCGGCTGTCTCGGCTCGCGGCCCGATTCGCCGCGAAAGAGGCGGCTATCAAGGCATTTTCACGCCCAGATGCCGCCTTCGTGCCCCGCGAGATCGAGGTCGTGACGACGAAACCGCTCGTCACCCTCCGGCTGAGTGGCTCGGCCGCAGAGCTGGCGGCCGAGCAGCACTGGCGGCAAATCTCGTTGTCGCTGACACATTCCGAGTGCCACGCTGCCGCCGTCGTGGTCGCCGTCTGCGGGCCAACTTCACTTGGCCCGTCTTGATCATATGAAGTTGCTGTAATTGCTCATGACCGTTTTCAGCAACATCGGCGGGCAAGCCCGTTCACCATTGTACCGAGCGAAGTGATTGCCGAAATTGGCTTGTAAAACCGCATTTATGCCGGGTTGTTGCGCGTCCAACGAGGCAGCGATGCAAGGCACAGCGCATGATTTAGCGATGATTGCCAATATCTCGGTAAATTTGCCATCCGACGGTGACTTCATTACTGTCTAGGCCACACGAATAGGTTTGGAGGGAGCCGACGTGGGACCGCGACGTAGGACTGCGATTTCGAAGTGGATTACGCCGCTGTGGCCGATCACGTTGGTGGGCATCGTGCTCGGTGCGCTGATCGGGGCGTTCGCCTTGGCCCCGAGCAAAGAGGTGACTGCGAGTACCACGATTCGAGTCGATGAACCGATCGAGGCCAACCAAATCATGCTCGGCACGCAGCCGCTGCTGAACACGATGCCCGATTACATGTCGGGCGAATTGGCCTATCTGTCATCGCCTAGCTATCTGGACTCCGTCGCCAAGAAGCTCGGGGAAAGCAAGAAGCCCAAGGTGTCTGCATCGCAGGCAGGGAAGTCGAACCTCGTCACGCTCTCAGCCACCGCTGCCAATGCAGACGAAGCTCGCCGGACTGTCGATGCTGCCGTCACCGTCTTCACCGGTCACGTGTTCGATCAGAACCAGCAGCGGTATCAGTCCAGCCTCGACGCCGTCAACGCTGTCATCCCCAAACTCGAAGAAGCTCAACGGGCAAGTGAACCGGTGGCCACCCGCCCGACCGACGAGCTGGTCCAGCTGTATTTCCGGCGCACGTCGCTGCAGGTCGAGTTGCTGCGTACGCCAGGTGTGCAGACCGTCGAGCCGACCCGCATCGCCGAAGCGACCGGACTGCTGAGTTCGCCGGCGTTGGGCCCCATCGGTGGCGGGCTCCTCGGAGGCATCGTGGCACTGGCCGGGGCCATGGTGTGGCGCTCGCGCTCCGGCACCATCACGTCGGTTACCCAGTTGGACGGTGACGACAAGCTCGCGCTCCGGCCGGTACTCCGACTCGCGCGGCGGCAGGTTGACGAGCAGGCGGCGCGCACGATCTATGCGCAACTCCCCCGCCCGTGTACCGGCACCATCCTCGTGGTCGGGGCGTCCGCCGAGTCGGGCTCCGCGACGGTGGCACGGCATATCGCCTTTGCCGCCGCCGAGCACGGCGAGGCCGTCAGTGAGGATCTCGCCGATGGCGACGGCGCCAACCGCGCCGAGACGACAATCCTCGACGGTGGCACCTGGAGTTCACCCGTCGCGGTCGAGGCGGCCGACACGGCCGACCAGATCGTGGTTGCCGTGCGGATCGGCTTCGACACCACTTCCGACGTCGATATCGCCGCCCGGTCCATCGCGCACCGCGACATTCCGGTGTCTGTCGTGGCGACGCGCGCGTGACAGCCCGCGTCAGCCCGCAAGCACGGCTGTGACCGAACCATGCTGATGGCAACGAAACCCCGCGCCGCAACCGGGTCTGCCACAGGTGGCGAACTCCGGCTGGGATGGCTGTCGCCGGCCGTGGTGTCGCTTGCCGTCGGCTCGAGCGCGATCCTGCTGACTGCCTCGGTCGACGATCAGCAGTTCCGGACGTATTGGCAGGAACCGAAAGTCGTGACGGACAGCATGTTGTGGCTGTTCGAGTGCGGCGTGCTCGCCTTCGCCTTCGGCGCGATGATCGCCATCGCTGCCATGCCCGCCCGAGACAATCTGGCCACGGTATGGCCGGCGTTGTCGGAACGGCGCCGCGCCGCCCTCGAACGCGCCAGCACGGTACTGACAACCCTGACCATCGTCGGATACGTGGGGTTCGCGGTTCTGATCGTCAAGAGTGGACTCGGACCCGCCGAGCTGTTCGGCGGATCTGACCACCCGTGGGATGCCCCGGCCAAAACGGCCATCGGCAACATCCCCGGGGTAACCGCCCTGACTCAGATCGGCATCGCCGCGGTCGTCATCTCCGCAATCCTGCTGGCGCACAGTTACTCCCGCGCGGAGCTGATAAAGCTGCTCGTCGTCCTGGCGTTGTCGGTGCCGCGCTCGTACATCTACTCGGAGCGCCTCGCGATCCTCGAGCTCGTCGTCCCCGTGGTGGTCGTCGGTGCCGGCTGGCTTTCCACCCGCGGCCGGAAGCGCCGCACCATCGCTCGCGCCATCCCCGTGGCCGGTATCGCGCTGGTGATCGTCACGTTCGCGTTCTTCGAGTACTTCCGGTCGTGGATGTTCTACCGGATGCATGGAGAAGATTCGTTCCCCACGTTCGTGCTGAATCGGCTGGCGGGCTACTACGCGACAGCCATCAACAACGGCGCCGTCATCGTCGATCACATGACCTGGCCGGGGCGGCTCCCGTACGACACGCTCGAGTCGTTCTGGTCGGTGCAAGGCATCTATCAACTTCGGCTCTACGAACGCCTCGGCGGTCATGATCGGCCCTACCCCAAGACATTTGATCCAGATTCTCCCTACTACCGGGTCCTCGAGCAGTACGCGAACCCAGAGTTCAACAACCCCAGCGGGTACGAGGCTCCGTTCGTCGATTACGGCTCGATCGGCGGTCTCGTGTTCTTCTTCGTACTCGGCGTGGTCGCCGGGCTGCTCTACCGCCACTTCTGCAGGGGAAGCCTGGGCGGCCTCCTCGTGTATCCGATGTTCTTCACGGGGCTGGTCGAGTGGCCGCGGTACATGTACTGGGTCCAGGGCCGCGTCACCTACGCCTGGGTCGGCCTTGCCGCGGTAATTGTGGCGGTGCTCCTCACCGAACGCAGAGCTCGTCGCCGCGCGACGATCTGGCCGAAGCGGGCCCACGCCGCTGAATCAGTAGTAGTCGCAGTCGACTGAGAGGGGACGCTCCGTGCGAGGTCGGGCAATGTTTGCGGCACTCGGCGCCGTGGTGATGATGGTCGCCGCCTGCAAACCCATGTCGGTCGCGGACGACGGTGACGTCCGCGACGACACCGCCGCATTGCAGGCACAGTTCGACGCGGTCGAACCTGGCGCGACCCTGACCCTGGAACCCCGGGCCTACCACCACCGGGGCATCCTCACCGTTCGGGTACCTAACGTCACGATCAACGGCAACGGCGCCACGCTGACCGCGACCAATGACGAGACGTCTGCTGTCGACATTCTGGGCGACGGCATCACCCTCACCGACGTGACACTTGCCGCCCCGTCCGAGGGCAAGCGCTGGATGGGCGAACAGCAGCACAAACTCGTCGTCAAAGGGCAGCGCGCGACCGTGCGTAACGTCAGGGTGAGAGGCTCGGCCGGTGCCGGCATCTACTTCAGCGGCGCAACACATTTCGTCGCCCGCGACATCACGATCACCGGTACGCGCGCCGATGGTTTGCACATGACGGGCGGCTCGGCGTTCGGTCAGGTCGAGAACATCAAGACCGATCAAACCGGCGACGACGGTGTCGCAGTCGTGTCCTATGACCACGACCCGGCGCCGTGCCATGACATCACCGAAAAGAACATCACCGTCGGGAGCACCCGCTGGGGACGCGGCATCACCGTGGTCGGCGGGAACAACGTTGACATCAGTCATTTTGCGGTCGCGAACACCAGTTCCGCCGGCGTCTACGTCGCCAACGAGGGCAACCCGTTCTTCACCCGATCCGTCGAACGGGTTGCGATAACCGATGGCACCGTGACCGGTGCCAATTGGGACAAGGACATCGAGCAGGGCGCCATTCTCGTGTACTCGGGAAATCAGGGACGATTCGTGCACGACGTCAGCGTCTCGAATGTGACGGTCACCGCCACGAGCACCACGGTGAACCGCAACGTGGCGATAGTCGATGAGACGAACGGCGGAGATCGCGCGATACACGGGATCAACCTGTCGAACATCCATCTGACGGCGACGACCGTGGCGCCGTTCTACAGCAACGTGCCGGCCGGCAGCTACACCGTGGCCGACTGGACCAGCGACGGCAAGCACATCGACGTCGCCTCGATCTAGACCCGGTAGCCGTCGCCGGATCCGTGTGCAACAAACAGCATTTGCGCTGCGCGACAACCGGTTCGGCGGTAACATCTGTTACTCTGCCGCGCGTCTAAATTGCACACAAAACTGACGCCATGGCAAAACAATTCAAAAGGTATCGAACAGCAACATGCTGGTGGTTCACCGCATTCTGCGTCAATAACGTCGAATTCTGGCGAAGCTTGAATGCCTTTCGCGTCCGGTCCAGTTCTGAGATGAATTTCCGAAATGCCACACATTGCGCCCAACGCTCGTCATCATCGTTGCGACAAATGACGGCCGCGTAGCTCCGCGGCCCGATAAAGCGTCGAGAGGTCGGGCAAATGGACATCACCATGTGCGTTGGGCGGGTCGGCGCATTGGCGGTCGCGTTGGGCATCGGTACCGCCATCGCAGGCATGGGCACAGCGGCTGCAGCACCCGAGGTCACGTCGACCGCGCCGCACCAGAGCGATTCGAAACCCGGTTCATCAAAGGCGGATTCGAAAACCGCGGGCAAGCCGGCCGGTCGCGCCAAAACACCTCGCGCCCAAGGGAAGACAACCGAGCCACGAAATGTACGCCCCGCTCAGCCGGTCGCGTCGGCCGCGGTCCCCAAGACCGTGCCGGTGCAACTTCCCTCGGCTGCACCGAACGTCGCGGTTGCCAACGCGAAATCGATACAGGTGGACGTGATTTCGACCGGCGTCAGCACTCCTGCAGCACAATTGCCCACGACGGCAAGCGTCACCACGCCAACCAGTTCGTCGTCCAACGGCGCGGCACCTTCGGCACCCATCGGTGCGCCGATCGCCTGGACCATCGCCGCGTGGACGCGACGCACGCCGAGTCCGTCGCAGGCCACCGCACCCGCCACCCAAACCACCACGAGCGCCCCGACCCAGACGACCGACATCGCGGCTCAGCCCACGCCGGCCGCCGCAACCACCACGAGCACAACGTCGCTGACCACCCTGCTCAAACCGGTCACGGCGATCAAGACGAACCGCAACTCACTCGCTGCGGGCACGCCGACCGTCGGCACACCGGATGCCACCACGGGCGCCGTCTCCGGATCGCTCAATGTGACGAACCAGGGCACGGGCACGGTCACGTACACCGTGTCAGCACAACCGACCTACGGCACCGTCACGGTGAATTCGGACGGCACCTTCACCTACACCCCGACCAAGTTGGCCCGGGACCTGTCCGCGGTCTCGGCGAACGCGAACACCTCCAGCTTCACCGTCCTCGCCAGCAGCGGTTCGTCCAAAGTGTCCGAGACGGTCACGGTGCCGGTTCTGGCGACGCCGATCACGGGCGACAGTACCGCGGTGCTACAGAATGTGTTCAGCAATCTGAACCCGGGCTCGACGCTCACGCTGGCGCCAAAGACGTTCTACCACTCGGGCATTCTGCAGATCACCGTCTCCGGGCTGACCATCAACGGCAATGGGGCGACGCTCCAGGCCACGAACGACGCGACGTCGGCGGTCGAGATTCTCGCCGACCACGTCACGATGAGTAATCTGACCCTGGGCGCCAACTTGACCGGCCCGCGCTACTACGCCGATGAACAGCACAAGCTGCTGATCGAGGGCGACTACGCCACGGTCAGCAACGTCACCATCAACGGTGCTGCCGGAGCCGGCATATATGTCCTGGGTGCCGGCTGGTTCAACCTGAGCGGCATCACGGTGAACAACTCACGCGCGGACGGGATTTCGATGACCGGCGGCGCTCACGACGGCGTCGTGAACAACCCGGTGACGAACAACACCGGCGATGACGGAGTATCGGTCGTCTCCTACATCGCCGACGGAACCATCTGCTCCAACATCACGATCAACAACCCGATCGTCAACGGCACGACCTGGGGTCGCGGCGTGACCGTGGTGGGCGGACAGAACATCACGTACAACAACATCAAGGTCTCCAACACCAACGGTGCCGGGGTGTACATCGCCTCTGAGCCCAGCTACGACACCATGGGGGTGTCCAACGTAATCGTCAACGGCGGCAGCGTGACTGGCGCGAACTACAACTCAGGCGTGGTGCACGGCGCCATCCTCGTGTATGCCGGCAACGGCGGCCAGCCCGTGACCGGCGTGACCATCGAGAACATCTCGGTGACCGGAACCCCGCTCACGGCGCAGCGCGAAATCGGCCTGATCCAAGAGACCGGATCGAGCATGAGCGGCATCATCTTCAAGAACATCAGTTTCGACAAGACCACGCTGCCGATCTTCTACACCAACACGCCCAGCGGGAGCTACAGCGCGAGCGGCATCACCATGGGCGGCACGACGATCATCGCCTGACCTGGTGGAGCCCGTCCGGCAACAGGGCGTCGAGCATTGCCGGAAACGCCCGTCTCGCGTCGTGATCGGCACAGACCCGTTCATACGCCCGCTCGACCATTTCGGCTACGCCGGAAGGATTTTCGAGCATGTCGGTGATCGCCGCACCCAGCGCTTCGGCATCCCCGACGGGAACCAGTACGCCGGCGCCGTCACGTAACAGCCAACTGCTGCCGCCGTGATCGGTCGCGATCACGGGTACACCGACGCTCATCGCCTCGAGCGCCACGATCGGACCGGCTTCGGGCGAAGTGCTGGCGTTGACCAAGATGTCCCAGTTGAGCACGGTCGCAACCGGATCGACATGCCCGAGGAAGCGCACCCGGCCATCGAGTTCGGCGTCCGAAAACCGTTGCAGCTCGGCCAGATAGTCGGCGTCGGCATGGAACGCGCTGCCCGCCACCTCACAGTGGACTCCGGGTACCCGGGTGAGCGCCTGGAGCAGCACCTGGTGGCCCTTCCAGGGCGTGATCAATCCCATGATGCCGATCACCGGCTGCGGACGAGCGCGCCGCTGTGCGAGTACACCCGGGATGTCGACGCCCAACGGCGACACCGACACTTCGAGCCCGAGTTGTTGCACGGGCGCCGCGGTCGGTGGTGACACCGCCACGGCACGGCGAATGGCCGGCTTCCCGATCCGCACCATGGCTCGCTGCTTGGCTTCATCGAGGGTGTCGTGAACGAGCCAGGAGACACCTTGCCGCAGCCTTGCGAGGCGGGCAGCGGGCAGCGCCAACAGAGAGTTCACAATGACGACATCGTCTGCGCCGACAGTGCGACGAATCACCGCCGCGGCACGGATCCACCGTCGCGCCAAGGTGCCCAGCGCCAGCACCCGTGCCACCCCCGAGGCGCCGCCAAGATCCAGTTCGTCGATCTCGATGTGCGCGACGCCACCGGGTAGCCGGTCGGCCAGGACGCCCGCAGGGCTGATCACGCGAACCTGATCGCCGCGTTCACGGGCGGCTTGAATCAGCCGCAGCAGAACGACTTCCGCACCCGATACCCGCCCGGCACGGTTGACGAAGACGATGGAAGCCATGGTCATGCCGCTCGCGCCGGCCGCAGTCGCGCCAACAGCTGGCGGTCGAGCAGTCGCAGCGCGAACGCGCCACCGACGAACAGCACGACCGAGCATGCGGCCACGACCACCCACGGCACATGGCCCTGCATGACTTCGGTGACCGCGCATACGCCGACCGTCAGCGCGACGATCAGGAGCAACTTGGACACGGGCATCAGCCGGTCGATGGGAATGGTCCGGGCCGCGAGCGCCCACATCGCGACGAACATGACGACCTCGGTGATGACCGTGGCTCCGGCCGAACCGTTGAACGAGAACCGCGGAATCAGATACACATTCAGAACGACGTTGAGTACCAACGCGCCGCACGCCACCCACGGATAGGCCCGTTGCCGCGTCGCCGACACCAGGGCCACCAGGATGAGGTGGGACAGTGCCGCGAACACGGCCCCGACCAACAACATGCGGACGGCGTCGGCACACACGCCGAACCGCTCGCCGTACAGCAGCGACACGATCTCGTCACCCGAGGCCCACATGCCGGCGACCGCAAGACAGGTCAGCAGTCCGATGAGCACCGCGGAAGAGCGCACCCGGCTACGGAATTCGTCGGTCATCAGCGGCCACGCCGCAACCAGCAGCGTCGCGACCGGCGTCACGATGGCCAAGACCGCGTACGACAGCACATCGGCGAACTTGTAGGCCACGCTGTACAGGCCGACCGAGTCGAAGTGGTCCAACTTGCCGAGCATGAGGATGTCGATCTTGGACAGCAACGTCATCATGGCCAACCCGATACTCAGCGGAATGGCTTCCACCAGCATCTCGCGCCACAGCTTCAGACGCGGCTGTTTGGTGATCCGCGGTCCGACACCGCCGCGTCGGACGCCGATCAATTTCCATGTGCCGGAGAAGATTTCGTTCGCGATGGCCGGCAGGATGAAGAACATCAGGCCAGGGTGGGTCGTCGCGATGAGGACGGTCAGGATCAATTGGAACAGCTGGGCGAATGCTTCCGCCGCTGCGACGGTCACCATCTTCAGCCGGCTCTGGTACAGGACCGACAGCGCATGGCTGGGCGTGGCGATGACGACAACGAGGCCGGCCAGGGCGGTCGCGCGGATGACCTCCCCCGAATAACCCATGACGACGACGTACCCGACCGCGATCCCGTATCCGAGTAGCCCCAACGCCGCTCGCAGTCCGACAAACGAACTCGCGAAGACGTCGGCGTCTTCGTCGTCTGCTTCCAGCAGTCTACCGAGCACCACCCGGCCCACGCCGAGATCGGTGACGATCGACATCATCCCGAGAAGTCCGAACACGAACGAGAACACGCCCCAGTCCGTCGGCGACAGCAACCGCGCGATCAGGACGGTCCCAGACCACCCCATCAGCGCGATCGCGAGACGGCTCAACAGCAACGCGACGGTATTGCGCCCGGCGGCCGCGTGCTGTTCGTCCCGCCGGCGCTTGTCCGCGCCGGCGTCCACGGGCGCGCCAGGTCCGCCACTGTCCGTGGCAGTCACCTGGCCGCCCGGTTCCACACGCTCGACCGCGTCACGCTGCCTACTTCTCATTCCGATGGTTACCCTCGCTCACAGCAAGACGCGGGCGGGTCTGCGTTGCGATGCCATGCGGTATGTCGAACGTCGCCACCAACCGATTCTGGCAGCAGTTCAGCAAACTCGCGCTGCGCGACAGCCAGAATCCGTGCACGCGCGACATTCTGGATGTCCCGCTGCAGGAGCGGATGATCGCCGCTCGGCGCGCGTGTGATGGTCGGCGCCCAGCCACGACGCTCGAGGCGTGCCACGCCTTGCGGCCCACGCTGTTTGTCGAACCACGCCTGGTCCTCCGGCGACATCACCATGTCGACGACGACACCCTGGCGCTCCAAGGCGGTTAGCAGGACTTCGGGCACTTCGGTCAAACCGACCCGGCCCATGAGCAGCCAGAGCTGATATGGCAGCCATCGCCTGATCAGCTTCTTGAGGCGGGCTTCGAACGTGCGCGGCTCGGGGGCGGGCTCCACGCCGGGATTCGGCGGCGTCATGCCGATCAACTTCTCGGGTCCGATGGCCTTGTGGCGGACGCTGAAGAGGATGGCGTTGACGAGTACCACCGCCCGGGCGCCGTACCTGATCGCGCCGATCGCGGAATTCCACGCGCCGGAGCAGATCCCCGTCATCATGAGGCGTTCGGCAGGTATCCCGGTCGCCACCATCGCGTCATGCACGTCGGTGTTGGATTCGGGCGAATAGATCGTGGCGAATTCCGCTGTGGCCCAACCGGTGTCACCGGTACCGCGACGGTCGTAGCGCACCGCGGCGAGGCCGTGTGTGGCGAGTTCACGTGCGGTGTCGGTCCACACCCGACCCGAGCCGACGCGATGTTCACAAGCGGTGTTGTGGATGAGCAACGTCGGTGTGTCCGACGGCGCATCCGCCAGAGCAGTCCTGATGGCGAACAACCGATTGGGCCCCAACTCGTCCAACGTCTCGACGACTGCGCGGCCGTCGGGCAGCTGGGCCACCTGTGCGCGGCGGGCAATGACCGGGGACACCGGTTCCCGGCTCGTGTCGTCCATGGCGTGATGAAGCCACTCTGCGATCAGCGTCAGCGTTGCCACCGGGATTTGCACCACGAACGTCACCGGCTCGACGTACTCAGGTTGGCCGGCGACAGTCGCCAGCTCGCAGTTGCCATTCCCCAGCAGTGCCTTGATCGTCGGTTCGTCCGCGCGTTCGGGCCTGGCGACGATGAGCGTCGGGACGGCCACGCCGAGCGATTCCGGCATCTGGATGCCTTTGAGTTGTCGTGCGCATTCCGGCGAGAACGTCGTGCCCAGGATGGACTCGCGTTCGACGTCGATCCGGTCCGCGCCGACCGTCATCTTGTACAGCGTCCGCTGCTCGCGCAGATACCGGCGCCCGTCAAGGACGGGGTCCCACAGGACCAGCGCCGCCAACCCATCGAGATCGGATCCGACGGTGGCCGCGAGCATGGCACCCATCCGTAGCCCGACCACGCCGATCTGCGTCACCCCCGCACTCCGCAGATACCGCACCGCGGTGCGAATACTGTCCTGATAGTCGATCAATGCCGAGTCGGCCCCGAGCTCCCCGGCAGAGTCACCCGTGGCGCGATAGTCGAACCGCAGCACCATGAACCCTCGCGCGCACAGCTCTTGCGCCAGCAGTTTCAGTCCGCGGTAGGTGTCGACGTGCTCCTTGCCCAAGGGCGGGCAGATCACGATGCCGCCGCGCGCACGTCGTCCCGCCGGTACGTGGACGACTCCGTACAGGGGTGCCGTTTCGGGGCCGAACCATGTCGGCTGCGTATGGGCAGCTTCCTCGTCCACGAACCAGAGCCCCCTCTGTGATCCAAAGTGCTGTGTAGTCGAATGGCGACATGGTCCGCAGACAACCGGACGCTGCCGCGCTCCACGATACACACTTTGCCACCTCGAATGTTCGCTAGAAGTGCAATATCAAACATATGTAGCAACGGGTCGGCAACCTGAATGACGCTCCACCGATCCCTTCGATCGACAAGATGCCACGGTAAAGACACTGCAATATGGGATTTATCACCCAAAACGGCCCACGTCGCGCGCCGATTCCAACTAGACCGCCACAGCGCGAACGGTTACGGTATGAGGTATATGGCAATGGCTAGATAATTTGCTAAATTCGCATCCGGAGGCACGAAGTGGCAGACCCCAACTCCTCGTTGGGCATCGTGGCCAGCCGGCGTCCGTCGATCATCCACGTCGCGGAATCATTCGCCAGCGGTACCGCGTCAGCGATCGGGGACTTCGTCCGCAACTACCCCGAGGCTGAACATCACCTGGTCTACTCGTTTCGCGACGAGGCGCGGCTGGACATCGACGAGTTGACGTACTTCGCAACCAAGACGCAGATGCCCCCGGGGACCATCGCCCGGGTCAGGTTCCTGCGGCGGTTGCTTCGCGGCACACCGGGCGACGTGATCGTGCACGCGCATTCGAGCATGGCAGGCGCCTACGTGCGCTCCGCGGTGCGCCGTAGCAGCCGCCGCCCACTGGTCTACACACCGCACTGCTATTCGTTCGAACGGCTGGACGTGCCGTGGGCGGTACGGCAGGGATTTCGCATACTCGAGTGGTTGTTGTCGTTCAATACGTCCGCCTACGCGGCGTGCTCACCACGTGAGGCCGAGTTGTCGAGATGGCCGCTGAGCTCGCCGCGCGTGGTGACGGTGCCGAATGTACAACCACCTGGACTGCCCCAAGCCGACCGTCCCGCAACGGATCCCACGCTGCGAATCGTCGGCAACGGACGCCTCGGCCCGCAAAAGGACCCGCGGTTCTTCGCCGAGGCGTTCCGTGCGGCAGCCGAGGTACACGGCGGACTGGAGGCCATCTGGATCGGTGGCGGCAGCGACGGGGACATCGATCTTCTCCGCGCGCACGGCGTCGATGTCACCGGTTGGCTACCTCGCAGTGCGGCCCTCGATGTGATGGCCGGTTGCGATCTGTACCTCCACACGGCGTCGTGGGAAGGATTTCCGATTTCCATCATGGAAGCTGCAGGCATGGGGTTGCCGGTGGTCGCACGTCGCCGCGCGTACTTGCACGGCGTCGACCTACCGGTGCTGCTCGACCGTCCCGAAGATCTGGTCACCGCCATCACGGCGCTCCGTCGGGTCGGAGGGCTGGCGGCGCTGCAGCAGCAGACGGCGTCGGCACTGGCCGGAAATTGCGACACCCACCAGCGGAGCGCACTCCGCTCCGTGTACGGGCCACTGACGGGACACCGCTGATGAAACAAGTCCATGTGAACGGAAAGTGGTTGGCGCAGAAGCTCACCGGCACGCAACGCTACGCCACTGAGATCGTCCGCGCAGTCATCGATGACGACGTCGCCGATCTGGTCGTCCACGTGCCGGCCAACGCCGAGATCCCCGATTGGCTGCGTACTCCACGGGTCGAGATTCGGCAGTCGCGCACCACCGGCGTGGTTTTCGAGCAGCTCTACCTACCCGCGGCAACGCTGGGGCACACGCTGCTCAACTTCGCCGGGCCGGCACCGTTGGCAAAGCGTCGGCAAGTCGTCACTATGCACGACGCCACGCCGTTCCGGTTCCCGCAGACGTTCCGCCGCGCTTTCGTGGCCTTCTATCGCGTCTCGTACTCGTTCCTCGGACGGTGGGCACGCCATCTGGTCACGGTGTCCCACTTCAGCGCCAGGGAACTGGACGACGTGCTCGGCATTCGCGCCCAGAAGTTCGTGGTCGCCGGTTGTGCCGCGGATGCCCTGACAGCGGTGGAACCCCACCGGCCCGGCGTGGCACCGGACGAACCGTTCTATCTCATGGTTGGCACGCTCGCGGTCCACAAGAACCTGCCGGCACCCGTACAAGCCGTCGCCGAATCCGGTCGGACCGTCGTCGTGGTCGGCGCGTCCGGTAACGACCAGGTGTTCAGTCAAGCGGCCGCACTCTCGTCGAAAGCCATTGTTGCCGGGCGTCTTTCCGATGCCGAGCTGGCATGGTTGTACCGCAACGCGCGTGGTCTGATCTTCCCGTCCCGGTACGAGGGTTTCGGCCTGCCGCCGCTGGAAGCCCAGACCCTCGGTTGTCCGGTGATCACGTCGAACGCGGCATCGCTGCCCGAGATTGCCGGCGACGCCGCGCTCTACTTCGAACCCGATGACATGCCGGGTCTGCTCGCCCAGCTGGATCGGCTGGAATCCGAGGCGGGTCTGGCGGACTCATTGCGAGAGCACGGCGCACTGAACGCGGCCCGCTACTCGTGGGAAGTGTCCGCCCAGCAGATACTCGAGACGGTTGGCATCGTGCCGCCGGCCGGCCGGGACCCGAAACGCAGCCGCTAGATACTCGCTGCGACGGGCCGCGGAGTGCTCGGCGGAAAGTCCGGCCGTTCACGAAGCCAGGCGGGCACGCGATCAGCGGCGATGGGCGTGCTGTAGAGATAGCCCTGCACAACGTCGCACTTGAATTGCTTGAGCCGAGCGGCAGTTTCGCCGTCTTCCACGCCCTCAGCGACGACGCGGGCACCCAGATGATGGGCCAGCGAAATGATGGAGCGGACGATTTCGGCCGCACGATCGTCCTTGAGGACAGATGCGACGAACTGCCTGTCGAGCTTCACCTCGTCCACCGGAAGGTCGCGCAGGTAACTCAAGGTTGAATAGCCGCTGCCGAAATCATCGATGGCGACCCGTACTCCGGTGTGGCGCAATCCGTTCAAGACGTACTGAACGCGTCCGAGCTTGCTGAGCATGAAGTCCTCGGTGATCTCCAACGTCAGGTCGGCTGCGGAGATCCGGCGTTCTTCCAGCGCCCTGGCAATTCGCCGGGGCAAGGCGATGTCGGTGAGGCAATTGGCGAATACGTTGACTGCCACGGGAACAGCCAGTCCCTCACCGCGCCAGCGGGCAACGTCGTCAAGCGCCCGCTCGATCACCAGATCGTTCACCAAGGTGGTCAGGCCATGCGAACGCACCAACGGCAAGAAGCGGTCGGGGGCGAGCAGGCCGAGTTCGGCGTGGGGCCAACGCAATAGGGCTTCCACGCCCATCATCGCGCCCGAGATCAGGTCGAACTTCGGTTGGTAATACAGGCAGAGGGCCTCACTGTCGATCGCCTGGCGTAGCTGGCCCAGCAGCCGGACCGTCTCGGTCGGCCGTGCCCCCAAGGCCGCGGTGCGCGTCGTCGTAGCGTCGTCGTCGATGTCGCTGTCCCTGCCGTGGATGTACGCACTTCGCAGGTGCGAGTTCTTGGCGATTTGAACGGCCGCCGCCGCTCGCGCGAGCAGATCGTCGGCAGTCAGGTCCGCTTCGCCGTCGGTGGCCACCGCCAGGCCGACGCTCGGCCGGATCAGCAGGTCGTGCCCGTCGATGATGAACGGGTCGGCGAAGGCCTGGACCAGGCGGTCTGCCACGGCCCGGCCGCGCTCGACACCGCCGTCGATGAGCACCGCGAACTGCCCGCTGTCCAGCCGTGCGACGACGTCGTCGAGGCCGACGCTCGATCGGATGCGGGCGGCGGCCAGGTTCAGCAGTTCGTCTCCCGCACCACGGCCATAGGCCGCGGTCACCAACGCCAACTCGTCCATATCGAGACGCGCGACCGAAACGCCTTCGGCGCCATGGTCGGTCCGGGACAGCGAGCGAGACAGTCGGTCGCGCAACGAGATCGCATTGTCGAGGCCGGTCACCCGGTCCTGCTCCAAGAGTTCTCGCGCGGCGGCCCGTAGGCGCTGGTTCTCGTTGAACGTCACGATCTGGCGCACCACGGTCGTCACCACGAGCACGAGGGCCGTGATCGCCATCGGGACGCAGCAGGCAGCCGCCACATGCAGTAATTCGATGCAGCAGACCGCGGTGGCGATGACCAACGGCACCACCGGAATGGCCGCGGACCATCGCGGCGCGGCCGCTGTGTCAACGTCACTGGCGGACAGCGTTTTTCGCTGGTGCCGACTGGCCAGCGCAGCGAATGCCAGGCAGATCAGCGCCGCACTCCAGCCGAGATCCATCATCCGGTGCGCCGTGCCGCTCCCCCACATGTCGACGAACAGCATGGCGATGTTCGAAACCGCACCCAGAACGTTGCCTATCGTCAGCAGCAGAAGCACCAGGCGATGTCGGCGATCAACAGCGCTCAACACAGCAATGGCGACAGCGACCAACACCAGATCGGCGATCGGGAAAACCATGGCAAACCACGATTGCCAGCGGTGCTCGGCGCCCATGGCAAAGCCGTCTCTGAGCGCCACCACCCAGGCCAAGGCGAACACGGCAAGGCCGATGATCGCACCGTCGAGAACCAACCGGGCCCTTGTCCATGCCGAGGCACCGGATGCCAGCAGGACCAGACTGACGCACGCCGCGACCGGATACAGCAACCCGACGAGGTCGACTGCGGCCGGAACCACCACCGGGGTGCCTCCGAGACGAAGTTCGGACAGCGTCCATATCGTCTCGGCGACCGCCCAGCCACACAATCCGACCGTCAGGCTGATCCAGGCCGCACGGTGTCTACCGCGCGATCCGACGGCGGCCGAGATCGCACACGCCACGGCAAACAGAGCGAGAGCGACCATCACGGCATCGACGAAGACTGCGCCGGCGACGCCGCTGTCCGCGCTCGCAATCAGAACCTGCCGCACCACAGGTGCCTCCAGTCCGCCGTGTTCGTGCAATCGTAGCGACAACAACCGAGTTAGCGTGGACAACCCGCCCAACATTGTCGTGTCGGAGTCAGCCGACGTGTTCGCCACCAAAAACCGGCTGCCATCACGCTATTTCCTTCATGCCGGCAAACTCGGAGCGCGCTACCCATCTCAGGTATGCCGTGCATCCGCGTATCCTACCCCAGATTCAGCAAAGTTCCGGATGTGATAATTTGGCGCGGATGCCGCGAGAATGAAATCGCCGCGGTCAGTGCGGCCGCGACGGTGAAGGGTCGTCGCGCGGGGTCGAGGTGCCGTCGCACCGACCGACGATGTCGTTGCCGACAGCGAACGTCAGGCGGACCGCCGCATCGCCCCCGCCGCGCTTGGCCGAGAACATCGCATGGTCGGCGCACTCGATGGTGGCGTCCAATACCGATTGGGCATCCTCGTCTCCCCGGGAGAAGTCCGGCAAGGCGACGGAGGCGACACCGATGCTGGCGGTGACCGGCGCCAAGTCGGCAGGTGCGGCGATGGCGGCGCGTACCCGCTCACTGATGCCGAGCACTTGCTGCGGTGACGTGACGTCGACGACCACAAACTCTTCGCCGCCCACCCTGGCGACGAGGGCACTACTGCGTACGACGCTCCGTATCCGTTCCGCGCTGCGCATCAGGACCGCATCGCCGACAGCGTGCCCGTACGTGTCGTTGATGTTCTTGAACCTGTCCAGATCGATGACCAGCACCGTTACGCAGGCGCCGGCAATGGATCGGTGCGCCCGGTCGGCGAGGAAGCTCTCGATCCTCAGGTTCAAACCACGACGGTTCAACAGCCCGGTCAGTTGATCGGTCACCGAGTCGTGCGCGTCGTTCCGCAGCACCCAGATGCCGAATTGGACGACAGCAGGCAGCACCACGAAAGATGCGATGGCCGCCAACGTCTTGGCGAGTGCCAGATAGGGGTCTTGATCCGGCCCCCACGCGATATCGGCTGCGAAGACCGCGGTCACCATGAGCACCCACGCCGTGTGGAGCGCCAGGACCTTGGGGCCTTCGAAGAACTTCGTATAGACGGAGATGAGCAGGAGCGCGTTCAAGCCGAAGAATCCAGCCAGCCGGTTGGAGTCGAGCAGCGCGACGACGCTGATGCCGATGTCGGCGTAGACGATGAAGGCGATCGACGTCGCGCGCGACGGCCACGGCCCGAACCACCACAACAGTGCCCAGACCAGCGCGGAAACCGCAAACACCGACGAGACGCCACGAGACAGGTCGGTGGACGGCCCCGCCGGCGAAAACTGAATGACGATCGAGATTGCGGCGAGTAGCGCTGCGCAGCCACCGACAAGCAGTTGTATGCCCCCGAGTAGGCCGCGCTGGGCGAAGTACCCGATTTGCGCGTCGTAGTCGACCGGCTCGGACCACCAGACACGAGCCAGCCGAGCAACAGCCAATAGCTCGCGCAACCGTGCCAACACGTCGGACCCCGTTTCAGGTGAACCTGATGAATGCGATCTCCCCAAATCGCAACAACCAAACGAACGCTAGCAGCCGAATTTGGCAATGTCCATGCCGATTCATTTGTGCTCGTCACGCCTTACTTCACGCAGGTATGGCTAATTTTCATAGCTCATCCACAGCCATCCGGCGGCGATATGCGGCCGCCACGGCGGCAGCCACTCGCCGGGATCTCACGGCCTCACGCATCGAAGTGTGATGGCCGTAACAGCTGTTGGTTAGGTGTCCTACTTGCCCACTCCAATCCTTCGGTATAAATTTGCTGAAAATCGCGTTCGTTAACAAGTAGTGCTTCGCGCGAGACCATCGTCGGTCCGCGTGTCGATCCCGAACTGGCAGGTGAATCCTGCAAGCACCGCGGGGTCAAATCGACCGAGTGAGTCCCGCCCAGCAGAGAGCGCCCCGGTAACCATGTCGACACCCGCCGTAGATATTTCCCAGTTCACGAACGATATTGGCCCTGCTCGCGTGCATTCCGACGCCGCAGCAGGGGCCCCGCTTCAGCTACCAGCAGCTACCGCCACCAACCACCGGGGTCGCTCGATCCGTGAACAGCGTCACCGGAAACTTGCGCGAATACTCATTTTTAGCGACTCTCTAGTTATTTGCTCTTCCGTCATGTTCGGACAAATTTTCCGGTTCGCCACCACCAGCGGCCACCCCGTCTACATGTCCCTCGACGGCGGCCCCCACGTCCGGTACCTCGCCGTGTCGGCGGTCATCGCGGCGGCATGGATGGGCTTCTTGTCGCTGGGCAGCCGGTCCGCCAAAGTCGTCGGCCGAGGGTTCGACGAATACGTCACCCTCGCTGCGGCCACATTGCAACTGTTCGGCCTCATCGCCATCGCCTCGACACTGCTGCACTTCGACATCTCACGCGGCTACCTGGCCATCGCCCTGCCCACCGGCCTGGTCGGTCTGATCACCACCCGCTGGATCTGGCGACGCGTCGTCGCCCGGAAGCGTCTGTCGGGTGACGACCAAAGTCGTCTCCTCGTTGTCGGCGCCACCAGTGCTGCCGCGGACATCGCCACCGAGTTCGCCAAAGACCCGTGGGCGGGGTACCACGTCGCCGGATTCTGCACCCCGATGGGACCCACCCACGCCAAGGAAGTCATCACCATCGCGGGCCGCGACATTCCCATCGTCGGCACCGATGAAGCCATCCTCGCTGCCGTCCAGCGCACCGGGGTGGATACCGTCGCTCTGGCTGCCACCCATCACCTCAGCCCGACCGACATCCGCCGACTCGTGTGGGAACTGGAGGAGCACGGAGTCGATCTCATGGTCGCCCCCGGCCTCATCGACATCGCCGATCAACGCCTCACCAGCCGCCCGGTTGCCGGCATGGCCGTCTTCGAAATCGCCAAACCTCAATACAGCCGGGCCAATTCACTGATCAAGCGGACCTTCGATGTTCTGTTTGCCGCAACAGCGCTGGCAGCCGTTGCGCCCGTGATGATCGTGACGGCACTGGCGGTCAAGCTCACCAGTGCCGGGCCGATCTTCTACCAATCCGAACGCATAGGCCTGGACGGAAAACCGTTCCGCATGACCAAGTTCCGCAGCATGTACCGGGACGCCGACACCCGCCAAGCCGACATGATCGCCGCCAACGGCGGCAACGCCCTGTTCTTCAAGATGAAAGACGACCCCCGCGTGACCCCGGTCGGCAAAATCATCCGCAAATACTCCATCGACGAACTCCCCCAATTCCTCAACGTCCTGTCCGGACACATGAGCGTCGTCGGACCCCGACCCCAAGTCCGCCGCGAAGTCGACACCTACGACGACCTCGTCAGCCGCCGCCTCGCCGTCAAACCCGGCCTCACCGGCCTCTGGCAGATCAGCGGACGCTCCGACCTCGCCGTCGAAGACGCTGTGCGCCTCGACCTCACCTACGTCGAAAACTGGTCGCTGCTCCAGGACATCCTCATCATCGGCAAGACTGTCCGCACCGTCCTCGCCGGTGACGGCGCCTACTGACACCGAGGTGCGGCCGGACATGAATATGGGCTCGCCATGATCCGGCGCGCGGCACTCTTTGCGCAGGTGAACGACCGAAATCGCCTGTTGGGCACCACCAAAAGAAACATCCGTTACATTCTTGTTTGTGATTGCGAGCGTGACGCTTCGTGCGGTGGCTGATTCTGGTGGTGCGGATACCTGCAGTGCCTTCTCGGCACCGGGTGGCGACGTGGCGCGAGCTGCGGCGCGGTGGCGCATTGCAGATCGGGCAGGGTGTGTGGGCGATGCCGGATGTTCCGGTGTTCGCCGACGGTGTCGCGCGAGTGGTCCAGTTGGCGCATCGCGGCGGCGGCGAAGTGTTGACGCTCAGCGCGGCCGGTCGTGACAGGTCGGAGTCGGCG
Source organism: Mycobacterium sp. SM3041 (assembly GCF_039668335.1). Classification (NCBI taxonomy): domain Bacteria; kingdom Bacillati; phylum Actinomycetota; class Actinomycetes; order Mycobacteriales; family Mycobacteriaceae; genus Mycobacterium; species Mycobacterium sp. SM3041. Next base: position 93,184 of record NZ_JAYXBQ010000010.1, on the reverse strand, counting down.
CGACTGCAGGAAATGTTCACCGCTGAACGAACCCACGAATGGGCCGGCTTCCTTTCTGGTTGCGTGGAGTTCGACGCTCAGATCGACACGGCGATCGCCAACGGTGAACTCACCATCGCAGCACTCGTCGACCAGGAAGAACGACTGGAGCGGTTGCGTCGGTCGCACCGAGACATCAAGGCGCGCGACGTCTTTGGCGCGCCAGTCGCCGCAGAGTCCCATCTGCGGCTCGAACGGTGCGCGGCCCACTTGGCCGACTACGCCGCACGGGTGTATCGAGCAGTGCACCAGGCCTAACTGCTGCGCAGCGCACGCGATCAAGCCACCGCGGACGCTGCGATGAGTACATTGCCCGGAGATTCGGCTGGTGTACCTCGCGCGGGCCTGCTGCCCGTCTATGGCGCCGGATTCGCAATTGCGTTGAGCGCCAGCAGCATTGCGGCAAATCTGGCGAGCTATCTGCGGATCAGCCATGGGATGCTGCTTACGTTGGGACTGCTGCTGGCGCTCTATCCTGCGGCCGAATTACTGATCAAACCGCTGATCCGGGCGCTGTTCTCCGCTCTGGGTGTTCGGGGCGTGCTGCTGGGCGGGTTGGTCGCCTCCGCAGTGGCATCGGGGGCGTTCGCCATCGCGGAGGACGCGTTCGGCATAGGTCTGGCGCGGCTCGGTCAGGGTGCAGCTGCCGCGGCCGTCGGACTGAGTGCCGACGCGGTGCTGACCCGGTTGACCGTTGCCGGAACGAGGCGCTCGTTCGGCGGGTACCGCACCTGGAAAGCGGCGGGTTACACGCTGGGCCCCCTGCTCGGCGGCATTTTGGTTGCCGCTGGCGGGCATTCGGCGCTGTTCCTGCTGCTCGCCGTCCTTGCCGCGGCACTGACCGCGTGGGCAGCATTGGCCGTGCCGACGATTGATACAGCGGCCCCGGCGGGCGAGTCGACGACGGATCTTGTCCGGGTTCTGTTCAAGACATCAGGTGTGCGGCCTGCGCTGGCCCTCGCTGCCGGCACGGCGGCAGTGTCCATCAGCCTCGGTTTCCTGCCCGTGCTGGCTGCCCAACGGGGCCTGGGCGTGCTGGCCTCCGGGGCACTCGTGTCCGCTCTGGTTGCGGTCGCTGCATCCGTACAGCTTCCGGTGCGCCGTCTCCGCGATGCCGGAAAATTGGCCGACCACACCGGGATCGGAATCGGGCTGCTTTTGGTCGCATTAGGTTTCGCCTCGGCATCACTGGCGCCGACCATCGTGGTCCTGATGTGTGCGGGCGTGTTACTCGGTGCCGGCGCGGGTGTGATCGCGCCACTCGGGTTCACCTATCTGGCCCGGAGAAACCCACCCGAACGGCTCGGTCAGGTGGTGGGCGTCGCCGAGATCAGCCGTCTGCTGGGCGATTTCGCCGGCCCGCTCCTGGTTGGCGTCATCTCGACCGCGTCCATTCTGACCGTGGCGCTCCTCGCTGTGACGATCTGCCTCGCCGCCGCAGCCAACTTCCTGGCATTGGGCGCCCGCGGAGCCGGCTGATCAGACTCAGCCGAATCTGCTGTCACGGCATCGGAATCCGCGGCGGCGACGGAATGGGCGGCGGCGAGGGGATCGCCGGTGGTGACGGAATGGCCGGCGGCGGGACCATCGGCGGTGCGGGCATGGCCGGCGGCGCCGGGACCATCGGCCCACCGGTCTCGGTCGCGGGCATCTGTGGCGCGGGCGATTCTGTGACCGGCGCCGACGTACTCACGGTCGGTGCACCCGATGTGGGAAGTATTGTCGTCGTGGATGTTTCGGTGGACGGCGTCGTTGTGGTGACCGATGTCGTCGATTTATCGTTCGAGGCATTGTCGCCACACGCGGCCAGGCCGGCCACCGCCAGCGCCAACGCGCCGGCGCATAAGGTCAAGTGGAGTGGGCTCAGCGGTTTCGGGTTGGTGGTCATGGCGCATCTCCCTGGTCCGGCAGTGTTGTGGCAGCGCATACCCCGTATCCCGCAGGCCAAACGCCGTCACGGATTGATCGTGCGCTCCCCCAACCTGACGCCCCGGGATCAGGCCGATGTCGCACTTGCGTCGGACCGTCGCCGAACCACGGCGGCCGACGCCGCGACGACAATCCCGACGATCGCGACAGGGATGGCCCAGGTCCGGCGGCCGGACAGGGCAGATTCACACAGCGCGACGTAATCGGTATGCGGCACAATCTCATTGAGGATCGGCACACCCGCGATGCTCGACGCATTCGCCGAGCGGGCTTGATCAAGATCCTGGAAGAGGGCACTGCCGCAACCGATCTCCTTGCCGTCATTGGAGGAGGCAGAAACGGGCACCAAGAGACCAATCGCGCCGGCCAACAGCAAGATGGCCCCCGCGAGCAAAAGCATTCGTCGAACAGACATGGTTGCTCCTAATATCCGTTGGCTCAAGACTTCTTCGACGGGATGACGATCACGACGATCAGGGTCAGGATCGAGAAGAACAATCCCAGAATCCCCCAACCGAGGGCGCTTCGGCCCTTCGTGCCGGCGATCACCGCGCAGATGATCGCGGCGATGACGCTGCCGATGGCGACGAAGATTCCCTTGATGCCCCGCAGGATGAATCCGGCTGCTTCGGGCTGGCTCTGTAGGGCCAATACCAGTTCGTGGACCATCTCGATTCCTCACACTGAGTGACGCGCCGACGGCATCAGCTAACTTCACCTATTCCCTGTCGCCCGATGTGCCAAACGTCGCCACCCGATCGATTTCCCACGTTTGACGTCGCCGGAATAGATAGGGGGTCAACAGCGTTGGCCACCCCCGTGCACACGTTTTGCGCCGGGAACGCGACCGTCACGCAGCTCACGGAGTTGGATGTCTGGCCGATCCCGCCTCGGCACTGGTACCCCGCCATCAACGACTCCCAGCTGGATGCGGCGCGGCAACTGTTCGCGCCGTCGGCCATCACCGATGACGGCGGCACGATGCTGTTCGCGATACACAACTACGTGATCGAGATCGACGGCGTCGTGATCGTCATCGACACCTGCTCCGGCAATCACAAGAACCGTCCGTACTTCGCGGATCTTCATATGCTCGACACCGACTATCTGAACCGGCTTTCGCGTGCAGGGTTCGAACCGGCCGATGTCGACATCGTCATCAACACCCACCTACACCTGGATCACTGCGGATGGAACACCCGACTGGTCGACGGCGTATGGGTGCCGACCTTCCCGAATGCCACCTACGGGTTCCACGGCGCCGAGCTCGAATATATTGAAGCACAATGGAAGTCGGCACGTGTCGGGCAATGGCGGAGCGACGCGGGCTGGGTCTACCAGGACAGCGTGTTGCCCATACTGGACAGTGGCGCACACCGCGGCGTCAGCCCGGGTGACGTCATTCATTCGAACGGGGCCACACAGATCCGAGCGGCCCAGGCCGCCGGACACACGCCCGGACATCTCGCAGTCGAGATCGCCAGTCCCGGAGGCGGTTTACTCATCGTCGGCGACGCACTCCACCACCCCGTGCAGGCGCTGTATCCCGACCTGGAGTTTTTTGCCGACCACAACCCGCAGCAGGCGATCGACACGCGCCGCGCCATCCTCGAACGCAGCGCGAACGAGGGCATCGGCATTGTGACGGCCCACTTCCCCGCGCACGGCCCACTGTATGCCGGCCGGGACGGTGACAGCTTCCGGTGGCAAAACTACGTCGACGCGGTCCAAGTTTGCTGAAATAGGCAGCGAAGGAGCCGGCTGCCGGCCGGCGGAATCACCCGGAGCGTTTGGTTTTCGCGATCTGCAGGACCGCGCGTGCCGCCACGGTCTTGCCGGTGCCCCCGGTGACCCGGGCGATGTCGGCAAGGGTGGTGTCGATCGCGGAGACGACATCGGAAAGGCCCGCCGGGTGTGCCGTGGTGACGGTCAATTCCACGGTCGGGGTGCCTCTGTCGGCGATCGTCTTCCCCTTGGCGGACTGCACATTCGAATCCTGCGCCAACGCGGCGGCGGCCGCCCCGGCGACGCCATCGAGATTCACGGTGATGAATCCCGGGTCAGTCGTACCGGGAACGCGTAGGACCTGCGTCTTGCGGACCGGCACATGCGCGATGAGCCAGATCAGCCCGAGTATCAACAGCAGCGCGCCCGCACCGGCCAGTTCCCAAGGCCACCACGTCGATGCGGTGGCCCGCACGGCCGGCCCCGTACTGATCTGTTCTGGAGCCGCATGCACGACATGCGTCGGCCACAACGCCGCCGCCGCACCCAGGGATGCCACGACGATCCCGGCGACCAGTGTCGCCGCGCGATCCACGAGATCAGTCGGCAGCAGGCTCATGCAGCCCCGCTCGTGCCGATGCGCACGACGATTCTCGGTGTGGGGATGAGGATCTCGGTCGCGCTGCCGACGGCCGCGGCGACCGCGCCCTTCGCCGCGGTGTCGGACTCGATGCCGGTGATTCCGACATACATGGTGACCTTGCGACGAGTGGCCGCCGAGTTCAGCACCTCCACGCCCGGTACGCACGATGCCGCATGGGATGCCAGCCGGGCCACGTCGCGCGGCTGCATCCACACCGATCCCGCCGCGTCGACGGCGACGACGGTCTTGCGTCGGGGCCGCAGCGCCACGAACACCAGCCAGAGGCCGAGCAGCAGTGTGCCGACGCCGGCGGGCACCATCCACCACTGACTCCGCAGGCCGTTGAGTGCTGCGATGGCCGTGCCGATCCACGGCGTTCCGCCGATCCAGCCCAACACGACACCTGCTTCACGCAGCGACACGACGCCGACGAACATGACGACCAGTGCCAGCACCACCGCAACGTAGCGGGCGGTGGCCGCGGCAGCCGGAGACCGGCCGGGTGCGGGAAGTGCGAGGTTGTCGGCAGTCATCAGCGGGTCCTCTTCGTGTCCTTGGTGACGGTGCTCAGTTGCTCGACGGTGACGTCGACACGGTCGACCTGCAGTCCACCCATGCTCGACAAGGTCTGCACGACATTGCGCTGCACCGCACGCCCGACGTCCACCGCCGGTGCCGGCCACGCCACGGTCACCTTGAGATGGGCAGTGACGCGGTCGCCGGTGACCGTCAGCTGCGCTTGTGGCAGAGACCGGCCCGGGAGTTTGGCGCGTCCTTCCGGGAACGGCAGCACGTCGGGAGTGTCGAGTGCGGCGCGGACGGCCAGCCGCTGCGCGACCTTCTCGCGGACGGTCAGGGTGCCGCGCGTGGCACCGTCGTCCTCGGAGTCAGCCTGCGCCGCAACGGTTTCGGCAACCTCTGGCTCAGTCACGGTTGCGCCTCTGCAACAGGGCGACGAGATCGAGTTCGCCGTCGCGGTGGGCGCCGATCAGGTAGCCCGCCACGCCGAGAAGCAACGCGATGAGGAAACCGCCGAGTCCGCCGGCGGCCGCAGCGATGCCGAGTAGCAGACCGGCAACCAGACCCAGCGTCGATGAGGTCATGATGTGAACCTTCCGCGTTACGAAGTTGTACTGGCACTTGGGAATTCGTGATCCGTGGTGGGGCGGCGCGCCCCTCGTCGCGCCGCCACACCACGGCGGTCTACAGCAACCCCCGACCAGGCGTTGATGTCACCGGCACGAGATCTTCGATCGTGACGTCGACAGGTAGTTCGATCAACTCGGCGACGGCCCGCTGGATCGCGGTTGCCGTCGGCCGAACCGGCGCGCCGAGGACCAGACTCACGTGTACGTCGACCCGGTCGGCCGCGATCCGGACGCCGGATACCCGCCGCCCCGGCAGGTAGGTCGCCACCTCGCCGAACATGCCGGCGTGCAAACCGGCCACGCCCTCCACGGCGGTCACCGCAGCAGCGATGCGTTCGGCCGCGTCCTCGACAACCGCGTCCCCCGTCGGGGCATCACTGGACACGGGCGGGCGCGGCGTCAGCGTCGTCACCGCTGTCACCGTCCAGGTGCACGTCGTGAACGGTGATGTTGACTTCGGTCACCTCGAGGCCCGTCATGCGTTCGACCGCGGCGATGACGTTGCGGCGGATGCCCGCGGCCAGGTCGGCGATCGCCACGCCGTACTCGGCGACGATGTCGATGTCGACCGCCGCCTGCTTCTCGCCGATCTCGACCGATACGCCCTGGCTCTGGTTGACGCTCGCGCCGGGGATCCGTTCGCGGATCGCGCCGACCACCCGCGACGCCCCGCCGCCCAGGTCGTACACGCCGCTGACCTCGCGGGTCGCGATCCCGGCGATCTTGGAAACCACCACGTCCGCGATGGTCGTCTTGCCCTGCGAGCTCACCAACGGTGAACCCTGGTACGGGCTGACTTCTTTGCCGGACGGCTCCGTGTCGGCCTGTGCGCTGGTCATCACCGCTCCCCTTTCGACGTCGTTATTGGGTAGTCGTTACTCAGAACTCGAACCGAACGTCCCATTTGAGTGATTCAGGACACATCGCAAATCTACTCAGCCGAACTTGTCTCAGACAGCCCGTTCGGCATTCAATTCTGGTACGAATGCCTATATTTCACGAGCGGTGGAGCGTAGCTGAGAGCGGAGTGTGGTGACAGCGCCAACCGGTGGCGACCTACGCGACGCTGACGACGAGGCCTTGCGCGCCTCGGCGGTGGTCGGCGATCGCGAAGCGTTCGACACCATCGTCAACCGCTACGGACCGGTGCTCTACCGGTATGCGCGGCGAATGCTCGCTTCCGAGGCCGACGTCCCGGATGTCGTGCAGGACACCTTCGTTGCCGCGTGGCAGCAGATCGGCTCGTTCCGCGGTAGCTCGTCACTGCGGACGTGGCTGTTCGCGATCTGCTACCGAAAGATCGCCGACACGCACCGGCTCAAACGTGCACGACCGGTGGAAGATTGGGTACTGGAGCCGCTGGCAGGGCCCGACACCTCCGCGGACCCTTTCACCACAGCGTCCAACGCCGCCTTCCTGGATGCCCTCGAGCTGGCGCTCGGCGAACTGCCGGTCCGCCAGCGTGCGGTCTGGATGATGCGGGAGGTCGAGCAGATGACGTTCCCGGAGATCGGCGAGGTGCTGCAGCTCAGTCCCGACGCGGTGCGCGGTCACCACCTTCGGGCTGTGAAGACTTTGCGAGTTCTGTTGAGGAGGTGGCAGTGACTGAGCCTGATCCCTTCCTGCACAGCGCAGCGTCGTACCTGAGAACTGTGCCCGAACCCGGCTGGGACGCCATCAGCGACAGAGTGCGCGCGGCGGTTCATGCGGCACCCCGGGTCGGTTGGCCCATCCGCGCGTCACGCGATACCGGTGACGGCGTCGTGTACATCACCGATCACGCACTGCGCAGTCTGCTGGCCCGGGAGCTGCGGCGCAGCTTCGTGTGCCAGCCGACCCGAATCGCTTTCACCCTGGACGGCACCGCACTGCGTGCCATCGACATCGACGTCACCGGAAGCTACGGAACCCAACTTCGCGACCTCGGCGACGACATCCGGCGCCTGGTGCTGGACACCATCCGAACCATCCTCGACGACCTCGACCAGGACGGCCGCAGCCCGGCCGGACCGATCGATGTGACCATCACAGACGTCGTCGAGGGCGACCCGCTGGGGTGACGGCGGCGCCGCTCAGGTCATCCCGCGGCGAGGTCCGCACCGGTACCGGCGATCCCGGCACGCTGGGCTTCGCGATCGGCCATTCCCAAGACCCGCCGAAGACGACCGGCGGCTGCGTGCTTCGTCAACGGAGGCTCAGCCAGGCGACCCAGATCCTCCAACGACAGATCGGGATGCTGGATGCGCAACCGCGCGATCTCGACGAAATGATCAGGTGCCTTGTCGCCGAGGATTTCCAGCGCCCGTTGCGCCCGGATGGCCGTCGTCATCGCAGACTGCTGTGCGCGGCGCTGGTTGGAGTACACCAGTGCCGCGCCCGCCGATGCGGTGCCGGCACGGTCACGGTACGACTGCCAGACCGTATGAGTCTGTTGGGCGCCAATGAGATTCAGCAGTGAGGAGATGGTGTCCGCGTCACGCACCGTGACCCGGTCCGCGCCCCGCAGCTGTCGGGCCTTCACCTGCACGCCGAGCCGTCGTGCAGCGCCGGTCAGCGCCAAGGCGGCCTCCATCCCCGGGCATTCCACCTCGAGCCCGCGGGCGCGGCCGGCCAGCGCCAACGAACCGCGGGCGAGAAAGGCGCCACGCCACACGGCTTCGGCTTCTGCCGTGCTGCCGCCGACGATCTGCGCAGGCATGCCCCGGACCGGCCGCCCCCAGCGGTCGATGAGTCCGGTCCATCGGGCCACGTCTTCCGCCTCGTGGGCGACATGAATCAGATAGCGACGACGCGTGCCGACGCCCGGCAGCACGCGTACCTCTGCCGAAGACCCGCACAGGTCTTTGAGATCCCGGCAAACGCGGCTGGCAACGGATTCGCGGTCCACGTCGGCGTCGATCACGACGCGCCCGTTGGCCACGCGGAGTCCGCCCGCGAATTGAAGCAGCGCGGTCACTTCGGCCTTGCGCGCACTCGGCAGGTGCACGACGGTACCAGCGAGCTCGTCTTTCACTCTCGGTGTCAACACCGCAAATCCCCCACAACACATTCGTTCCGTACTCGCCACCGCACCGGGAATCACGAAGGTGTCGACGATCCCTTCGGCCGCCGGGACGGGCCGACACCGGGCGCGCCGGCGACCAGCCGGCGCAGGTAGTTCCGCTGATCAAAGGTCAGTCGCTGCAGGAAGTTTGCCAACGCTGACGCTTCGGTGCCGTCGTCGGGCATGTTCCGGGGAAAAACCACCCACACCGATTCCTCACCCGTCATGCCGATCTCGGCGATGAACCCGCCACCGGCGAGCGGTTCGCCCAGCGCGCGCAGACGCCAGCCCTGGGCCTGGAGCGCGTTGGCCCACCAATAGGCCACCCGCACGGGACGCGGTGGCTGACAGAACATGCCCGGGATGTGAGCGGAGTTGCGCGCCACAGGGCGCGGCTGGTTCAACAGGCCTGAACCGCCGCGCAGCAGCGCTGCTATCCCCGCGGTCTCGTCGGCCCATTCTGTGCAGTCGTGCTGTGGGCAATCCTGCCGTCCAACAGAATTCATTCAAGTCTCCATATCGTGCACGGCGTCTCGGCGACGCCGTGAAGCAGCCGGGTGTATGGCTCATGACCTGGCCGCGTACATGGTGAAGACGCTGTACGCGGCCTACGGCGACGCGGTCAATCCCGCGTCGACGCCAAACCAGCAACCACCGGGCATGACACCCTCACAACCGCCACTACGGCAATGTGAGCAACGCCGAGGTCGACACGACGCTCCGCGACACCCGCGGCAGAACACGAAACACTGCATCCCCCTTGAGAAGACCGGCCCCAAGCCCCCCGGCTTTACTGGCACTCAACTGATGTCACGAGAATTCCATGAACCTACCGACCCGTCAACTCTTCGCAAACATTAGCTGTCGTTGCATTCACAGGAATGTGAGCTAATGTTCGTATGACGGGCTCGCGCCCGACCATCACCCTGTGGCAGCTGGCCCAGGAACCGCACCCCCGGGCGGTAAGCATCAGGCAACGCCGGCATCACGAGCGAGCCGGCATCAACTGAGTCACCGTAAGTCACTGCGCTGCAGCTTGTTTCAAGGGGGAACTGGATGGTCAGCAAGAAACGCCGCCAATATTCATTGGACACAGCAACTTTCGCCACACGTCTCAACCGATTGTTCGACACCATCTGGGCGCCCGGACGGGGTCCGTATCGCAACTTCGAGGTCACCCAAGCGCTCGACCGACGCGGTCACCGGCTGTCGGCCCCATACCTGTCGCAACTGCGCTCGGGCATCCGGAAGTACCCGTCACCGCGCACCGCGGAGATGTTGGCCGAGTTCTTCGGCGTCGACGTCGACTACTTCGACCCCGAAACCAGCTATGCGCGTGCGCTCGACGCCGAACTGGACTGGCTCGACGTTGTCCATGACAAGAGCGTCCGCGAACTCACCACGGCACTCATGGCGCTGACGCCCAGCCAGCGTGACGGCCTCCTCGAGCAGGCCGTCGAATGTCAATGCGACTGTATGGCAACCATTGCCGAGCAGATGGACGAGCTGCCGCCGACCGGCGCCGGGATTACCGCAACGGGATTGGTCGTCACGGAGCGACCCAACCGTCGGGCCGTACCGGTCGGGTGTGATCGGGCTTGATCTCGTCGCCATCAGGTGACCGATACTGCAATCTCGGCAATGCCGCACCGGTACGCGAGTCGACATACGATGTGCGCGGCTCGTCGTCGCCGAAGGCGTTCTCCGCACCCCATTCCCGCAGCGCGACCATTAGGTGAAAGAGCTTCTCTCCCTTGGGCGTAAGCACGTATTCTCGATAAGACGAGCCGCCTGCATCGGGACGCGACTCCATCACTCCGGCTTCGACCAGGTGCTGCAGACGTCCCGACAGAATGTTCTTGGCGACGCCGAGGCTGCGCTGGAATTGCGAGAACCGGGATAACCCTTCGAAGGCATCACGAAGGATCATCAACGTCCACTTGTCCCCGACGATGTCGACGGTGCGCGATACCGGGCACGTCGATCGAGCCAGCCGACTGCTCATGACACCCCTCCGATTCGTGTGGTTGCAAATTGCAACCACATTACTTATGGTCTGGTTGCAATCTAGTACCACTTTGTCGGACGCTCCAGAGGATGGCCCATCCAAATGTCGTGCACGACCGAACCCGATACCCGGCAGATACAGACGATCGGCACCGGGATGGCCCTGCTACTGGCCTTCGTCAGTGGCGCGGCGGTGGCCAATGTCTATTACGCGCAACCACTTCTGGATGACCTCGGCTTGCAGTTGCGCATGTCCGCGGCTCAGCTGGGCTGGGTGACCACGGCAACGCAGGGCGGCTATCTGCTCGGGTTGATCCTGGTTGTGCCGCTCGGCGATCGCTTCGACCGGCGCCGCATCATCCTCGGGCAGCTGGCGGTGACCGCGCTGGGCCTTCTCGGGGCAGCTGTCGCACCGTCGGCGTGGACGTTCCTCGCGTGCTGCGCGCTCTTCGGCGCGGCCTCGACGGTAGTGCAGGTGATCACCGCGTACGCCGCGGCGGCCAGCCCACCGGAGCGGCGCGGGCGCACCGTCGGCGTCGTCACGACCGGTGTCGTACTCGGAATCTTGTTGGCCCGCACCGTTTCCGGAGCCATCGCCGGCCTGTGGGGCTGGCGCGCGGTGTTCGTCGTGGCGGCACTGGTCATGGTGGCGGTCAGCGGTTGGCTGGCCGCGACACTCCCCCGCGACACCATCGAGAAGGTCGCCGTGCCCTACCGTCGGGCGATCACCTCCGTCGTCGCCCTCACCCGGAGCGACAGAACATTTCGGGTGCGAAGCCTCATCGGCGGGCTGATGTTCGCCAGCTTCGGCGCCGCCTGGGGATCGATGGCACTTCCGCTCGCCGCGGAGCCGTGGCATCTGACCGCGACGCAGATCGGGCTGTTCGGCGTCGTCGGTGCAGCCGGGGCGCTCGGCGCGTCGGGCGCGGGCCGTTGGGCCGACGCGGGTCATGCCCAGCTCGCCACCGGCGGCATGCTCGTCGTGTTCCTCGCCTCATGGCTGGCCATCGCCCACACCCCGACCTCGCTCATTCTGCTCGGAATCGGTTTGATCGCACTCGATTTCGCCGGCGAGGCACTGCACGTCATCAACCAGCACCTCATCGTCGAGTCCGATCCCACCGCGACCACCAGCCTCATCGGCGGCTACATGGTCTACTACGCGATCGGCACAGGTTTGGGAGCCATCGCCGCCACTGTCGCGTACGCACGGGCCGGCTGGACAGGCACGAGCGTGGTAGGTGCCGTGTTCGCACTGGCCGCGCTCGGCGTATGGATCGGCGACCGGCTCAGATGAGGGACAGGGTGCTGCGGCACCGGTCGAGCGGACCGCGGGGGCTCGTGTCTGCGCTCGCCTCTACTGCGACTGATGGCGTCGGAGGCTGGGCAGCAGTACGTCGTCAACCATGATGCGTACCGTTTCCGTGGTCGGCGGGCGATCCGACACCAGCGCCCGGAACACCAGATATCCCGGCAGCAGGTCGAAGATCTCCTCGTCGATGGCCGCGGCGTCGATCTCGCCGCGTTCGACGGCGTCGGCAAGGACGCCGTCGATCACCAACTTGCGGTGGAACACGAACTTCTCCTGCATCACCGCCTGCAGCCCCGGATTGTGTGACATCTCGTTCAGCACGGCCCGCATGGTCCGGGTGTGGACCTGAGCCTGTTCGCAGACAGACCGACCGATTTCCAGGAGGTCCGAGCGCAGCGAGCCAGTATGCGGCGGTACCGCCGAACTTCGGGTGCCTTCGATGAACGCGGCCAGCACCAGGTCGGCCTTCGACGGCCAGCGCCGGTACATCGTCGCCTTGCTGGCCTTGGCCCTGGTCGCCACCGCCTCGACGCTCAGCCGGTCATACCCGTGCTCCTGCAACAACTCCAGCGTGATCGCCAGGAGTTCGGCTTCGCGTTCACTCCACGGACAGCTCGAGGCATCGCACATGTCGTCGGACATCGCCACACCTCTTCCTGATCGCACACAGATGGAATACCAGAGTTACACCACGGTGTTGCACTCCGATACGGCATTGAGCGCAGGCTTTTGCTCATATGTCAACCCGGTTGCGATCGCACGTACGGTACCGTACCGTTCTCCGTTACGGGACGATTTGACGAGATTGCTGCGGCTGTTCGTCAACGGGGGCGTCGAAAGGCTGTGGCTTGAGCAAGTTTTCGGTGAGCAAGTTGGCACGCCGGCAGTGGATCGCCATCGTGGCGATCCTCGTGGTCGCCTTGGTCGCGTTCAGTGTCGACCGATTGCGGGGCATCTTCGGCTCCGACAACGAGATATCGCGGCCCGGATCAGAAGCCCTGGAGAACACCGGCTACAACCCGAAAAAGGTGCTGTTCGAGGTGTTCGGCTCGCCCGGATCCGTGGCCACCATCAACTTTCTGGACATCAACGCGCAGCCGCAGCGCGTGGAGAACGTCACCCTGCCGTGGTCGCAGGAGCTGACCACCGACGACCCGACCATGTACGCCGACCTGCGCGCTCAGGGTGACGGCAGCACCATCGGGTGCCGCATCACCGTCAACGGCATCGTCAAGGACGAAAGGTCCACGAACCACGTGAACGGATACATCTCGTGCCTGGACAAGACCGCATGAGCGAGCACCGGACCGACCCTGCCGTCGAAGGCGCACTGCCGGCACGGATCATCCGTAGACTCTCGCTGCCGATCCTGTTGATCTGGCTCGTAATCGCGGTCGGCTCGAACACCATCGCGCCGCAGCTCGAAATCGTCGGCTGGGAACGCTCGGTCGGGCAGAACGCAGCCGATGCTCCCGGCATTCTCGCGATGCGGCACATCGGCGAGGTCTTCCACGAATTCGATTCCGACAGTGCGGCAATGCTCGTCATCGAGGGCGACAAGCCCCTCGGTCCCGAAGCGCACAACTACTACGACGGCTTGGTCAAGCGACTCCAGGCCGACAAAGAACATGTCGAGCACGTCCAGGACTTCTGGGGTGACCCGCTCACCGCCGGCGGCTCGCAGAGCAAGGACGGCAAGGCCGCCCTGACGCAGCTGTATCTGCGCGGCAACCAGGGCGAGGCCATGTCGAACGAATCCGTCGACGCCGTGCGCAAGATCGTTGCCGACGACCCGCCGCCGCCCGGCATCAGGGCGTACATCACTGGCGCCTCGCCGTTGGTGACCGACAACTTCGAGGTCGGCAGCGCGGGCACCAACGAGGTCACCGGCGTCACGTTCCTGGTCATCGCCATCATGCTGCTGTTCGTCTACCGATCACTGGTGACGATGCTGATCGTCTTGTTGACCGTGGCCGTCGAACTCATGGCGGCCCGAGGCGTCGTGGCGGTCCTCGCCCACGCCGGCGTCATCGGGCTGTCCACCTACGCGACGAACCTGCTAACCCTGCTCGCCATCGCGGCGGGCACCGACTACGCGATCTTCGTCGTCGGCCGGTACCAGGAGGCGCGCGGCAAGGGCATGGACCGCATCTCGGCCTACCACGACATGTGGCACGGCACGGTCCACGTGATGGTCGGCTCCGGTCTGACGATCGCCGGCGCTGTCGCGTGCATGAGCTTCGCCCGTCTCCCCTATTTCCAGACGCTCGGAATCCCCGCTGCCATAGGTGTTCTCGTGACACTGGCGGCCGCGCTGACGCTGGGCCCCGCGGTGTTGTTGATCGCCACCCGCTTCGGACTGATGGAGCCCAAGGTCGCCCAGCGGGCACGCGGCTGGCGCAAGATCGGCACCGCCATCGTGCGCTGGCCCGGGCCGATCCTGGTGGTGACCGGCGCGATCGCGCTCATCGGCGTGTTCGCGCTGCCCGGGTTCGAGGTCAGCTACGACAACCGGCCCTACATCCCCGCCAGCGCACCCGGCGTGGTCGGCATGGAAGCCGCCGAACGGCACTTCACCGAGGCGCGCATCAACCCCGAGCTCGTGATGATCGAAGCCGATCACGACATGCGGAACCCGGCGGACATGCTGATCCTCGAACGTGCGGCCAAGGCTGTGCTGCACACGCCGGGAATCGCACTGGTGCAATCGATCACGCGCCCACTGGGCACCCCGATCACCCACAGCTCCATCCCGTTCCAGATCAGCGCATCCAGTGCGAGCCAGATCATGAACCTGGGTTACCAGAAGGATCGGGCCAACGATCTGCTCAAGCAGGCCAACGAAATCGACAACACGATCAGCGTGCTCAAGCAGCAGCTGTCGCTGCAGAAGCAGAGCGCCGAGGCGACGCATGAGCAGGTCGAGGCGTTCCACGACACCGTCGTGACGGTCAACGATCTGCGAAACAAGCTCGCCGATTTCGACGACCAGTTCCGTCCGCTGCGCAACTACTTCTACTGGGAACCGCACTGCTTCGACATCCCCATGTGCGCGGCGCTGCGCTCGGTGTTCGACTCGCTGGACGGGATCGCCGATCTCTCCGACAAGTTCGGCAACATCACCGCCAGCCTCGACAAGCTGGACGCCCTGCAGCCGCAGCTGGTGGCGCTGATCCCGCCGCAGATCGCGATCCAGGAACGCAATCGCGAACTGACACTGTCGAATTACGCGACCACCGGTGGCACCAACTCCCAGAGCGACGAGGCGCTGAAGAACGCCACCGCGATGGGCAAGGCGTTCGACGACGCCAAGAACGACGACACGTTCTACCTGCCGCCCGAGGCCTTCGACAACGCCGACTTCAAACGCGGGCTCAAGCTGTTCCTGTCGCCCGACGGCAAAGCGGCCCGGATGATCGTGACGCACCAGGGCAACCCCGCCAACCCCGAGGCCATCCCGCACATCAACGCGATCAAGGACGCGGTGTTCGACGCTCTCAAGGCGACCCCGATGTCAGATGCCAAGATCTACATCGCGGGCATCGGCTCCACCAACAAGGACATTCAAGAGGGCACCAAGTACGACCTGTTGATCTCCGCGATTGCGGCAGTCGCTCTCATCCTGCTGATCATGGTGATCGTGACCCGCAGCATCGTCGCCGCGGCCGTCATCGTCGGTACCGTCGTACTGTCGCTGGGCGCATCGATCGGCTTGTCGGTTCTGGTGTGGCAGTACATCTTCGGCATCCATCTGTACTGGGTCGTGGTGCCGCTCGCCATCATCCTGCTGTTGGCCGTCGGCGCGGACTACAACCTGCTGCTGGTGTCCCGCTTCAAAGAGGAGCTGCATGCCGGCCTCAACACCGGCATCATCCGGTCGATGGGCGGCACCGGCAGCGTCGTCACGGCGGCCGGCCTGGTCTTCTCCGCCACGATGGCCGCGTTCATCTTCAGCCCGCTGGTGATCCTCGGGCAGATCGGTACGACCATCGGCCTCGGCCTGCTGTTCGACACGCTCGTGGTGCGATCGTTCATGACACCATCGATCGCCGCACTGCTGGGCAAGTGGTTCTGGTGGCCGCAGATCGTGCGCCAGCGCCCGGTGCCCGCAAAGTGGCCGTCGCCGCAGCAGTTCGACGACGATCTGTCACTCAGCGAGCGCTGACCGAAGGGAGTTGGACGACGTGCGCGCCGGCACGTCGTCCCGAGTACACGCAGTCGGCCAGCGACAGCCCGCTCACGTAAGAGTTGGCGCAGATGCCGACCGCTGTGCGTCCTGCCGCGAAGAGGCCGTCGATCGGTTGTCCCTCGGGAGTTTTCACGGCGCCGGTGTCCTCGTCGACGATGAGGCCGCCGAGGGTGAACATCGGGCACGGATTGATCAGGCTCCGCTTGATCGAGATCGCGATCAGCGAGTACGGCCCCTGTTCGATGGGGTGGACGTAGTCGGCCGGCTTGCCCATCGGATCCGGTCGTCCCGACGCCGCGGCCTCGTTGTGCTCTGCGACGGTTCGGCGCAGCCCCTCCGGGTCGACGCCGGCCTTGGCGGCCACTGCTTCGATGGTGGCGGCCTCCACGCGATCGGTCCGTAGCATCGCCTCCATCTGCAGGCGCTGGAACCAGATCGCCTGCTGCGGAAGCTGTTCGCGCGCCTGCTCGAGCAGCGCCCGGTCGACCAGGACCCAGCCCCGCCCGTTGTGGCCTTGCACCATCGCGTTGCCGATCGCTGCGCCGTAACGGGTTTCGTCGATGAAGCGCTGCCCATGTTCGTCGACGACGAGCCCGCCGAGCATGGCACTGGGCGGCGTGATGAACCGCCACGCCGACACGTTGTCCAGCCGATCCACGGCACCGCCGACGTCGACGGCCAACTGCATGCCGCTGCCGTCGTCGGCGCTGGTGCCGAGCTGCAGACCGTCGCGATAGCCCGGTGCGTGTTGCTCGATCAACTCTCGATTTGCGATATAGCCACCGGCACAGAGGATTACGCCTTTGCGGGCATGGACGTCGACGGTCTGGGCGTACCGGCGCTCGAGGCCGGCCAGGCGCCGCTCCATGGCCGCACGCAGCGGCGGGTAGTAGATACCCGGTTTCACGGCAAGAGCCGCGTAGGTCGCGTAGCGCCGCTGCACCCACGCCGGGGCGTGCGCCATGGTGCTGGTCCGGACCCCCACGACCCGGCCGTCAGCGTCGGTCAGCAGCGAGTTGGCGCGCGTGTGGAACATCGTGCGCACGCCCGCGCGGCGCGCTGACGCCGCGAGTGGCTGATAGATCTTCTTGCCCGACGCGCCCGGTCCCTTGGCCCGGTGACCGCGCTGCGCCGGCGGGGTGAGCGCACGGAAGTGTCCGGAGTTCTCGCTCCCCGAGTAGTACAGGTAGTACTTGTTGTTGGGGTACGACGTCTTGTACGGGCACACCGATGCTTCGAACGGCACACCGTGTGCGGTGAGCCAGTCGATCATCGCGGGGCTGCCGTCGACGAACCGCCGCAGTGTTTCCGGCCGCACCGAGTCGCCGACCTCGGCGTGCAGGTAGGTGTACATCGCGTCGGCACTGTCCTCGATGCCGGCCTGACGCTGGACCCAGGTGCCACCGCCGGCGTAGATGATCCCGCCGGATACCTGCGTGGCACCGCCCCCGTTGAACCGGTCGATGGCGAGGACGTCCGCACCCTGTGCCCGAGCTTCGAGCGCGGCGCACGCGCCGGCTGCTCCGTAACCGACCACAACGACGTCAGCGGTGACGTTGCCCATGATGATCACTCCGACCTGCATCTAGAACCAGCGGTTTAGACTTTGAGTACAACATATCAGTTTGGATGTCGGTTCCACGGTCCCGGAATCCGGTGGCCCGGCGGCTCGTACACTTCGATTCGTGGTTGAGCAGACGGGACGGGCAGTGCCCGGGACGGTGGCGAGCAAGCTCTATGCCGCGGCCGACCTGATCGCCGCCAAAGGCCTGGAGAACACGAAGATCGAAGAGATCGCCGCCGCGTCCGGTGTCCCGAAGGCCACCCTGTACTACTACTTCACCGGCAAGGACGACATCCTCGGCTTTCTGCTGCGCGATTCACTCGGTGACCTGGCTCGTGATGTCGCCGCTGCCGCCGATTCCGCCGGTAGCGGGCGGGAGCGACTCATCGCCGTCATCACCGCGCAGGTCGCCCACACGATGAATCGACCGGGAACCAGCATGGCGCTGGTCGGCGACCTGGGCCGCGCCATCCGTCTCCCCGACCTGGCCTCGGCTGTCCAGCATGCGTTCTACGAACCCATCGCGCGTGTGCTCGAAGCTGGTGCCGCCGACGGCACCTTGAAGCGCGTCGCGGAGCCGCACACCGATGCGGTCAGCATCTTCGGCGCGGTCATGATGACAGCGCTGCTGCACAACGCCGTCGGCTCGGGAAAGACCCAACGCGACGTCGCCGGTGCCGTCATCGACTTCGTCCTGAACGGCGTCGCGCCGGCGAACTAGGCACGCCGATCCCTGATCTTCCATAGGTTTTGAACACGTAGTGCGCCAATCTATTTCACACACGGGCAAGAAGGTTCACAGTGCACACTGCAGCAACCGGCATGGCCGGCACCGTAACTGGGACCTGGGGCGTTCCGCCCTATGGCGCGCCGACTCCCTTCACGAGCAGGACGACGGCGTCGGACCCGGCCCGTCGGTCGACCGAGATTTCCTGGTACTCAGGCGAATCCGCCCATTCACGGAACGACGGTTCGTCGGGAAACGACATCAGCACGACTTTCTCGCGGTCCCAGTCACCTTCGATGACCACGGGTGCCTCGTCGGCGGCGAGGATGGTTCCCGCGTACTTCGCGAACACGCCCATGAATCGGCTCTGATACCTGTCATAGGCGGGTCGGTCCGTAAAGCGAAGCTGGGCAATGGCATACACCGTCATGGCGTGAAACTACCCGACGTCGGCGCGGTCAGTGTCGAGAACCACCGCGACACTGCACCATGCGTTCAGCATGGCAGGGCCGGGGCGCCGGCGGTCAGACTCCGGTCCACGCGCTGGCTATGCGCTTGCCGATGTCGACGACCTTCGCCTGCTGCGCTTCGGGCGCGTCGATCCGGCGGCCGACCTGCTTGGCGATGACGCGTTTGATCTCCGAGTCGACATCGGCCACGATCCGCAGGAGCTCGCCCCGCAGCGTCTGGGACGTCACGTTGACGGTGATGTCTTTGCGGTGCGGTTTCGGGATATCGATGATCAACAGCAGCGGTTCGGCGGCGCGCGCGGTCGCGATCAGCGCGATCTCGCCCGTCACCTCGAACCGGGAGCGGTCCACGCGCAGGTCGATGAGCAGATCGATGTCCAGCGGAATGCGAACGTCGAACGCGATCATGTCGCCGTCTCTGCGTGTCACCTGTGGTTGCTCGATGCTGACCCGCGCCGTCACCCGCGCGATCCCGGCCGGCCCGGCATGAAACGGCCCGAGCTCGAAGGTGTCGCCGGCCATCGTGCCGAAGCCCTCGGCAACACGGTCAGCGGTGACCGCGACCTCGAAGAACTTTCGGCCGAACTCCTCGTAGGTGGCGTAGTCGTGCGTCGACATGGGCACCAGGTCAGTCGACGGTGTGCACGATCAAGATGTCGATCTTGGCCTTGCGCGCAACATCGGCAGGCACCGAGCCCAACAGACGTCCCGCTGTCGTATTCAGTCCGACATCGCCGACGACGATCAGGTCGGCGTCGACGTCTCGCGCCAACGTGGTCAACGCCTCGACGGGCGCACCGATCACCGACCGCTCCACGACATCCTGCGCGCCCGCACCACGCGCGAGTTCGGCTGCGTCGCGGAGGATTTCGTACACGTGCGCGTCACCGTGCACCCGGTAACCGGCGTCACGCCCGAGTACGTCCTCCGCACGGCGATCACTGGCCTTTTCAGGTGCGGCCGCCCGTGCCCAGCTGCCCTTTTCGACTTCATGGAAATGGGCCGTCGCAATCACCAGTTTCGCGCCCTGCTGAGCGGCGAACGTTGCGGCGTGCTCGACGGCCTTCATCGACGAGTCTGAGCCGTCAGTTCCGACGAGGACGGTCCGGTAGGTGCCCATGGCTGTCTCCTTACGGGAGTGACGTCGTGACGACACTAACGCGAACAAGCCGGTTGACGTGGGCTTTTGACGCGCATCGCGGTTAGGCACTGCCGAGGCCTCCCCCGATCGGTGGACATCGATTTCCTCCCCCACGTCGGCCGGTCGCCGGACAGACCCGCGGCGGCCCGAGCGAGACGCTGTAGGCATCGCTGAACCGCGAAGCCACCGACTCGTCCGGGAAGGACACCACCATGACCGCCATGTCGATCGACACCATCGGACCGGAGCCGGTCGACCGCCCGGACGCCGACCGATCCGCTGCCAAACGCCGCGTGATCATGCGGACCGTTCTCGAGATCGGGAGCCCGTTGGTCGCCTTCTACGGCCTCCGTGCCACCGGGCATTCCGAGTACTTCGCGTTGTTGGCCGCGACGGTCGTCGCCGGTATCCCGGTGGCATACGGGCTCGTGAAAGCACGTCAGCTCGATCCGTATTCCGGGTATCTCATGTTGATGTTCGGCCTGACCCTGGCGGTCGCACTGGTCACCACCGACCCCCGGCTCGTGCTGGCCGGGCAGACGCTCGTCGGCGGCGTGGCGGCGGCGGTGTTCCTGGCGAGCTGCCTGCTCGGAAAGCCCATGACACACTTCGTCGCGGCCCGCTTCATGCCGGCTGCCACGGCGCACACCCCGACCACCGCGCTGCACGCGTTGCACATCCGGCTGAGTGCCGTGGTCGGCATCGGCCTGCTGATTCAGGTCGCCATCCTGCTCGGCATCATCTTCACGTTCCCGTTCGACGTCGCCAATGGCTTGGTCAACGTGGTCGGTTCGGTCGTCGTCCTGGTCCTCGGCGCGGTGGTGGCTCTCATGGTCCGCCGTTTCAAGCAGACCCTCGCCGGCTGAGCTGACGCTGCCGCAACAGACCCTGCGCCGCTTCGACGCAGGGTCTGAGCCGCTCTGCCGGACCGACGCCGGCGAGCGCCGGCGCGCGTTGCGGGACTTCCAGTCCGATGACGACGTCGTCGGGAAGAGCCGCAAGGATTTCCAGCAGCGGCAGCTCGCCCTCCCCCGGCACCATGCGTTCGAACATGGCCTCTTCTGCATAGTTGTCGGTCCGCGGCGTGAGCGTGGTGTCACAGAGTTGGGCGTAACCGATCTGGTCGGGAGCGATCGCCGAGATTTCGTCGGCGCCCGAACCCGAGCGCACCAGGTGCATGGTGTCGATGAGGAGCCGGACATCGGGCCGCGAGACCTGTTGGAGCACAGCCAGTGCCGTCGACAGATCGCCGATCGTCAGGCCCGGCACGGGTTCGACGACAGTCTCGATCTGCCGCTCGGCGGCGTGCTCCGCCAGCGTGCACACCTGATCGCAGGTGCGGTCGAGATCCGGGTCGAGGCTGACCACATTGATGCGCGGCACCCCCAGCTCGGCCATCAGGTCGAGATCCCTTGCGAATGACCGCATGTCGGCGCCGGGCAGCACCAGGAATCCATCACCCAGCGAGATGCTGACGCCGCGGTGATGCATGGCGGCCAGCAGGTCAGCCCGCAGCCGGCTGCCGTCCATGAGCGCGAACGGCGGATAGCCCAGTGGCAGCACGGCGAGATTCCGGAGGAAGACCGTGATGTACCGACACCCGAGATCCGCGGCCAGATCCACGAATTCGACCGGCGGCAGGCCGAACACACTCAGCGCCTCGATACCGAGCCGATCCTCAGTCGGTCTCATGCCGGCTGCCGCACCGGAAGGCCGGCGGCCCGGTAGACGGCATCGATGACGGTCATGTTCTCGACCGCATCCTTCGGCGTCGTCTTGACCGGTTCACCGCGCAGTACCGCACCGGCGAAGGCGTCCAGCTGATAGCTGTAGGACGCTCGTCGTGAAAATCGTTCCACGCGTTTGCCGTTCGCGCTGCGGACCGCGAGGCGGTGGTACATCTGGGGCAGCACGGGATTGAAGACCCGCAGCTCGCCGTGCTCCCCGATGACCCGCGCGCTCATCGCGAGCAGGCTCGTCGACCACATACTGCAGCGCACGCGGCCGGTATGCCCTGCGGGATAACGCAATTCGGCGGTCATCGCGCGATCGACGTGCCCGTCACGGAGTTTCGCCTGCGCCGATACGACCTCGGGAGTACCGCCGCCGCCGAAGATGCGCGCCATGTGGATGGCGTAGCACCCGCCGTCCATCGTCGCGCCACCGGCGAGCGCGTAGTTGTACCGGATGTCGGAGAACTTGGGCAGCGGAAAGCACATCGCCGTCTCGACGTGTTGCAGCTTCCCCAGCTCGCCGGAGGCGATGATCTCCTCGACGCGTAGAGCCAGCGGGTGGTAGCGGTAGTGGAACGCCTCCATCACCACGCGGTCCGACGCCGCCGCCCGCTGTGCGATGTCCTGGGCCTCAGTTGCGTTGGCGGTGAACGGTTTTTCGCAGAGCACATGCTTACCGGCGTCGAGGGCGGCCCGGATCCACCTGCCGTGCAGACCATTCGGCAGCGGGATGTACACCGCGTCCACCTCGGGATCTGCGATCAGCGCGTCGTAACTCCCATATGCGGTACCGATGCCGTGACGCGCGGCGAACTGGTCGGCCCGCTGAGTGTCGCGGGCAGCCACTGCCGCCACGACGACGTCGCTGCGGCCCCTCGCCGGTTTGACGAGCGCCAGCGGCGCGATCCGGGCGGCGCCCAGGATGCCGATGCGCACCGGCGGGGCCGTGATGTCGTTCAGCATTCGACGACATTAACGGTGACGGCGAGGCCACCGGTCGAGGTTTCCTTGTATTTGGAGCTCATGTCCATGCCGGTCGCGCGCATCGTCTCGATGACCTGGTCAAGGCTGACCCGGTGGGTGCCGTCACCGCGCAGTGCCATGCGAGCGGCATTGATGGCCTTGCCCGCCGAGATGGCGTTGCGTTCGATGCACGGGATTTGCACGAGACCTCCGATCGGATCGCAGGTCAGGCCCAGGCTGTGCTCCATCGCGATCTCGGCGGCGTTTTCGACCTGTTGTGGTGTGCCACCGAGGATTTCGGCGAGGCCACCGGCAGCCATCGATGCCGCCGATCCGACCTCGCCCTGGCAGCCGACCTCTGCACCCGAGATCGATGCGCGTTCCTTGTACAGGGATCCGATGGCGCCGGCAGTCAGGAGGAACCGGACGGTGACGTCGTCGGGATCGGCCTTGCCCGCCGCGGTGTAGTGCAGCGCGTAGTACAGGACCGCCGGAATGATGCCGGCGGCACCGTTGGTCGGTGCGGTGACGATGCGACCACCCGAGGCGTTCTCCTCGTTCACCGCCAGTGCCACCAGGTTCACCCAGTCCTCGGCGAAGGCCGGGTCGCGCCCGGGGTCTTCCGCGCTCAGCCGGACGAACCAGTCCTTGGCTCGCCGGCGGACCATCAGCTTTCCGGGCAGGTAGCCGTCGCGGGACATGCCGTTGGTCGCGCACGCGAGCATCACATCGCGGATGTGTAGCAGCTGTCGACGCACCTCGGTTTCGGTGCGCGTCGTCGATTCCTGACTCATCATCACCGCACTGATGGGGATGCGCTCGCGGTCGGTGATCGCCAGGAGTTCTGCCGCCGACGTGAAAGTGTCCGCATCTCTGCCACATTCGGGTGGCTGCGCCAAGTCGTCTTCGGTGACGACGAAGCCACCCCCGACAGAAAAATACGTCTCGCCGAAGAGCACTTCGCCGTCGGCCGAACGGGCAGTGATCGTCATCGCGTTGGGATGACGGTCGAGCTGCTGCGCCGGGTGCAGGGCGATGTCGGATTCGGCGAGAGGGAGCTCGATCCGGCCACCCAGCCGGACCGTACCGTTGGCCCTGATGGCCGCCAGCCGCTGTTCCATCTCGTCGGTCTCGATGGTCTCGGGACGGCAGCCCTCCAGTCCGAGCAGGATGGCGGGCATCGTGCCGTGGCCGCCGCCGGTGGCCGCCAGCGACCCGTACAGATCGACTCGAACATCGACGACGTCGTCGATCGTCTTGCGGGCGATGAGTTCGTCGACGAACATGCCGGCCGCCCGCATCGGGCCGACGGTGTGTGAACTCGACGGCCCGATCCCGACGGAAAACAGGTCGAACACGCTGATCGCCATTACAACTCCGGGTAGAGCGGGAACTGTTCGGCCAGGGTACGCACCTGCGGGTCGAGATGTCCGGAATCGGCGGCACCGTTGGCGAGCGGAGCGGCCGCGACGACCGAGATGCTCATGGCTATTCCTCGTTGCGTGCGGCGTAATCGGCTGCGGTGAGCAGGTTTCCGGCCGCGGTCGGCTGCACCTCGAAGAGCCAACCGGCATCGTAGGGGTCAGCGGTAATGATGCTGGGATCATCGACCGCGGCGCTGTTGACCGCAGTGACCGTGCCGCTCACCGGCGGGTACAGCTCGGAGACGGTCTTGGTCGATTCGACCTCGCCACAGGTCTCGCCGGCGGTGATGGCGGACCCGACTTCGGGCAGGTCGACGTACACCAGATCACCGAGGGCCGCGGCCGCGACCGCGGTGATGCCGACCCGCACCGGGGTGTCGGGAAGGGCGGCGCCGGGCGCGATGAGTACCCATTCATGCTCCTCGGTGTAGCTGCGATCGTCGGGGATGACGTTGGTGGCCATGGTGGTCCTTCCTGAAGTGGTCGTCTCGTATTCAGGGGCGACGGTAGAACGGCGCCGGGGTGACTTCGAACGGCTCTTTTCGCCCTCGGACGTCGACCTGCACCCTGGTGCCGGGTTCCGCCAGCGCGGCGTCGAGATAGGCCAGCGCGACGGGGTATCCCAGGGTCGGCGACAGCGTGCCCGAGGTCACGGTGCCCACCGCCTCGTCGTCGTGATGGATGGTGTAGCCGGACCGCGCGGCGCGTCGGGTATCGCCCTTCAGTCCGACCAGCACCCGCTGGCCGTTCTGCGCGGAAAGTTGCTGCAGCGCATCACATCCGACGAAGTCCTTGCCCAGGCGCACCACCTTGCCGAGGCCTGCCTGGTAAGGGTTGATGTCCGCGGTGAGCTCGTGCCCATAGAGCGCCATGCCGGCCTCCAGCCGTAGCGTGTCGCGGCATGCGAGACCCGCGGGTACGCCGCCGGCCTCGGAGGTGGCTGCGAGCAGCGCTCGCCACAGTGCCACGGCCTGACCATTGGGCACGTAGAGCTCGAAGCCGTCTTCCCCGGTGTAGCCGGTGCGCGCGAGCAGCACGTCGATGCCGGCCACCTGAGCATCGATCACCGCGTAGTACGGGAGCTCGGCAACGGCGGCTCTCCGGCGGTGCGGCACCAGCGAGCTGACGATGGCCTCGGACGCCGGTCCCTGCACCGCGATCAGTGCGGTCGCCAGTGACTGGTCATCGACAATCGCGTCGAATTGCGCTGCGCGCCTGACCAGTTCGCGGGCCACGGTCGGCGCATTGGCCGCATTGGCAACGACCAGGAAGGCGTCAGTGCCCAGCCGGTACACCACAAGGTCATCGATGACACCGCCATCGGCGTCGCACATCAACGAGTATTTGGCCCGCCCCACACCAATCTTGGAAGCCTCACCGACCAGCGCGAAGTCCAGTGCTGCCGCCGCTTCCGGTCCCGTGACCGCGACCTCACCCATGTGCGACAGGTCGAACAGGCCCGCCGCCTCGCGTACCGCCCGGTGCTCTTCGAGTTCACTGCCGTACTTGAGTGGCATTTCCCACCCGGCGAAGTCGGTGAAACTAGCTGCCAGGGCGCGGTGTTCGGCCAACAGCGGAGATGCCGGACCAGTGCGGTCACGAAAGCTGTTGTGGTTCTTACCAATTATTGTACGGACAGACATGAGGTGACTCCGGTTCGCGGGGCGTCGACTGCTCGACGCGTCGTTGGGTAGCACCTCCCCGCTCTGTCCTGAAACCTGAGAGTTTTGACGCGTAAGCGCCGTTCACCTTCGGTAAGCGCGGATCTGCTGATCCGCACTGTTCTCCAGAGTTGCCTCGACGCTGCGGTATTTGGGCCTGAGAGATTCCCGGGGAGGACTTGCTCCTACGGCGCCCCGTTTCCGGGGGTTCTCCCACAGCGCGTTGTCGGCGTATTGAGTTGTCTGCGGCAATCGTAGCCTGTCATCTCGATAGATAGGTGCACGGCCCGCGTGTTTGTGCGAACGTCTAATCCTGGGACCGACAGGAGGTGGGCAGGTGCGTCGATGGGTTAGCGCGCTGGCTGTCTCGGCAGTGCTCCTGACGCCTGCCTGTAGCCCGAAGGTCGTCGGCGGCTACTACGTCGAGGATGGCAAGGTGTACTGGACGGGCGGCATCGACTCGTCACCTCGCGAAGTCGCCGGCGCGGACGCCGGCTCCTTCCACAAGCTCTCCAGCGGCTACGCGCGGGACAAGGCGCATGCCTACTACCGCGGGGCTCGGATCGCCGGTGCGGATGTCACCACGTTCGACTGGCTGAATTACGGCTGGGCCAAGGACCGCAACCACATCTGGGCCGGCACCCTGCCCCTCAGCGGCGACCCCGACCACTTCGAGACGATCAACAGCGATCTCGCGAAGGACAGCGGTGCCGTCTACTGCAAGGACCGCGAGATTTCGGACGACCCCGCACACTTCGAGATCCTGCGCATCACCCCCGACGACCGAAACCTGGACTACACCAAGGATATTCACGCGGTGTACTACCGATGCGAAGCGATCCCCGGGGCGGACGCGGCGACCTTCCGCCGACTCAACGACAGCGTTTTCAATTACGCCGTCGACAATCAGCGGGCCTACTACCAAGACCGGGTGATCGCCGGCGCCGATCCGCATACCTTCCGGGTCCTGTACGACACCGCCAATGAGGGCTGCGCCGCCGACGCCCAGCGCGCGTATCGCTGGGACACCGTCATCCCGGATGTCGATCCGCAAAAGTTCCCACCCGGCAAGTCCGTGACGGGATGCGACGGGACGCAGGTTACGTTCGGTCCATGACAGCTGACCATGGAGAACCGCGCCGACCGAGCCGGTTCCTCGTCATCGGAGCGGTGTGTGTTCTTGCGGGGGCGGTCCTGGCGATGATCGCCATGAAGACACACGGGTTCGGCCTCGCCAGGCCTGAGCCGCAGCGCGCGCAAGACGTGGCCCGCGACAGATGCCAAGCCGACGTGCGCAAGCAATTGGCATCGCCCGATTCGGCTCAGCTTTCCGACGTGCGCTCAGTTGCCGGCACGCTGGAGACGGATGGGCAGGACATGTTTCCGCTGATGACCGACGAACCGCTGAAAGGCGTTGACCACAGCCGCATCACCGTGTGGAACGTGTCGGGAATGGTCGACGCCAAGGCCGAAGCGGGCGGCACGATTCGTGACCCTTTCACCTGCCGCGCCTACTTCGTCGACGGCAACTTGGCCGACACCTTGGTTCTGTTCGACCACGCACACTAGCCATCTGCCTCACTGCGGCGGTGGGATGTTTTGTTGCTCTGCTGATTCGGCGGCCGCCGCGGCTTGGGCGGCTTCTGCGGCTTCGCGTTCTTGGCGTTCTTTGCGTTGGCGGGCGAAGGCTTCTTGTGCGGCTTCGCGTTCGTCGATGTCGGCCTGGTTGAGGGCGCGCTCGTAGGCGATCTGCTGAGCCTGGTTCTGGGCACGGGTGCGGCGCCGGATGGGCATCATCACACCCCGGCCAGGAGCCGCGGTGGTGTCCAGATCGGTGTCCTCTGGTGGCGGGTTCGGCAGCGGGGTGTCGGTGACCGTGCGAGGAAACAGGATCCGGCTTTCGGGCACGCTGATGTAGGTGTGACCGGTGGGTGCGGTCCACACAATCGTCCCGTCAGGCTGTTGACGGTCCTGCCACCCATCCGGCCCGCCGTAGAACGTTTTCAGCAGATGGTGTTTGCGGCACTTCGGGCTCAGGTTGCCCGGATGCGTCGGCCCGACCGGCCACGGAATCGTGTGGTCCACATCGGAGGCGGTGGCGGGCTGATCGCAGCCCGGGAACATACAGGTCATGGCCCGCACCCGCACGAACTCATCCATCGCCGCCGACGGCCGATACCGCGACACCTCAGCCAGATCCGCAGCCGAAGCCACGGTGCGGACTTTCGCGCCGCGAGCCACCAAGTCCGCGAGCACCGCCGGGGGCACCACACCACCGCCGAGGACATAACCGACCGGGGTGCGCACCGGCGCTGGGGGCTTGGTGGAAGTCGGAGCGGAAGTCGGGACCGGCGGGTGCGCCGCATGGGCTTCAGGGGTGGGCGCCGACTCAGCCGCCGGAGCAGGTGTATGCGCGGGTCTGCTGGCCGGCACTGGCGTGGACGTGCTGTCGCCGGCCCGTTCGACCCCAGCAGGAGTCAGGGTTTGGGCAGACCGCGAATCGGCCGCCGGTGCAGGCGCGGGCATCGGCGCCACGTCATCCGCCGGCGCGGGCTCAGGCTCAGGTTCGGGTGTGAACACCGGCTCAGGTGCAGGCTGGGTCGGTGCCGGGGTCGGGGGCGCGGCCGGGTCCCCACTGAGCAGCGGGTCAGTCACCGGCACCGGCAGCTGATCGGTGAGCACATGAATCACCACCGCCGCCGCCCGCGCATCCGGCCCAGCCGCCGGGCAATCCGGATCGCCGCACTGGCACACCAACCGATCCCCACGAACCGCCAACACCCCCAACGCGTCAGCCCGCCGCTGACCGAACGTCCGCGGATCGTCCTCACACACCTGCCGGGCCATCTCGTCCAGCACCCGATCCAACAACTCGGCATCGGTGGCCAACAGCGCACCCCAGATCGAGGCCACCCCGGTCTCATCATCGGGCTTGCCCACCCCGACCCCACGCCGCCGCGCAGCCGAGCGCACCTTCAACACCGCGGCCGGGTCGAACTTCTGCACCCAACCATCGATCTTGCGCTCAATCTTCTTGCGCGACAACCCCGCCCACTCCGACAACGCCCCCGCCAACGCAACATCGATCACCGCCAGCGTATTGGGATCCTCCACCAAACGGGTACGCCAACAGATCGTCCCCACCGTCCGCGCCGACACCCCACCATCAGCGAACACCGCCGCCACCTTCGGCAACCGGAACCGCAACGCGACCGCAATCGACAACTGCCCCGACGCTTCGCGCTTCCCGATCCCCAGCGCCGCCCCGACTTCGGCGACCGCAGCATCCCACCCATCACAGGCCCACCACTGCCGGCCATCTTCGTCATCGACACGCAACGCCACCAGATCAGCGATCGCCCGGAACTTCCCGCACTCGGCCACATTCGACACCCGCGCGAAATGCACCACCGCATCGACCACAGAGGCATCGTGAACCAGCACACCGCCGGCCCCGACACCCACATGTTCGAACATATGTACGATTATGCCAGACGGGTCGGACACGTGCCATGTATTGCCGCCGGGTCCCGTGCACAATCGGTGCGTGACCGGCCGACCGCTCAAGCCCTGGCACTTCGTCCTCGTCTTCGGGGTGGTGAGTCTGCTCGCCGACATGGTGTACGAAGGCGCCCGCAGCATCATCGGCCCCTATCTTGCGACCCTCGGCGCGTCCGCCGCAGTCGTCGGATTGGTCGCCGGCGCAGGCGAATTCATCGGATACGGGCTGCGCGTCGTCGCCGGCTATGCCGTCTCGCGCACCCAGCACTACTGGACGTGGACGATCACCGGCTACGCGCTGACCGTGCTGAGTGTCCCGTTGATCGGCGTCACCGGATCTCTCGTTCCAGCGCTGCTGTTGTACGGCACCGAGCGTCTCGGCAAGGCGGTGCGCTCGCCGGCGAAGGACACTCTGCTGTCGCATGCGTCGACGAGCACCGGGCGCGGCAGCGCGTTCGGCGTGCACCAGGCCCTCGACCAGACCGGTGCCATCGCCGGGCCGCTGCTGCTCGCGGCGGTGTTGAGCGCCCACGCGGGCGACTACCGAATGGCGTTCGGCGTACTCATCGTTCCCGGCGTCCTGGTCCTGGTCCTGCTGGGCTGGCTTCGGTTTCGCGTTCCCGACCCGCGGAGCTACGAAGAAGAAGCCGTTCGCGAAGCCACGGAATCCACCCCGGGCAGCCCCGCGGTGCCGAAGCGATTGCCCGCCCAGTTCTGGCAGTACGTCGTCGCGATCGGCCTGCTGTCATGCGGCGTCGCATCATTCCCATTGTTGGCGTTCCATGCCCAGCGCACCGGACTGCTCACCGACGCCCAGGTGCCGATCCTGTTCGCGATCGCGATGGCGGTGGACGGCGCAGCGGGTCTGGTGATGGGCCGGGTGTACGACAAGCGCGGACCGATCGTGCTGCTCGCGGTTCCCCTCGCCGCCGCGTGCTCGGCGATTGCTTTCACCGGTGACCGCACCCTGGTCTGGGTCGGCGTCGCGGTCTGGGGTGTCGTCAACGGCGTGCTCGATTCCACGGTGAAATCGGTGGTCACCGAGCTCGTGCCGGCAAACACCAGGGCCATCGCCTTCGGCTGGCTGGCCCTGTTGCGGGGCGTCGCGTTGCTGATCGCCGGCGGCCTGCTCGGTGCCGTCTACGACATCTCCCCCGGCTACACCATGGCCCTGATCGTCGTGGCGAACATCGCGGCGCTCGCCGGTTTGGTGCCGGTGTTGCGGCGGATCCAGCCGGCCACACGCTGACGCCGCGCTGAAACACCTGGGTGAGGCCTGTTCGGCGCACGCGCCCGCGTGCCTGTCAACCCCTACGTGCCCTGCCAGCGGGACGACCTGCAGAACCGGAAATGCCGATCGCTAACATGAATGCGCTGCTCAGCGCGATCGGCCAAGCGACCCGTAGGACAGATGAGTTGAATACACCAGAACTTGCCAATTGGAACACCCAGGAAGCCCTGGCGGAGGCGATGATTCCGATCGTCGGCACCTTGCACCGCACGCGCGGCGTCACCGTCCTGCTGCACAGCCGGTCGCTGGTGAACAAGTCGGTGATCAGCATCCTGCGCACCCACCGTTTCGCTCGGCAGATCGCCGGCGAAGAGCTGTCGGTGGTCGAGACCTTCCCGTTCCTCGAGGCGCTGGCGAACCTGGACCTGGGTCCGGCCAAGATCGATCTCGGCCTGCTGGTACACGCCTACCGCGCCGATGAGCGTGGCCTCTCGGTCGCCGACTTCGTCGCCGACGCGCTGTCCGACGTCACCGGTGAGAACAAGGCCGAGCCGCAGGGCCCGCGCGACGTGGTCCTGTACGGCTTCGGCCGGATCGGTCGCCTCGTGGCGCGACTGCTCGTCGAGAAGGCCGGCGGCGGCAACGGCCTGAACCTCCGCGCCGTCGTGGTCCGCAGCGGCGGCGCCGATGACCTGAAGAAGCGCGCTTCGCTGCTGCGGCGCGACTCGGTGCACGGACACTTCAACGGCACCATCAAGGTCGACAAGGAGAACAACCTCCTCATCGCCAATGGCAACGTCATCAAGTTCATCTACGCCAACGACCCGTCCGAGGTCGATTACACGCAGTACGGCATCAACGACGCCATCCTCATCGACAACACCGGCAAGTGGCGCGACCGCGCGGGTCTCGAGCAGCACCTGCGTCCGGGCGTCTCGAAGGTCGTCCTGACCGCGCCGGGCAAGGGCGACGTGCCGAACATCGTGCACGGCGTCAACCACCTCGGCCAGGATGTCAGCCAGCAGATCTTCTCGTGTGCGTCGTGCACCACCAACGCGATCGTCCCGCCGCTCAAGGCGATGGACGAGAAGTTCGGCATCATCCGCGGCCACGTCGAGACGGTGCACTCGTTCACCAACGACCAGAACCTGCTGGACAACTACCACAAGGCCGACCGTCGTGGCCGTTCCGCGCCGCTGAACCTGACGATCACCGAGACCGGTGCCGCCTCGGCCGTCGCCAAGGCCCTGCCGGAGCTCAAGGCCAAGATCACGGGCAACTCGATCCGCGTCCCCACGCCCGACGTCTCGATCGCCATCCTGAGCCTGCAGCTCAAGAAGGAGACGACGAAGGACGAGGTGCTCACGCACCTGCGCGAGACGTCGCTGTCGGGCCCGCTGAGCCGCAACCTCGACTACACCGCGGCCACCGACGCGGTGTCGAGCGACTTCATCGGTTCGCGTGCGGCGTCCATCATCGACGCGAACGCGGCCATCGTCGATGGCGACCAGGCGATCCTGTACTGCTGGTACGACAACGAGTTCGGTTACTCGTGCCAGGTCGTCCGCGTCGTGCAGTTCCTCTCGGGTATCGAATACCCGACGTACCCGCGCAGCTGATCCACTTCCACCGAAACGGCATTCCGGCAGGCAAGTTCACGAGACTTGCTCTGCCGGAGTGCCGTTTCGGCGCTAGAGGGGCAGCCCGTAATGCGCGGCGATACCGGTCAGCAGCAACGTGATTCGATGCTGGAAGGCCTCGTCACCGAACGGGTCGTCACCTGATTTCGCGATGGCACGCAACGTCGGAAACTCCGACGGTGAACGTTTGGCGGTGAGCGTGAGAATCCGGGCCAGCCACGGCTGCCCGCTCTCCGAGTACAGGTATTCGCGATGGGCCTCGGTGACACTGCCGACTGCCATGGTACTCACCGATGCCCACACCGCGAGGGCGTCGCTCGGCGACAAACCTTGCGCGGCAAGCGCTTCCACTGCATCGGCGGTGTACTCCATCTCGACGTCATGGCCGACCGCACCACTGACGAACTTCTCCACCAGCGCGGGTTCGGCGGCCAGCACTGTCCGGATGTAGGACGCATAGTCGCGGAGCCAGGTCGCCCAGTGTCCGCCGGTGTACCGCGGCGGCGGTGAGTTCGTCAGGGCACTGACGGTGGCCAGGCGCAGCAGGTCGTGCTGGTTTTTCACGTGATGGTAGAGCCCCGGCAGGCTGATACCGAGATGCTCGGCGACCCGGCGCATGGTGGCGTTCTCGGTGCCGATCTCCAAAACCGCTGCGGCAATGGCACTCTGGTCGACACGCGGCGGCCGCCCCCGGCGGGGTGCTGCGTTGTTGACGCTCATCGGACTCTCCTGGCGACCACTTCCATATTCGGGGTTGACGATAACCGAGAGGACTTTTAATAATCAATATGAAAACTCGCCGGTACCCACAGAAACGACACGATGAACCGAGAAAACCGTCAGATCCTGCTGCGGCGCCGCCCCAACGGTCTGGTCTCCCCCGACGACACCGAGATGGTGACGGCGCCCGCACCGGTCCCCGCAGAGGGTGAAGCACTGCTGCGGACCACCTATGTCGGCATCGACGCCGCTGCCCGCACCTGGCTGGACGGCGAACCCGGTTACCTCCCGGCGCTGGGGCTCGGTGAGGTGGTGCGCGTGGCCGGCATCGGCGAGGTCGTCGAATCTCGTTGCGAGGCCTACAAAGTCGGTGACCTGGTCACCACGCTGACCGGCCTGCAGGACTACGCGATCATCCGCGACGACCTGTTCAGCACGCCGGTGGTCGGGTACACCGACCCTCTCGCGGTGATGTCGATCTACGGCCCCACCGGGGCGACCGCCTACTTCGGCATGACGGGCGTCGGAAAGCCCCAACCGGGCGAGACGGTCGTCGTCTCGGCCGCCGCGGGCGCCACCGGATCGGTCGCCGGGCAGATCGCCAAGATCGCCGGCGCGCGCGTCGTCGGCATTGCGGGCGGCCCGGAGAAGTGTCGCGTCGTGGTCGAGGAGTTCGGGTTCGACGCCTGCGTCGACTACAAGGCCGACGATTTCCCGGCCGCCTTGAGGGCGGCCTGTCCGGGCGGCATCAACGTCTACTTCGACAACGTCGGTGGCGACATTCTCAATGCCGCACTCGGCAACCTCGCCCACCGGGCGCGGGTGGTCATGTGCGGCATCATCACGACGTACCTCAACGGCGACCACCCCGGTCCGTCCAACTACGTGAACCTGCTGTCGACGGCCTCGACGATGCAGGGCTTCATCGCACTCGAGGAGTGGGCACGATTCGACGAGGCCTTCGCCGCGCTCAGCGGTTGGGAACAGCAGGGCCTGCTGGTGCATCGCGAAACCGTTTACGAGGGACTGGAATCCAGCATCGACGCGCTGAACGGTCTGTTCACCGGGGCGAACATCGGAAAGATGCTGGTTAAGATCAACGACCCGGAGCGGTGACGCCGCCGTGCTGACGCCCTTTGACGACTATCCGATTCACGCCTCGGCAGACCCGGTAGGCGTGCCGGCCAGCGGTGACCCCAACCACTACGACCGTTACTGGTTCAACGGCCACCAGCGTGACGGCGACTTCTACTTCGGTGCGGCCATGGGGCACTACCCCGTTCGCGGCATCATCGACGCCGCGTTCAGTGTCGTGAAAGACGGTGTCGAACATTCGATCTTCGCCTCGGGCGCGATGCCCCTGGACCGGTCGGCGACCATCGGCCCCTTCCGCGTCGAAGTCGCCGAACCATTGCGGACCATCCGCTATGTCGTCGAGGACAACGAGCAGAACATATCCTGCGACCTGACCTTCCGAGCCACCACCGTGGCCGTGGAGGAGCCACGTCAACAGCGCCGCACCGCTGAAGGCATCGTGCTGACCGACCACACCAGGCTGACGCAATGGGGGTCGTGGGAAGGGATCATCAGCGTCGACGGCGAGGACCTTGCGGTCAGAGCCGGTGACGTGCCGGGCACCCGGGATCGGTCGTGGGGCATCCGTCCGGTCGGCGAACAGCTCGCCGTGTTGCGCCAACCCATGCCGTTCCAGGTCTTCTGGCTCTGGGCGCCATTGCATTTCGGAGACCGATTCACCCACTACGCGTTCCATGAGCATGAGGACGGCCGCCGGTGGCTGGAGACTGCCGCGGTCCTGGACCCGATGCCGAACGGTGCGTCACCGTGCAGTCGCGTCGGCGTACGCGAGTGTTACGACATCGGCTACGAACTGGACTGGGAGCCCGGGCGGCGCGAAATCCGGCGGGCCCAGCTGTGGTTCACCGATCCCATCGAGGGCGAGACACACATCGAACTGGAGAAGCTCTATACGTTCCGGATGCGGGGTATCGGCTATTGGCACCCGCACTGGGGCCACGGCTCCAATCATGGCCCGTACGAAATCGGCAGGGAATCAATCCGGTTGGGCGATTTCGATCCGACGGACTTCACGTCGCTGCACCTGCAGAACGTCGTGAAGGCGACCATGGGTGAGCGCACCGGGATCGGCGTCGTCGAACAGATCGCCATCGGTCCGCACGCCCCGTCGGGACTCACCGGATTCCTGGACGGCTACCAGGGCTGACCCGGCACGGCAAAGATCTCCCCCGCTGACGCGACCGTCAGTGGCGTACGGCACAGTAGACCCCGGATCGGGGAGCAGTCTCTTGCCGCATCAGCAGAAGGAGGGGTCGAGTTGTCTGACACGAGTATGGTGGCACCGGTACTGCCGGACGGTGGCGTGTTGCCATTCCCGCCGGTTCCATCCGCCAGCATCGCCGGCCGGACGCTGCAGGAGTCGACGTACCAGCCGCGGACCGTCCCCAAGCGGTTGCACGACGACACCCCCAACATCGTCATCGTCCTCATCGACGACGCCGGTCCCGGACTGCCGTCCACTCTCGGTGGTGAAGTGACCACCTCGACACTCGACCGGGTGTGCGCGGAAGGCGTCTCCTACAACAGGTTTCACACCACGGCCATGTGCTCGCCGACGCGGGCCTCGCTGCTGACGGGTCGCAATCATCACGAGATCGGCAACGGGCAGATCGCCGAACTCGCCAACGACTGGGACGGGTACGCGGGCAAGATTCCGCGGTCCAGCGCGACGGTCGCCGAAGTTCTCAAACAGTACGGCTACGCCACCTCGGCTTTCGGCAAGTGGCACAACACCCCGGCAGAGGAAACCACCGCGGCCGGCCCGTTCGAGAACTGGCCCACCGGTTTGGGTTTCGAATACTTCTACGGCTTTCTCGCCGGTGAGGCGTCCCAGTACGAACCCAACCTGGTCCGCAACACCACGGTGGTCGCCCCGCCGAAGACTCCCGAAGAGGGCTACCACCTGTCGGAAGACCTCGCCGATGACGCCATCTCGTGGCTGCGCCGGCACAAGGCCTTCAATGCCGACAAGCCGTTCTTCATGTATTGGGCGAGCGGCTGCCTGCACGGCCCGCACCACATCATGAAGGAATGGGCGGACAAGTACGCGGGCAAGTTCGACGACGGCTGGGATGCCTACCGGCAGCGGGTCTTCGAGCGGGCCAAGGAAAAGGGCTGGATTCCGCAGGACTGCGAACTCACCGAACGCGACGAGACCCTGCCGGCGTGGGACGACATCCCCGAGGACGAGAAGCCGTTCCAGCGGCGCCTGATGGAGGTCGCCGCCGGCTACGCCGAGCACGTCGACGTGCAGGTCGGCCGGATCGCCGACGAACTCGATGCCCTCGGCTACGGCGACAACACCCTGTTCCTGTACATCTGGGGCGACAACGGTTCCTCCGGCGAAGGCCAGAACGGCACCATCTCAGAGCTGTTGGCGCAGAACGGAATTCCCACGACGGTGCGCCAGCACATCGACGCGCTCGATGAGCTCGGCGGGCTGGACGTCCTGGGCTCTCCCCTGGTCGACAATCAGTACCACGCGGGCTGGGCCTGGGCCGGCAGCACGCCGTACAAGGGCATGAAGCTGCTGGCGTCGCATCTGGGCGGCACCCGGAATCCGCTGGCGGTGCGCTGGCCCGCGAAGATCGCCGCCGACACCGTGCCGCGCGACAACTTCCTGCACTGCAACGACATCGTGCCGACGATCTACGAGGTGGTCGGCATCGAGCCGCCGCGCACCGTCTACGGCGAACCGCAGATGCCGCTGGCCGGCGCCAGCTTTGCCCGCACCCTCGCCGACCGGAACGCGCCGGGCGGCAAGAAGACTCAGTACTTCGAGATCATGGGCAGCCGGGCGATCTATCACGACGGCTGGATCGCGTCGGCGCGTGGGCCGCGGTTGCCGTGGGTGCCGGGGCAACCCCCGGGCATCGCGACGTGGACGCCCGATCAGGATGTCTGGGAACTGTACAACCTGGACGAAGACTGGTCGCAGGCCAACGATCTCGCCGCGCAGCTGCCGGAGAAGCTCGCGCAGATGCGGGAGATGTTCGCCATCGAAGCGGCCCGAAACGCCGTGCTGCCGGTCGGTGGCGGGCTGTGGGTTCCGGTGTACCACCCGGAATTGCGGATCGCGCCGCCGTTCCGGGAGTGGCACTTCTCCGGCGACATGATCCGCATGCCCGAGTTCTGCGCCCCGGCACTGGGCAACAAGAACAACGTGGTGACCATCGACGCCGACGTCCCGGAGAACGCATCCGGGGTCCTGTACGCCCTTGGCAGTGGCGCCGGCGGCCTGACCTGCTACCTCGAGAACGGCCACGTCCGCTACGA
This sequence comes from Mycobacterium sp. SM3041, assembly GCF_039668335.1. NCBI lineage: Bacteria > Bacillati > Actinomycetota > Actinomycetes > Mycobacteriales > Mycobacteriaceae > Mycobacterium > Mycobacterium sp. SM3041. The sequence goes on along the minus strand of NZ_JAYXBQ010000010.1, from coordinate 56,003 downwards.
GTACAACCTGTTCATCCTGCAACGCACCAAGATTCAGTCCGACGCCGCCGTCGCGCCCGGCCGGCACACCATCACGGTCACCACCCAGTACGCCGAGCTGCGTCCCGGTGGCCCGCTGGACATCACCGTCGCGGTCGACGGCGAGACGGTGGCCGCCGGACAGGTGCCGATCAGCGCCCCGCTGCTGTTCACCGCGAACGACTGCCTCGACATCGGCACCTGCCTGGGGTCACCCGTGTCGATGGACTACCGCGAACGCGCGCCCTTCCCCTTCGAAGGACACATCCACCACGTCCACGTCGCCTACACGTAAGGCGGACGCCGTCCTGCCACGGCCCGCGCCATTGCGGACCGTGGCAGGACGCCCCCGAGTCGGGTCAGGTCACCACGTCACCGACGTTTCGACGTGGCCGATCTCCGACTTCTGCTTACCGCCGGCGTCGTGGCAGGACAGCACGACGTTGTAGGTGGAGAAAGTCGGTGCACCACTGAAAGTCTCGGTGTGGTTCCCGTTGGCGGGGACGCTGAACTGCCGGGTGGTCTTGCGCGGCACCAACGGATTCACCGAGTTCGTGGTGGCGACATAGTTGCACGTTGCCGCGAGATTCGACGTGTTCGAGACATTGAAGGCAATACTCGTCGCACCCGGAGCGCCGAACGACGCCTGAATCGCGTCGGTCACCTCGGGAATCGGGGCGCACTGTTGGCCGGCATGCACCGTCGGGGTCGGCGACCCGTCCGGGCATTTGATGTCCGCCAAGGGTGCTGCCTCACACTGTTGTCCCGCAGGCACCGTCGAAGTCTTCGATCCCGGCGGGCAATTCACCGGCGCCTCCTGCGGTTTTGCGGGCGGGGTGTAGTTGTAGTCGGCCCACGGCCCGCACCAGTCGCCTTCGAAGTCCTTCTTGCGGCAGCCCTGGACGCCGATCTTGAAAGCCTTGCCGCCGTTGTCATGTCCCCACCGTGCGGTGGCGCCGTTGATGCATTTGAATTCGTATTCGGACTGGATGCCGTTCCACATGATGTGTACCGCGTCGATGACGTAGTCACCGTGCACGCGAGCACATCCGCCGATGATGCACGTGACGTGGACGTCGCTGTCGGGCGTACAGGTCGCGGTGAGCCCGTTCGACAACTGATCGGCGCTCGCCGCCGGCGGCAGCATCAGACCGAACGTGCACAGACACGCGACCAGAATCGGCGTGACGATGCGTCTCAGATTTCGCCTTCGACTGGGCATGACATCTCCTCGGGCAGCGGAACATGGCAGACGGATCGCGGTGCGCTGGCCAGCTCGAACCACGGTTCGACGCTACGTCCGCGTCACGGCCCGGCAAATAAGGGAACTCCCTATGATGTGCCCGCCGCCGTCAGGCCGGCCGGATCACCGCTCGATCGAATGCACCAGGTCGATGGCGGCACCGAGCGTGGTGAACCGTTCCTCGAGAGTGTCACCCGCCGGGTAAATCCGGACGGTGTCGACGCCGGCATCGCACCACACCTGAAGGCGATCGCGCACCATGTCCGCGGTGCCGATCAAGGTGGTGGCCAGGATCATCTCGTCGGTGATCAGCGCCGCCGCACCGTCGCGGTCACCGGACTGCCAGCGTTCCCGGACCGCGGCCGCGACCTCGGCCCAGCCCTGCCGGCTGTACGCCTGGTTGTAGAAGTTGGTCGAGGCCGAACCCATCCCACCGAGGCTGAACGCCAGCTCGGACTTCCGGGCGTCGATCAGCGTCTTGAGATGGGCCTCGTCGCGGGCGAACGACACCTCGGCGCCCTGGCAGATGTCGAGATCGGCACGCGCGCGGCCTGAGCGCCCGAGACCGTCGTCGAGGTGGGCGAAGTAGGCGTCGTCGGCACCTTCGGGGACGAAGCTGGTGCCGAGCCAGCCGTCGGCGACCTCGCCGGTGAGCCGCAGCATGGCGGGTGTGAGACTCGCTATGTAGAGCGGCATTTCGTGCTCCGCCCGCATCGACAGGCGCATCGGCTTCACGTCACCGCCCGGCAGCGGAATCTGGAACTGGCTGCCGCTGTGCGTGACCCGCTCGCCCGCGACAACTTGCCGGATGATGTCGATGGTCTCCCGCATCCGGCCCAGCGGCTTGGCGAACGGTACGCCGTGCAGTCCCTCGATGACCTGGGGTCCCGATGCGCCGAGGCCCAGCAGGAAGCGCCCGCCCGACAGATTCGACAGCGTGATCGCGGCCTGGGCGATGGCCACCGGCGTCCGGGTGCCGAGCTGAATGATGCCCGAGCCCAACAACATCCGTTCCGTGCACGCGGCGTAGTACCCGAGTGCCGACGGCGCGTCGGATCCCCACGCCTCGGCGACCCAACAGATGTCCAGGCCCAACTTCTCGGCCTCGGAGACGAAAAGCCTTTGATAATTCCAGTTTCCGAGGCTCGCAGCCTCGACCGTCGTCGCGGCGCGCATCAGCTCTCGGCCCGCTGCTTGATGTACGCCAGCGCGCACTGCATCCCGGACTCGAATTCGCGCAGCCGGTTGAAGACGATCTTCTGTTCCTTGTCGGGCATCCGGGCAATCGCCAGAGACAACCCTGACGGTGCGGGGCCCATCTGGGCCCATTCCGCCAACCGGGTCCCGGTGCCGTCGGGTTGCAGGCTCAGGCGCCACGTTGCGGTCGGGTTGCCGGCATCGCCGATGGCCCAGGCCATCACATGTTGTGGTTCGTACTCGACGATCTCGCACTCCGTCGACCACTCCCCGAGTGCGGGATGGCTGTTGTGGCCGACGAAACGGGCACCCACACGCGGTGCGTCACAGTCCCCGAGCCATTCGACCCGCTGCAGCTCGGGGCTGCACTCGGGCATCACCGTGATGTCCGACGCCACTTCCCAGACCCGTGCCACGGGCGCGTCGATCCACGTCGACACCTCGACGGTCGGGGCGTCGGCATACACCGCACCGGTCCATTCCATGGTCTCAACTTCCCTTCGGGGTAGGTGCGCCTGCGGCAAAGAGCGTCCGGGCTGCCAACAGCAACTTCAGTTCGGCGTTGACATCATCGAGCGGCTGCAGGCTCGACGTGGCCCGGCACATGGTGATGGCACCTTCGATGGCACCGAGCGACATGGTGGCCAGTCGGCGGGCAACCACGGTGCCGACGCCGTCGGCCACCAGACAGTCGGTGACCAGCTGGTGCCAGGTGCGGAAGATCTGATTGGCGTGCTGCGCCAGCGCCGAACCCGGTGCGGCGCTGACGGCAATGGACACCACCGGGCAGCCGACCGCAAAGTTGTTCTGGCCCAGCAGCTTCCGCCAGAATCCGGTCATGGCATCGACGACGGCCGCCGGGCCGTCCGGTGCCGCCCTGGAGATCAGCCGGGAGATGGCATCACCGCTGAGCTGCGCGGCCTCGTCGATGATCTGAGCGCGCCCGCCGGGAAAGTGATGGTAGATGGAGCCTCGCGGCGCGCCGCTGCGGCTCAGCACATCGTCGAGCGTGACACCGTCGACGCCCCGCTCACGCAGCAGTTCGACGGCGGCGACCACCATCGACTGGCGAGTGTCGGGCGGCATGGGGCGACTCCTGACGGGCGGAACGATTGACTCGAATTATGATCGTGTTCATATCGAGGAGTCAAGAACCGCCCGCATCCGACGCGTGCGAGCAGTATGGACGTGCGTCAACGCACCCGAATATGAGGCGATTCATAACCGGCCGCGTGGCGCCCGGCGCTTACAGCGAACCGTCCAGATAGGCGGCTCTGCAGGCGCGGCGCGCCAGCTTCCCGCTGGTGGTGCGCGGGATGCCGCCGGCAGGCAGCAACCGGACCTCGGCGACGGTCACGCCATGACGCTCCGAAACGAGCGCATGGACCGACTCGATCGCGGGCCGGGGATCATGGCGCGCCGTGCCCGAGGCACGTTCGGCGATGATCACGAGCTGTTCGCCATCCTCGCCCGGCACGGTGAAGGCGGTCACGTAGCCGCGCCGCACCAATGGTGACGCGTCGGCGGCCGTCGTCTCGATGTGCTGCGGATAGTGGTTCTGCCCACTGATCGTGATGACGTCGGCGAGACGACCCGTGACGTACAACTCGCCGTCGAGGTAGAAACCCAGATCACCTGTCCGCAACCAGGATCCGTCGACATCGGCGCCGTCGGCGTGACTGTTCAGCGGCAAGGTGCTGCGCAGCCGAGCGTGGAAAACCTCTCGGGTCTCCTCTGGCCGGCCCCAATAACCACGGCCGATGTTGTTGCCCTGCAACCAGATCTCGCCGACGCGACCGTCGGGCTGTTCGGTTCCGGTGACCGGGTCCGCCAGCACCACCCAGAGACTGCTCGCCGGCTGCCCGCACGCCACCTGCGCGACCGCGCCCGGTGCGTCCTCGGCCACCGGCACCGCCACACCGGACGCCAGCTGCGCGCGGTCGAAGTACCGCACCGTCGCCTCCGCGTCGGGCGCGATGTTGGACACGAAAAGTGTTGCCTCGGCAATGCCATAGGACGGCTTGATCGCCGTCTTCGGGAGTCCATACGATTCGAAGACCGCGTTGAAGCTCTTGATGGCGTCCATGCTGACGGGCTCCGAGCCCACGATCATCACCACGTTCGCCAGGTCGATGTCGTCACCCGGGCTCGGCGCACCACGATGCGCCGCCCATTCGTAAGCGAAATTCGGTGCCGCGGTGACCACTCGGCCGACCTTCGAGCCGTCCGACAACGCCTGGATCCACCGCAACGGCCGGCGGACGAACGCCGTCGGCGACATCAATGTCGAGTGCCCGCCGTACACGGTGGGAAAGCCGATCATCGACAGACCCATGTCGTGATACAACGGCAGCCAGCTGACGCCGTGGGTGTTGCGATCCAGCATGTCGATGGACAGGATCATCTGAATCAGGTTGGTGCCCACCGCTTTATGGGTGATCTCCACGCCGACGGGCGGGCGGGTCGCCCCCGAGGTGTACTGCAGGTGCGAGACATCGTCGATCTCGAGGTGGACGGGTTCGAACGAAACGCCCTCGTCGTCCGGCACCTCGTCGATGGCGACGACTGCCGGCGTGCCCAGGTCCGGATGCGCGGCGAGGAATTCAGTGACGGCCGGCCGCGCCGCCGCCGTCGTCACGATCGCTGCCGGTCGCGCATCGTGGAGTGCGGTGTCCAACCGCTCGGCATGCCCCGGCAATTCGGGCGCGAACAGCGGTACCGCGATGGCGCCGGCCTTGATCGCCGCGAAGAACCCGGCGACATATTCGAGGCCCTGTGGCGCCATGATGGCAACGCGGTCACCGCGCTCGGTGACGGACTGCAGCCGGGCCGCGATGGCCGCCAGTCGCACCCCGAGTTGGGCCCAGGTCACTTCGTAAGTCCGCGCTTCGGTGCCGGAGTAGTCGAGGTAGCGGTATGCCACCATGTCGGGGAGATGCGCGATGTTCCCATCGATCAGGGCGATCAGCGTCGCGCCGGGCGGCAGCGTCACCGCCCCCGATTCGTCGACGCAGTCCTCGATCTGGAAAAGGCCGCTGCCCGGTGTCATGGGTCCAGCCTATGCGCACCCTTGAAAGGGGCTGCGCCGCTACACATCTATCTGTAGTTGTTCACCGCCGCGACCACTCGTCTGCCAACAACTCGTAGGAGCGCACCCGGTCCCGGTGGTCGTGGGTGATGGTGGTGATGATCAATTCGTCGGCCCCGGTCGCGTCGCGTAGCCGTTCCAGCTTGTCGGCGACCTGTGCGGCGGTCCCCACGAACTGGGTGTCCACCCGGTCCGCGACGAGCTCACGATCGGCGGCCGTCCAGGTGTGCGTCCGCGCTTCGGCCGGGGTCGGGAACGGGATGGCGCCTTCGGCGGTGCGGATACTGCGCACCCACAGGCCGTATCCGGTGGCGAGTTCGCGGGCCGTGGCCTCATCGTCGGCGACGACGACATCCGCCGACACCGCGACGTACGGCTCGTCGAGTTCGGTCGATGGACGGAACGCGGCCCGGTAGGCGTCGGTCGCCTCGAGGACCGACGATGGTGCGACGTGGTAGTTGCTGGCGAACCGCAGTCCTCTGGTCCCGGCGACCTCGGCGCTCTCACCGCCGCTGCTGCCCAGGATCCAGATCTGGAGGTCGGCGCCTTCCCCGGGCACGACCTGCGCCGCCAAGCCGTCGGCGTCGCGGTAGACGCCGGCGATCAACGCCAGGATGTCGCTGATCTGGTCGGTGTAGTCCTGCGATTGCGCGCCGGGCAGCTGCAGGAGTGCCCGTTGGAGGGCGAACCGGGGTGACTGCAACAGCGGGCGCGGATCGAACTTCGGTGGAATCAGCAGCCCGCGCGCGCCGTTGCGGACACTCGGAGCGCCCACCGCGGCACCCACCGGGACTTTCGGTTCCCGCGGCTTACCACCGGAGCGCCCCAGGCCGAGGTCGAACCGGCCCGGGTGCAGCGCGTCGAGCAGACCGAACTCCTCGACAGTCGCCACCGCGGTCCGGTGACCCATCTGCACCGCCCCCGAGCCCAGTCGGATCGTGGAGGTCTCCGCCGCGGTCAGCGCGAGCAGCACAGCCGGCGAGGTGCCGGCGATACCGGGATTGAGGTGGTGTTCGGCGAACCAGTAACGCGCGTAGCCGAGGGCCTCCGCGCGCTTGGCGAGGTCGATGCTGTTGCGTAGCGCCTGCGGCGCAGTCGAACCCGACGAGATCGGCACCAGATCGAGCACGGTCAGTGGAGTCGCCATGAGCTACGACGCCACTTCTGCGGAGACGTTGGTGCGCACCGCCGGCCGCGGCAGCGGCGCCAGTCCCAGGTGGTCGCGCAGTGTGGTGCCCGTGTAGTCGGTGCGGTACGTGCCGCGCTCCTGCAGCAGTGGCACCACCCGGTCGACGAACGGGTCGAGGCCGCCGGGCGTGATGTGCGGGACGAGGATGAATCCGTCGCTGGCATCGGCCTGGACGTATCGGTCGATCGTCGCCGCGATGGTGTGGGGCGATCCGATGAACGATTGCCGCCCGGTGACTTCGACGATCAGCTCGCGCGTGGTGAGGTTCTGCGCCTCGGCCTTGGCCCGCCACTCGGCGGCGATCGCGAGCGGGTCCCGGAACATGCGCACGCTGGCCCGGCCGCGCGCGATGGTGTTCTCCCCCACGACGGGATCCACCGCCGGCAGCGGCCCGTCCGGGTCATGGTCGGACAGGTCGCGGTTCCAGAGCTGTTCGAGGAACTTGATCGCGGTCTGCCCGGACACCTGGGCGAGCCGGACCTCGTGCGCGAGGTCGGCCGCCTCGTCATCGGTGTCACCGATCACGAACGTCGCGGCCGGGAGGATGAGTAACTCGTCATGGCGCCGGCCGTAACGTGCCAACCTGCCCTTGACGTCGGTATAGAACGCCTGCCCGGCCTCCAGCGTGCTGTGCCGCGAGAAGATGGCGTCGGCAGCGGATGCCGCGAACTCGCGGCCCTCGTCCGAGTCGCCCGCCTGGAAGATCACCGGGCGCCCCTGCGGGCTGCGTGGCACGTTGAACCGGCCGTGGATGTCGAAGTGGCTGTCCGTGTGCGCGAACGCGCCGGCATCGGGTTCGGACAGGAACACGCCGCTCGTCTTGTCCGCCACGATTTCGTCGCCGCGCCACGAGTCGAACAGCTCCAGCGCCGTCTGCAGGAATGTCTTGGCCCGTTCGTAGCGCTGGTCCTCCGCCAGGAACCCGCCGCGGCGAAAGTTCTCGCCCGTGAACGCATCCCACGAGGTGACGACGTTCCAGGCCGCACGGCCGTCAGAGAGATGATCCAGGGAGGCGAACTGCCGGGCCACCTCATAGGGTTCGTTGAACGTCGAATTGATGGTGCCCGTCAAGCCGATTCGCTCCGTCACCGCGGCCAGCGCGGCCAGCACGGTGAAGGTGTCCGGACGCCCGACGACGTCGAGGTCGTAGATCTGGCCGTTCTGTTCGCGCAGGCGCAAGCCCTCGGCCAGGAACAGGAAATCGAATTTCCCGCGCTCGGCCGTCCGCGCGAAGTGCTCGAACGAACTGAACTCGATGTGGCTGCCGGCCGCCGGGTCACTCCACACCGTGGTGTTGTTGACGCCCGGAAAGTGCGCAGCGAGGTGAATCTGCTTGACTGGCTTGCTCATTGGCTGCTCCTTGCGTAACGGTTGGACGGGCGCGGCAACCCGAGCAGGCCACGCAACGTGTTCGCTTCGTACCCGTCGCGGAAGAGTCCGCGGCGCCGCAATTCGGGCACCAGTTGTTCGGTGATCTGGACCAGGTCGTGCGGCAGAGCCGCCGGCCGCAGCCGAAATCCCGTCAGCCCGGCGCCGTGCCACTCCGTCAGCAGGTCGGCCAACTGCGCGGCGGTTCCGGCGAACACTGTTGCATCGCTGCGGTATTCGACACCGGCGACGTCATCGAGCCGGCGCCGGCGGGCCTGCGCTGCCGGCGATCAGCTCGTGGGCAGCGCGGCCGTGGCCCAATGCCGCGACGATCGGCTGCCCCTGCGGTGGGCGCGGCGTGATGGACGGACCCTTGACCGAGAACCAGCGGCCACTGAAGTCGATGTAGTGCAGCTTGTCGCGATCAATGAAGCGGCCGGTGGCGGCATCGCGGATCTCGGCGTCGTCCTCCCAGCTGTCCCACAGCCGGCGCAGCACCTCGACGTAATCGGCGGTCTCGGCGAAATACTCGTCGGTCCGCGACCGGGACGCAGCCTCACGTCGCCCGAAGTGCGCGGCGACATCCGGGCGGCCGGCGATCTGGACGCGCACACCGGCCCGGCCGGCACTCACGTAATCGAGCGTCGCGATGGACTTCGACACATGGAACGGCTCGGTGTGGGTGACGACGGCCGTGGGCACCAACCCGATCCGCTGGGTACGGGGCGCGACCCGCGCCGCGATCAACACCGCGTCCAACCGGCCACGGACCCGATCGACGCGCTGGTCGGGCACGAAGGGGTCGTCGGACTGGACTGCCAACGAGTCCTCGACGGTCACGAAGTCCAGCGCACCGCGTTCAGCCTCGAGGACGAGGTCGGTCCAGTAGCCGGCGCCGAAGAGATCGGCGGGTCGCGCGTCGGGTTCGCGCCACGCGGCCGGGTGCCAGCCGGCGCCGTCCAGCGCCACGGCCAGATGGATACGGCTCGACGAATGAGGCATCGCAACCTGCCTTCCTGACGGGGTACGACCACTCTGCCGAGCCGCGCGCAGATCGCGGCGGTTGCGGCAGCGGCCGCGCCAGGGCGGGGAATAGTCGGCCGAGCGGTCGGCACATCCGGTAGACGGACGTTCAGCCGTCGCGCCGGCCGGTTGGAGATCAGGCCGGCGGAATCGTCGATGCCCGCCGGAAGGGCCCGCTCCGGGTGCGCTCGTGCATCAAAACGGCTTTATACCAACGTCTTTGACGACATCGGGTAGTCGACGGCGTCCGACCATAGCGCGCCTCGCGGCGAGTGCCGGGGACCCGGGACAGATCACTGGGATGCGAGTTTGCGCGCGGGGCCTGCCGCGTCTGCACGACCCCAGAGGTCCCGCGATGCTCCTGAAATCATCAGGATTCCAAACCGGGCTAGCGGATGCCGCGGACCAGCCGGCCCGGCCGCGCGCCGGTGTCGATGCCGTGCCGGCGGGTGACAGTGCCGCTGACGATCGTCGCGTCGTAGCCACTTGCGCCCTGCACCAAGCGTTTTCCACCGGCGGGCAGATCGTGCACCATCTTCGGAGCGTGCAGCGTCAGCGCGTCCAGATCGATGACGTTGACGTCCGCCTTCTTGCCGACGGCGATGACGCCGCGGTCCGACATCCCGTACAGCTGGGCGGTGTCATGCGACTGCTTGCGGATGACGTACTCCAGCGGCAGCTTGTCACCGCGATGGCGGTCCCGGGCCCAGTGCGTCAGCAGAAACGTCGGGTACGACGCGTCGCAGATCATGCTGCAGTGCGCGCCGCCGTCCGACAGCCCGAGCACCCCGGCCGGATGCGTGAGCATCTCGCGGATGGCGTCATGGTTGCCGTCCGAGTAGTTGAACATCGGGTACATCAGCATGGCGCCGGCGTCGGCTTCCAGCATCAGGTCGTACATCGCGGCCAGCGGGTCCACGCCGCGGCGCTCCGCGATCGCCGCGACGGTGCGCTCGACGGTCGGCTCGTAATCCGGCGGTTCGCCGATGTGGTAGAGGCGATTTGCCGCATTCTGCGCCAGCATGAACATGCCGTCGAACAACTTCGTGGGGTCGATCGGCAGGTCTTCCTCCGCCAGGATCGCGGCCCGCACCGCGGGCTCGGCCAGCTTCTCGGCGAGCTCCTCGCGCGTGCATTCGGCGACCAGCCGGCGGTAGGTCGGCCGGTGGGTGAACGCGTGGTGGCCGGGGAAGCCCAGCAGCATGCCGAACGGCCGCGCTGCCACCTGAGGGAACAACCGGCTACCCGCCTGGTGCGCGGCCGCCGACAGATCGAGCTGCTCACGCCACAGATTGGGGTCGGCGTCGACCTGGATGAGCGCGAAGCTCAGGGCACAGTCGATCTCCTCTCCCAGCCGGCGCATCCACTCGAGTTCCTTGCGCGGCGCGATGATGTCCTCGCCCGCCGCGCCCTGCGGGGCCAGCTCGAAGACGGCCGCCCCGCCGGCCGCGGTCGCCCGGCCCAGCGCGAACAACTCGTCTTCCGCGGCGAAGGTGCCGGGCACGGGTTCGCCGTCCATGGCACGGTGCGCCAACGTGCGTGACGACGAAAAGCCCAGGGCCCCGGCCTCGATCGCTTCTTGGACCAGTTTGGCCATGGCCTTGATGTCGTCGGCGGTGGCCGGTTCGTTGCGGGCGCCGCGCTCCCCCATGGCGTACGCGCGGACCGCGCCGTGCGCGATCTGAGTGCCCATGTCGACGGCCAGTTCACGCTGCCCGACGACGTCGAGGTACTCGCCGAAACTCTCCCAGCCCCACGTGATGCCCTCGGTCAGGGCAGTGCCGGGGATGTCCTCGACGCCCTCCATGAGCGCGATCAGCCATTCCTCCTGGCCGGGGCGCACCGGCGCGAAACCGACGCCGCAGTTGCCCGCGACCACCGTCGTCACGCCGTGGTTGCTCGACGGCTCCAGCACGCTGTCCCAACTCACCTGGCCGTCGTAGTGGGTGTGGATGTCCACGAACCCGGGAGCGACGATCTTGCCGGTGGCATCGATGGTCTCGGCCGAATCACCGGACAGCACAGGGTCGTTCGGACCGCGGCGGTGAACCTCGACGATCTTGCCGTCCTTGATCGCGACGTCGGCGGTGAACCGGTCGGCGCCGGTGCCGTCGACGACGGTGCCACCGGTGATCTTCAGATCGAACACATCTGCTCCCTCGTTGCTGCCCGCGAACATCCGTCGGCGGCAGTACTGTAACAGTGTTACACCGTGCTGGGCGGTAGATCCAGAGACTGGACTCAGCCCTGGTGTGATTAGGTGTTCGGCAAGGCTGAAGGAGGTGGTCATGGCTGAGGCAACCCAGCGCGGGTCCGATGGTCCGTCGAAACCTGTTGACGCTCAACTCATTCTGGATACCGCCGCGGCGCTGCTGGAACGCGACGGTGTCGAGGGCTTCTCCATGCGCAGCCTGTCCGAGCATCTCGGCGTCGCCGTCACCTCGATCTACTGGCACGTCGGCGGCCGGGACAAGCTGTTCGACCACCTGATCGACCGGCTGATCGAGGTGATGGCGAGCCTGCCCGCCACCGGCGACACGCCGGCCGATCGCATCGCATCCCTGGCCCGCGCACAGCGCACCGCGCTCATCGAACGCCAGCACCTGATGGCGATCGCGCACGAACGCGACCGGACGCCGTCACTGTTCCAGCCGGTGCAGCAGACCCTCGCCGCCGAACTGGCCGCACTGGGGATCACCGGCAATCAGGCGGCACTGGCCTTGCGGTCCATCGAGGTACACGTGATTTCGTCTGCGCTGATGCAGTTTTCGGCCATCCGCAGCGGCGAGCACGAGGAAGAGGACCCCTCACTCTGGGGCGACGATTGGCCAGATCAGAAACTGGTCGACGCCCTGCGCTCGCCGACCGACTACGACGCGGTGTTCGAGTACGGACTGGCCGCGCTCCTCGCCTCACTGGTGTGATTTGTGCACGAAAATCCGCGGTGAGCGCGGAAAATCGTGCACAAATCACTTGGTGGCGAACCGGCGGGTGCGCAGCTTGGGGATCGCCTGCTCGCTGAGGACCCGGGCGCGTTCGGCCATGGCGCCGGCGACGGCGTCGGGGTGGGTGGTCAGATAGAAGCCGCCGGCCGCCGACTGGTCGAAGATGGCCGCGGCCGCGGTGAGCGGGTCCATGGCGGAGAGCTGGTGCATCGCCGCGCGCTCGGACTCTGAGGCGTCGGCGGCTTCCCCGCTTCCACTGTCGACACCGCCGGCCGCCGTGAAGATGTTGGATTGCACCGGTCCGGGCAGCACCGCCTGCACGGTGACGTGGTCGTCGTGCCCGGCGAGCTCGACCTCGACGCGCAGGCACTCGGTGAGTGCGAGCACGGCGTGCTTGCTGACGATGTACGGCGCCTGCAGCTGCACCGTCGACACGCCGCCGACGGACGACATGTTCCACACCCACGCCGGTTGGTCGGACGCCAGCATGGCGGGCAGGAACGCCCGGACGCCGTGGAACACGCCGCCGACATTGATGTCCATGACGCGCTCCCAATTGGCGACCGGGGTGTCCCACAGGTAGCCGAACTGCTCGATGCCGGCGTTGTTCACCAGCAGCCGCACCGGCCCGATCTCGCGGTTGACCCGGTCGGCCAGGGCCTGCACGGCCTCGGCATCGCGGACATCGCACACCGCGTCGACAGCGGTTGCACCGGCAGCGGACAGTTCATCGCGCAGCGCGGCGACCGCGGCGGCGTCGACATCGGCGAGCACCGTCGTCATCCCGAGCCCGGCGGCGTACCTGGCCAGACCGGCCCCGATGCCCGAGCCGGCACCCGTTATGACCGCGATCCCACCACCGAACAGTTCCTGTGCACCCATGGCCGAAGTAAATCGCAGGGCGCGGGCCCGGACGGCCCGAACGTCCGATCAGTGGAATGCCGGTCAGGCCGGCTGGACCTCGACCTCGGCTCTCGGCGCCGCGCGCAGCACGCACCGCGCATAGCCGATCCAGCTCACCACGCAGGCCACGAAGCCGATGACGATCATCGGCGTGACCGCCTGACCGAGAACCACTGCGACGGAATCACTTCCGGCCAGCCGCCGGTCGACCGCGCCGCCCGTCATCAACGGCAGCAGACTGACCACGAAGCAGGCGATGGCCGCGGCCAGTGCCGTGCCGAACATGGCGCGCACCGCGGCGACGATCATCGTGCCGGCCGCGAGCAGGATCAGCACGGCGAAGGGCAGCGGCCGCAACGCGGCGCCCAGGTTCCCGGTGATGTCCCAGATTCCCCAGCCGCTCATGGAACCGTGCCCATGGTCGTTGTGGGCGGTGTACCACGGCAGCACGGCAGCGACGACGATCATCGCGAAGGCGATGACCCCGATCGCCCAGCGCGTCAGTACGTTCTCGATCTCGACTCCTCAGACCCCCGTGAACGTCGGCTGCATCAGCGTCAAGATGGCCATGGCCAAGCTGATGAGCAGACACAGACTCAATACGATCATCGCACCCACCAGCAGCCAGCGGCCCATCCGGCGGCGAATGCGCGTCAATTTCGCGATGCGACGGTCCGCGACGTAGCTGATGGCGACCATGGCGAACGCCACGTCGATGTGTTCGTCGCCGACGGTCGCGGCGCCCGCCGCGATCTCCTGCAGGCGCCCGGGCTCGATCTGCACTCCCGCGACGGCGAAGCGCCGACTGAGCCGGCGCGCCTGACCCCGCGTGAGCGGATGGTCGCACACGTGCACGTGGTGTCGTGGGGCTGCCACTTTGCGTCGTTCCCTCGATTCGGGCACCTCGACAGGCCCGAAAATGCAGAAGGCGCCCGGGAATCAAGTTACTCCGACGGGCGCCTTCGCACACTGCGACAGCGCTTTTAGAGCCCCATGTCCTTCGCGATGATCATCTTCATGACCTCACTGGTACCGCCGTAGATGCGGCCGACGCGGTTGTCGGCGTACAGCCGGGCGATCGGGTACTCGTTGATGTAGCCGTAGCCGCCGTGCAGCTGCAGGCAGCGGTCGATCACGCGCGCGGCCGCATCGGTGCAGAACAGTTTGGCCTTGGCGGCGTCGGCGGCGGACAGCTCGTCGAGGTCGTGCGCTTCCATGGCCCGGTCGACGACGGCTTCCATCGCGTCGACGTCGGCCTGGCAGGCGGCGAGCTCGAACTTGGTGTTCTGGAAGGAGGCGACCGGCTTGCCGAACACGGTGCGGTCCTTGGTGTACTGCACGGCGAACCGGACCGCGGCCTTGGCCTGCGCGTAGGCGCTGACGGCGATGCCCAGCCGCTCGCGCGGCAGGTTCTGGCCGAGGTAGTTGAAGCCCTGGTCGGGCTCGCCGAGGATGTCCTCGACCGGGACCTTGACGTCGGTGAAGTTGAGCTCGGCGGTGTCCGAGCAGCGCAGGCCCAGCTTGTCGAGCTTGCGGCCGACCGAGTAGCCCTCCAGCTTGGTGTCGACCACCAGCAGCGAGATGCCGAAGCGGCGGTCGTCTTCCTTGGGGGCCGACGTGCGCGCGCAGACGATCACGCGATCGGCGTGCACACCGCCGGTGATGAAGGTCTTGGAGCCGTTGAGGACGTAGTGGGTGCCGTCCTCGGAAAGCTTTGCGGTGGTGCGCATTCCGGCCAGATCGGAACCGGTGCCGGGCTCGGTCATCGCGATGGCGAACATGATCTCGCCGCTGAGCATGCCGGGGAACCAGCGCTTCTTCTGCTCTTCATTGCCGATGTCGCGGATGTAGGGCAGACACAGGCCGACGTGCACGCTGGAGCCGCCGAACGACACCGCGGCGCGGGCCAGCTCCTCGGTGAGGATCGCCTGGAACTTGTAGGAGGTCAGACCCTCGCCGCCGTACTCCTCCGGGATTTCCGCGCCGAAGATGCCGAGTTCGCCGAGCTTGTAGTAGAACTCGCGGGGCACCAGGCCCTTCTCGAACCACTCGTCGTAGACCGGACTCACCTCGGCCTCGACGAAGGCCCGGATCATGGCCCGGTAATCCTCGTGCTCTTCGCTGTAGACCTCGCGTTTCACAGACAACTCCTCAAAAGTGGTGAACAGTGTTAGCTTGTTGCCGTCACCATAAGCTAACAATGTTCGCTAATTCAAGGGAGAAGCAGATGGGCAGGCCCCGCGTACCGCTGCTCAACCGCGAACTCATCCGTGACACCGCTCTGGACTTGATCGATCGCGACGGCCTCGCCGAATTGTCGATGCGCAAGCTGGCCGCCGAACTCGGCGTCCAGGCGTCGTCGCTGTACAAGCACTACCCCACCAAGGACGACGTGCTCGACGCCGTCGCGAGTCGGGTCGCCGGGGAAATCGACACCTCCGGGTTCGACCGCGGCGATGACTGGCAGGACGCGCTGGCGGCGTGGGCCCGCTCCCACCGCGCCGCGCTGGCCGCCCACCCGAATCTCGTGCCCTACCTGGCGACCGGGCCGGGCCGTCGCGATGTCAGCCTCCGGATCGCCGACGCCGTCCACGGCGGCCTGGTCGGCGCCGGCTGGCCACCGCGGGAAGCGACCTTGATCGGTGCCGCCACCCGGTCACTGGTGCTCGGGTCGACCGTCGGCTCCTTCTCACGTGGATTCACCGACGACGTGCAGGTCTACCGCGACCGCTACCCGCACATGGGCCAGGCACATCTGCTGCGTGGCAAGGCCGACCAGATCGACACGGCCGGTTTCGAGCTGGCCCTGACTGCGTTCATCGACGGATTGGCCATCCGCTTCAACGCCCTACCGTGATTTGTGCACGATTTTCCGCGGCCGGCGCGGAAAATCGTGCACAAATCACCTGTCTTGCGGGGGTTTGGGTCCGCCGCCGAAGGGGTTCAGCCGCGACACCCCCGGGATGTTCGACAGCAGCCGGAACACCTCGTTGCCGGTGTTCACCAGGGCTTCGAGTTGCGGCAGCAGGGCGTCGAGCGTCCGGAACATGGGATCGGCCATGGCCATGACCCGCTCGGTACGGTCGATCGTCGCGTTGAGCCGCTCGGTGGCCACCGCCAGGTTCTCGATGAGATCGGGCACCTGGGCGGCGAGCTGGACGGAGGCCGGCGGGATGCGCATGGCACCGCTGGCCACCGCCTGCGTCATCTCGACGGCGGACTGGGCGGCATCGACCGCGGACTGAGCCGCAGCCTTCAGGTCGCTGGGCTTCGGAATCATTTGACCGGCCATACAGTTAACTGTGCCGCACCCGGGCCCGCCTGTCCCGTGATCGACACGGCTACACGTCGGTAACGCTGCTCACGACCAAGACGGCAGTACCAGGATCTTGACGTGCTCGTCCGGATTCCGCAGCGCGGTGAACGCATCCGCAATGCCGTCGAGCCCGGTGCGTCCGGTGATCAGTGCCTCGGCGTCGATCTCCCCCGCGGCCAGCCGGCCCAGCACCTTTTCGTAGGCCTGCTCGTACGGGCCGTGCCCGAAGTTGATCGCGATCTGTCGCATCTGCGCGACCACCGGGATGATGGTCTCCTCCGCGAACGGCGATGCCACCACCTGGATGCGCGAACCCCACGGCAGTGTGTGGGTCAGGGTGTTGAGCGTGCCGACCCGGCCACTGCACTCGTAGGCGATCAACAGGCCACCGCCGGTCTTGCCGCTACCCAGCAACTCGTTGTAGACGTCGATCGGGTCCTGCTCAGTGGGGTCGACGACGATGTCGGCGCCCATCTTCGCGGCGAGCTCGCGCCGCTTCGGCGACGGCTCGGAGGCGATGACGAGGTGCGCGCCTGCGGCTTTCGCGGCCAGGATCGTGCCCAGACCGATCGAGCCGCAGCCGATCACCAGCGCGGTGTCCGCGGGCGTCAGCCCCGACTGCTGCATGTGCATCTCGCCGACGTGCAGCGGTTCGGCCAGGGACGCGTGTTCGAGCGAGAGGCCGTCGGGCACATGCCGCACCCAGAAGGCGTCGACGACGATGTACTCGCCGAACGCCCCGTGGTAGTCGTTCGAGTAGCCGATGATCGTCGGCATCCCGTTCTGCTCGGTCGTGATACCGAGGCCCGTGACGCGGTCGTCGACCTGGAAATCCTCGACGCCCTCGCCGGTTTCGACGACGACGCCCGCCCATTCATGCCCCAGCACCACCGGACGGGTGGCGTCGAAGACCGCGAACGGGAAGCCCGCCCCGGCGGCGACGGACACGAACCGGCACGGGTCCTTGGACATGCTGAGGTCGCTGCCGCAGATGCCGCATGCGGCCACCTTGATGCGCAGCTGGCCCGGACCGGTGGCCGGCGGCTCCGGCACGTCCGTCACGGTGAACTGGCCGTCGATGAACTGTGCTGCCCTCATGCGTGTGCTCCTGCGGTGTTGAGTTCGTTGGCGGGCGCCGGCGTGGCGGGCAGATCGGTCGGCTGGCCGTAGTAGTCGGTGTAGGCCTTGGTGATCGCGCCCACGAGGTTGCCGATGAGCACCTCTGAGTTGTCCTGCGCGAACTGCAGACTGGCCTGACGGCCGGCGTTGCGGCGGCGGAAGTGCGGGATGACCTCCGAGGCGAACAGCTCGTAGCTGCGCTTGGTGTTCTCCCAGTCGGCCAGGTCGACGTGCATGATCAGCAGGGTGCCGAAGCCGCCGGTCTTCTCGATCAGGCGATCGATCTGCGCGATGGCGTCCTCGGGCGTGCCGATGATCGCCTGACCGAACTCGCCGAGCGATTCGCCCCGCCAGTAGTCGATGATGCCGGCCGGGGTCTGCGCCCAATCCGGGTTGATGTTCTGCTGCCGGTTGACGTATTCGGCGATGGCGTGAATCCGGCGGCTGACGGCGCGCTCGGCTTCCTCGCGCGTCTCGGCGATGAACATCGGATTGACCAGACGCCACGTCGACCGGTCGGCGACGTGGCCGTTCTCGGCCGAAACCTGTTCGTACACACCCCAGTTGCGGTCGAGCGACTCGTAGCCGGCCTGCGAGCTCGCGGCCAGCGACAGCAGCGACAGTCCGTGCTTGCCGGCCAGTACCGAGCCGTTGGGCGAGATGGTCGAGGCGGTGGCCACCTCGATGCCGGCCGGGTTGTAGGTGGGCAGCTGGGCGCGGGCGTCGCGCAGGGTGAACCAGTCGGTCTCCATGTTGACCACCTCACCGCGCAGCAGACGCAAGACGGCTTCCAGCGCCTCGCCCTGCATGCGGCGCTGGTTGGTGGTGGTGATGCCCATCATGTGCGCGTCGAGCGGGATCTTGCCCGGGCCGGTTCCGACGATCAGCCGGCCGCGGGTCTGCAGGTCCAGCTGCGTGATGCGGTCCGCGGTGATCAGCGGGTGGTGGTACGGCAGCGACATCACCCCGGTGCCGAAGCGGATGCGCTCGGTGCGCTCGGCCGCGGCGGCGATGAAAACGTCAGGCGCCGGGACGATCTCGGCGCCGGTGGAGTGGTGCTCCCCCATCCAGGCCTCTTCGAAACCGAGGTGGTCCAGATGCGTCATCAGGTCGATGTCGCGGCGCAACTGCAACGCCGGGTCGGCATCGAGCGGATGGTACGGGGCGAGGAACGCCCCGAACTTCATGGACGTCGGGCTCCACTGGGCAACGCTGCTCACGGTGGTCTCCTGATTCTCGGTGAGGGCTGTCTCGGCTTGCCCGGCCGACTGTAATCCGATCACTCGATTGGATCAAGTGATCCAAAAATATCGGCGCGCTCGCCAGCCACGAGTGCGACGAAAATGCACGCAGATTGCGGCGTGTTGCCGTACAGACACGGCCGCTCGCGGTTAAGAATTCAAGAGGCGCTCGGTGCCGCCGACGACGAACGTCACGAGGTCTTCGTAGAACGCTTCCAGGGCCGGGGCCGACAGCTTGGCGCGGTCCCATTCGTCGGCGCGGCTCAGGCCCTGCACGAAGCCCATGATCGACACCGCCCAGCGCGCCTCGAGCCGGTCCGCGTCGGCGTTCGGGAAGGCCCGCCGGACCTGCGCCAGCAGGGCGATCCGCAGCTTGGGCTCGATGGTTTCGTCGGCCGGGCCGGCCTGGGTGATCTGCGCCATGATCTTGATCCAGCGCATCCCGCGGGTACGCTGCCGGCGCAGCAGATCCAGGTAGGGCGCCGTGACGGCGCGGACCAACGCGTCGGGCGACGGCGCGGCCGAATCCGCCGCCAGCACATCGACATTCGCCTGGATGGCCGAGCCCACCGCGGCGCCGAGGTCCAGGACCACCGCGCGCAGCAACTCGTCCTTGGAACCGAAGTGGTAGTGCACCGAAGCGGCCCCGAGGCCGGCCGCGGCGTTGACCGAGCGCACCGAGACGGCGTCCACGCCCTGCTCGGCGAAGAGCTTCTCGGCCGTCTTCACCAACTTGGCGCGGGTGGCATTGCCCTGGCGGTTCTGCGATGTGCCCGACACGGTCAGAAGCATGTCACAGCGGCGCGCCGGCGCCACCGAAAGCGTTGCGTGTCTCCAGGATCAGCAACGCCACGTGCAATGAGGTAGCCGACTCGCCGTCGGCCAGATCGACGCCCAGAATCTGCTCGATCCGGTTCAGCTTCGCGTACAGCGACGGGCGGCTCAGATGCAGTCGCGACGCCAGCGCCGTCTTGTTGCCGCCGAGTTCCAGGTATCCGCGCAAGACGTCGAGAAGCGCGTCTCCGGTTTCGATGTCGTGCAGGATCAGCGCGCGCAACTCCCCTTCGGCGAAGCGCTGCACCCGCGGGTCGGACCGCAGCATCGAGAGCAGTCCGCGCAGCCGGATGTCGGCGACCCGGAAGCAGACGCGCTGCGACGCGGGCAGTGACAGCGCCGCCTCGGCGACGTGGGCGGCATCGGTGATGCGGTGGATCGCCTCGATCAACGCCGGCGCCGGGGTGCCGAGACCGAGCACCAGGCCGTGGGCGTCGACGGCGCGCTCGGCATCGCGCCGCAGGGCCCGGCCCAGCGGCTCCAGCGCGCTGCCCACACGCGTGTTGAGCGACAGCACCATGGCGATTTCGCCGGGCCCGCGAAGTGAGAACAATCCGGTGTGCCCCAATGCCTTCACCGACCGCGTGACGACGTCGAGCAGGCGCGCGCTGCGGCGTTGTTCGGAGACCGGGTCGGCGTCAGCCGCCCAGCCCGCGATCCGCAGCGTCGCGGGCAGGTACTGCGCC
This sequence comes from Mycobacterium sp. SM3041, assembly GCF_039668335.1. Taxonomy (NCBI): domain Bacteria; kingdom Bacillati; phylum Actinomycetota; class Actinomycetes; order Mycobacteriales; family Mycobacteriaceae; genus Mycobacterium; species Mycobacterium sp. SM3041. Next base: position 35,833 of record NZ_JAYXBQ010000010.1, on the reverse strand, counting down.
GCCGGCCGCAGGCCCAGCGCGAAGGCACGCGCGGTCGCCTCGTCCTCGAACCGGATACGCTCGCGCGCAACGTCTTCCAGCAGGCCGGCCTGCGCCTGGTGTTCGATGTCAGTGCGGCCGCGCTCGGCCATGCGGTGCAGCACCAGCGCCTGGGATGCCCGCTCCAGCACCATGGTGAACCTGGCCGCCACACCTTCGGCGGTGCTCAGCGCGATCAGGCGGCCCCATGCATCGTCGCCGCGGCCCACCTCACTGATCACCCAGTCGTCCGTCCGCTCGGCCCCGGTCTCGTGCTGACGCGACCGACGTTGCCAGTCGCGCAACACATCTGGGGTGGGACGGCCGGCCGTCGCCACCGCGATCGCCTGGTGGTTGAGGTCCTCGAGGACCACGGGTGCACCGAGCAGATTCGCCGCGGCCTCGGCGATTCCGGCGGGCGTCGCCCGGCGCATGCTCAGGTCGGTGAACACCTCGTGCGTCTGTCGCGCGAAATCGACCTCCTGGTACTGGTCGGCGACGATCACCCGGTGCACCTGTTCGGTCACCTCGACGAACTTGATCACCCGGCGCACCGCCACCAGGGCCAGCCCCAGTTCCTCCGCGATCGCGCCGACGTTGACCGGCAGCGGCACGGCGCCCGCACCGAGTTCGACGACGACGCCGACGGCCTGCGCGGCGGCCACCGACCGCAGGTAGTCCAGCGGCGCGGCGCGCAGCGCGGCACCCGTAGTCAGCACCAGTTCGCCACCCTGCAGGACCTCCGAGAGATCCGGGACATCACTGACGTGGACCCAGCGGATCGGGCGATCGAATCCGGTCGCGCAGAGAATCTCGGGTTCGCCCTGCTGGATGACCGGCAGGGCGACGATCTCGGCGACGGTCGGCATTTACAAAGTGTAAATCCACATCCGGAACCTGATACAGATTGTCGGCCGATTCGGAGGTCGCCCCGGGGCAAGCTGAGTGCACACCCAGTACCGACCAGGAAGGCCTACTTCGACGATGACCACCTCGCAGACCATCTCGCACTGGATCAACAACGACGTCTTCACCGGATCCTCGGGACAGTCGGCACCGGTCACCAACCCGGCCACCGGCCAGGTCACCGGACAGGTGGCACTGGCCAGCGTCGAGGACGCCCAGACCGTCATCAACGCCGCGGCAGCCGCCTTCCCAGCCTGGCGCGATACCTCGATCACCAAGCGCGTGCAGACGCTGTTCGCGTTCCGCGAGCTGCTCAACGCCCGCCGCGAGGAGCTGGCCGCGATCATCACCGACGAGCACGGCAAGGTGCTCTCCGACGCCATGGGCGAGGTCGCCCGCGGCATCGAGGTCGTCGAATTCGCCTGCGGCATCCCGCATCTGCTCAAGGGCGGCTACGCCGAGAACGCCTCCACCAACGTCGACGTCTACAACATCCGGCAGGCCCTCGGCCCGGTCGCCATCATCGCGCCGTTCAACTTCCCGGCCATGGTGCCGATGTGGTTCTTCCCCATCGCCATCGCCGCCGGCAACACCGTCGTCGTCAAGCCGTCCGAAAAGGACCCGTCGTCGTCGCTGTGGATGGCCGAACTGTGGAAGGAAGCCGGCCTGCCCGACGGCGTCTTCAACGTCCTGCAGGGCGACAAGACCGCCGTCGACGAGCTGCTGACCAACCCCGCCATCAAGGCCGTCTCGTTCGTCGGCTCCACCCCGATCGCGCAGTACGTCTACCGGACCGCCACCGCTTCCGGCAAGCGCGTGCAGGCCCTCGGCGGCGCCAAGAACCACGCGGTGATCCTGCCCGACGCCGACCTGGATCTGGCCGCCGACAGCATGGTCAACGCCGGCTTCGGTTCTGCCGGTGAGCGCTGCATGGCCATCTCGGCCTGCGTCGCGGTCGGTCCGATCGCCGACGACCTGGTCGCCAAGATCGTCGAGCGCGCCGCGGCCATCAAGACCGGTGACGGCGCCAAGGGCTCCGACATGGGCCCGCTCATCACCAAGGTGCACCGCGACAAGGTGGCCTCCTACATCGACGCCGGCGAGGCCGAAGGCGCCAAGGTCGTGCTCGACGGCCGCAACGTCACCGTCGAGGGTGCCGAAAACGGGTTCTGGCTGGGCCCGACCCTGCTCGACAACGTCACCCCCGAGATGAGCGTCTACACCGACGAGATCTTCGGCCCCGTGCTGTCGGTCGTCCGCGTCGAAACCTACGACGAGGCACTGGAACTGATCAACAACAACCCGTACGGCAACGGCACCGCGATCTTCACCAACGACGGTGGCGCGGCCCGCCGGTTCCAGAACGAGGTCGAGGTCGGCATGGTCGGCATCAATGTCCCCATCCCGGTTCCCATGGCGTTCTTCAGCTTCGGCGGCTGGAAGGCCTCGCTGTTCGGCGACACCCACGCCTACGGCCCCGAGGGTGTGCAGTTCTTCACGCGCGCCAAGGCCGTCACCCAGCGCTGGGCCGACCCCAGCCACGGCGGCATCAACCTGGGCTTCCCCGAGAACAACTGATCACGCCACCGAGGACAGAGGACCTGAACATGACCCTCGCCGCAGACCACGTCCTGCCGGCCGGCCACAGCATCGACTCGATGCGTGCCGAAGCCGAGCGCGCCTACGCGCTGGACCGCGCCCACGTCTTCCACTCCTGGTCGGCCCAGGCGGCGCTGAATCCCATGACCATCACCGCCGCCGAAGGCAGCTACTTCTGGGACGGCGACGGCAACCGCCTGCTCGACTTCTCGTCGCAGCTGGTCAACACCAACATCGGGCACCAGCACCCGAAAGTCGTTGCGGCGATTCAGGAACAGGCCGCCAAACTGTGCACCGTCGCGCCGCAGCATGCCAACGCCGCACGTTCCGAGGCAGCCCGGCTGATCACCGAGCTCACCCCCGGCGACCTGAACCACATCTTCTTCACCAACGGCGGCGCCGACGCCAATGAGCACGCCATCCGCATGGCGCGTCTGCACACCGGCAAGCACAAGGTGCTGGCCCGCTACCGCTCGTACCACGGTGGCACCGACCTCGCGATCAACCTGACCGGTGACCCGCGACGGTTCGCCAACGACCGCGGCGCGGCCGGCGTCGTGCACTTCAACGGACCGTTCCTGTACCGCTCGGTGTTCCACGCCGAGACCGAGGAGCAGGAATCGGCGCGGGCCCTCGACGAACTGCAGCGCGTCATCGAACTCGAAGGCGCGTCGACCATCGCGGCGATCATCCTGGAGTCCATCCCAGGCACCGCCGGCATCATGGTGCCGCCGCCGGGCTACATGGCCGGTGTCCGCGCGCTGTGCGACAAGTACGGCATCGTGATGATCGCCGACGAGGTCATGTCCGGTTTCGGCCGATCCGGAAAGTGGTTCGCCATCAACCACTTCGATGTCGTGCCGGACCTGCTGACCTTCGCCAAGGGCGTCAACTCCGGCTACGTGCCGCTGGGTGGCGTCGCGATCAGCGACGCCATCGCCGCCACTTTCGCCGAGCGGGCCTACCCCGGTGGCCTGACCTACTCCGGCCACCCGTTGGCGACCGCGGCCGCGGTCGCGACCATCAACGCCATGCGCGAGGAGGGCATGGTCGAGAACGCTGCCCATCTGGGTGCAGACATCATCGGGCCGGCTCTGCGGGACTTCGCGCAGCGCCACCCCAGCGTCGGTGAGGTGCGCGGCGCGGGCGTGTTCTGGGCCGTCGAACTGGTGAAGGACCAGAAGACGCGGGAGCCGTTGGCGCCCTACGGTGGCAGCAGCGAGGCGATGAACACCGTCGTCGCGTTCTGCAAGGAGAACGGCTTGATGCCGTTCACCAACTTCAACCGCATCCATGTGGTGCCGCCGTGCAATGCGAGCGACGATGAGGTCCGGGCCGGGCTGGAAATCTTGGACCGCGCCCTCGACGTGGCGGACCAGTACGCCCAGTAGGGGTACTGTCGGCCGGTGCGGATAGCCCTGTTCGCGACGTGCCTGGCCGATGCCATGTTTCCGGCTGCCGCCATCGCCACGGTGCGGCTGCTGGAACGGCTCGGCCACCAGGTGGAGTTTCCCGCCGGGCAGACTTGCTGCGGGCAGATGCACGTCAACACCGGGTATCTGCGCGAGGCGGTGCCGCTGGTGCGCAACCATGTGGAGGCATTCGGCGGCTTCGACGCGATCGTGGCGCCGTCCGGGTCCTGCGTCGGGTCGGTGCGACATCAGCATGCGATGGTGGCGCGGCGCGCCGGGGACGACCAGCTGGCCACGCAGGCCGAATCGGTTGCGGCACACACCTTCGAGCTCTCCGAGTTCCTGGTGGACGTACTCGGCGTCGACGATGTGGGCGCCTACTACCCGCACCGCGTCACCTATCACCCGACGTGCCACTCGCTGCGGCTGCTGGGCGTCGGTGACAAACCACTGCGACTGCTGCGCAACGTCCGGGGCCTGACGCTCGTCGAGCTGCGCTCGGCCGAATCCTGTTGCGGCTTCGGTGGCACATTCGCCTTGAAGAACGCCGAGGTGTCCACGGCGATGCTCGAAGACAAGATGGCGAACATCACGACGACGGGCGCCGAGGTGTGCACCGCCGGTGACGCGTCGTGCCTCATGCACATCGGCGGAGGCCTGAGCCGGACCGGCAGTGGGGTCCGCACCGTACATCTGGCCGAAATCCTGGCAGCCACACCGTGACCGCGGTGTTCCTCGGGCAGCCCGGCGTGGGCAACCTGCGCGGCGACCAGAGTTTCCCGGCGGCGGCACGGACCGCGGTCGCCGATGAGCAACTGCGCCGCAATATCGGCCATGCCACCGGCACCATCCGCGCCAAACGCCTTGCCGCCATTGCCGAATGCGACGACTGGGAACAACTGCGCGCCGCCGGCAGTGCGCTGAAGCAGGATGTGCTGGCGCGGCTGCCCGAACTCCTGGAGGAACTGGAAGCCAACGTCACCGCGCGTGGCGGCACCGTGCACTGGGCCCGCGCCGGCGACGAAGCCAATCGTATTGTCGCCCAGCTCGTCCGGAACACCGGCAGCACCGAGGTCGTCAAGGTGAAGTCCATGGCGACGCAGGAGATCGGACTCAACGAATATCTCGAGGGCGCGGGCATCACGCCCATCGAGACCGACCTGGCCGAGCTGATCGTCCAACTCGGACACGACAAACCGAGTCACATCCTCGTCCCGGCGATCCACCGCAACCGGACCGAGATCCGGGACATCTTCGAACGCGAGATGCCCGGCGCGGGCGACCTCACCGACGAACCCCGGGTACTGGCGATGGCCGCCCGCGCGCATCTGCGTCGAAAGTTCCTGTCCGCCAAGGTCGCCGTCAGCGGCGCCAACTTCGGGGTCGCCGAGACCGGCACCCTGGCTGTCGTCGAATCCGAGGGCAACGGACGGATGTGCCTGACCCTGCCGGAAACCCTGATCACCGTCATGGGCATCGAGAAGGTCATCCCGCGCTTCACCGATCTCGAGGTGTTCATGCAGCTGCTGCCGCGGTCGTCGACCGCCGAGCGGATGAACCCGTACACCTCGATGTGGACCGGCGTGCACCCCGGGGACGGCCCGCAGCAGTTCCACCTGGTGCTGCTCGACAACGGCCGGACCCGGGCACTGGCCGACGAGGTGGGACGTGCTGCGCTGCACTGTATTCGGTGCAGCGCCTGCCTGAACGTCTGCCCCGTCTACGAACGCACCGGGGGGCACGCCTACGGCTCGGTGTACCCCGGGCCCATCGGCGCGATCCTCAGCCCCCTGCTGACCGGCACCACCGGCCACGACGATCCGAACGCGAGCCTGCCGTACGCGTCGTCATTGTGCGGCGCGTGTTTCGAGGCCTGCCCGGTCCGCATCGACATCCCGTCGATCCTGGTACATCTGCGTGCCGCGCAGGTGGATCAGGAACGAGGCGGGCTCCCGTCCGGACAGGATCTGGCGATGAAAACCGCGGGCTGGGCCATGGGGTCCGCGGCGCGGTTCAGGCTGGCGGAGAAGGCTCTCGGCGTGGGACGGCTGCTCGCCGGCAACGACCACCGCATCAGCAGGCTGCCCTGGCCGGCGTCGAAATGGACTGCGAGCCGCGATGTTCCGGCACCACCTGCGCAGACATTCCGGCAGTGGTGGGCCCGTAACCGGGGCGGCACGCAATGAGCGACGCACGGGCGGAGGTGCTGGGCCGGATCCGCGCGGCACTGGGACCGGACGTGCTCGCAGCGGTGCAGGTGCCACGTGACTACGACCGAGAACCGTTGTCCGGCAACGGTGACGTCGAACGATTCGCCGCGACGGTGGCCGACTACCGCGCGCAGGTCCACCGTGTCGGCGCGAGCGAGGTGGCCGCCACCATCGGCGCACTCATCGGAACCGGAACGGCCGTCATCCCCGCGGATCTGCCGCCCGACTGGGTCACCGGCGTCCACACCGTCGTCGACGACCCGCCTGTCGGCCTCGATGTGTTGGACACCGTCGATGCGGTGGTGACCGGCTGCGCTCTCGGGATCGCGGCGACCGGCACCATCGTGCTGGATGCCGGTGTGGCACAGGGCCGGCGCGCGCTGACGCTGGTGCCCGACCATCACGTCTGTGTCATCCGGGCCGGCCAGATCGTCGATACCGTGCCGCAGGCCTTCTCGGCGCTCGACCCCTCACGTCCACTGACCTTCATCTCCGGGCCGAGCGCGACGAGCGATATCGAACTGCAGCGCGTCGAAGGCGTACACGGGCCGCGCACGCTCGACGTCGTCATCGTCGGAGCAGGCCACTGATGACCGAGCCCGTAGCGACCCGGCCGAGCGCCCATTCGATCGCTGTCCGCTACACCGCCGGCTTCACGTCCGCCTACCTGCTGACCACTGCCGAGGTCGTCGCCACCGTCGTGGCGCTGTGCGCCGAAACGCACAGCGCGGCCAGCACATTGCTCAGCCGTGCGAACCTGGCTCCGCTGATCGCCATTGTCACGGTCGGCACGGTGATCGTCACGATCGGGAGTTACCGCGAGATCATCGGCATCGCCCGCTGGTATGCCGCCGGCGCCCTGCCCGATGACATCCAGCGGCGACGCGCCGTCACCGTTGTCCAGCGACAGGCGGCGCTCTCGGCTGTGGTGTGGACCATCGGCGGTGCCACCCTCATCACGACCAATCATCAGGCGATCCCGGCAACGCTGCTCGCCATGACGGCGATTTTCGGCGCCGTGTCGACGCTGAGCACCGGCATGTTGTTCACCCAGCGCGCATACCGGCCGCTGGCGGCCGCGGCCATGCAGGATCATCTCGGCCGGACCGTCACGCCGGGTGTGCTGGCGCGCCTGGTGATCATGTGGGTGATGAACAGCGCGCTGCCGAGCCTGTTCATCGCCGTGCTGATCGTCTGCCGGCACATGGGCTGGTTCATGCCCAAGTCGGCGTCGGTGGACATCCCCGTCGTCGTGGTGGCGGTGGTATCGATGGCGCTCGGGCTCCGGGCGCTCATCGTGGTGTCGCTGTCGATCTCCGATCCGGTGCGCGACGTGGTCGAAGCCATGGCCGAGGTGGAACGCGGCGTTATCGGGCGGACGGTGCCCGTCTACGAGCAGTCCGAAATCGGGCGGCTGCAGAGCGGATTCAACCGCATGGTCGCCGGGCTGCTGGAACGCGACCGGCTGCGCGACCTGTTCGGCCGTCACGTCGGCCCCGACGTGGCGCGGCTGGCCCTGTCGTCGGACGAACCGGGCGGCGAGGTCCGCGACGTCGCGGTGTTGTTCATCGACCTGACCAGTTCCACCCAGATGGCCGAAACCACGGCGCCCGCAGACATCGCCGCGGTGCTGAACGACTTCTTCCGGATCGTGGTGGCCGCCGTCGATCAGCACGGTGGGCTGATCAACAAATTCCAGGGTGACGCCGCACTGGCGATCTACGGCGCTCCCCTGCGTTCGGACTCCGCGGCCACCGACGCCCTGGCGACGGCCCGCACGCTCGGCGTCGCGCTGCAGCAGCTCCCGGTGGTCGATTTCGGCATCGGGGTCACCGCGGGCAGCGTGTTCGCCGGCAACATCGGCGCCGAGAACCGCTATGAGTACACCGTGATCGGTGACCCGGTGAACGAAGCCGCTCGGCTGGCCGATGTCGCCAAGAAGGAGCCCCACCGGACCCTCGCCTCCGACGCCGCAATCAGCCTGTGCGACAACGCAGAACGCGGGCACTGGCGAAGCAGCGGCAGCCGGATGCTGCGCGGACGGTCGAGCCTCACGCACACCTCGGTACCGGTCGGGTAAGAATGGACCATTGTGACTGACATCGTGCCGTTTCAGATCGCCGTGCCCGACGCCGTGCTGGACGATCTGCGCCACCGCCTGACCAACACCCGCTGGCCGGAAGCCGAATGCGTCGACGACTGGAGCCAGGGCATCCCGCTGGGCTACGCGCGCGACCTGGCCGCCTACTGGGCGGACGGCTACGACTGGCGGGCCCGCGAGGCCGCGCTGAACCGGTTCGACCAGTACGTCACCGAAATCGACGGCCTGGATATCCATTTCATCCATCAGCGGTCACCGCACCCCGAGGCGCTGCCGCTGATCATCACGCACGGGTGGCCCGGGTCGATCGCGGAGTTCCAGAAGGTCATCGGGCCGCTGACCGATCCGACCGCGCACGGCGGACGGGCCGAAGACGCGTTTCACGTGGTGTGTCCGTCCCTGCCGGGCTACGGATTCTCGGGTAAGCCCGCGGCCAGCGGCTGGGGCGTCGAGCGGATCGCGCAGGCATGGGACGACCTGATGGTGCGACTCGGCTACCCCCGCTACGGCGCGCAAGGCGGCGACTGGGGCGGCGCGGTGACCACCCAGATCGGGCGAAACGTGGGTCATTGCATCGCGATTCACACCAACATGCCCATGGGCCGGCCCGCAGCCGGCACCACGGAGTTCACCGCCGAGGAACAGCACGCGCTGGCGGCGCTGAAGCGCTACCAGGACGTCGACTCCGGCTACGCCAAGCAACAGTCCACCCGGCCGCAGACCATCGGCTACGGCCTGGTCGACTCACCGGTGGCGCAGCTGGCGTGGATCGTGGAGAAGTTCTGGTCGTGGACCGACCACGACGGTGACGTCGAGAGCGCACTGAGTCGCGACGAGATGCTCGACGACGTGATGATCTACTGGGCCACCGCCACCGGGGCATCGTCGGCACGGCTGTACTGGGAGAGCTTCCGGGTGTTCGGCGGCGCGCGGCAGAAGGTCGAGCTGCCCACCGGCGTCGCGTCGTTCCCGAAGGAGATTCTGCGGGCACCGCGGTCCTGGTGCGAGAGCGGCTACAACATCACCCACTGGACGACGATGCCGCGCGGTGGCCACTTCGCGGCGTTCGAGCAACCCGAGTTGTTCGTCGACGACGTGCGCACCTTCTTCGCGACGGTGCGCTGACTCACGAAGCCCGCAGCCGCCGGTAGCCGCCGTAGATCACCAGTGCGACAACGAAATTCACGAAGTACGCGATGTCGGCGCCATGCCAGGCGACGGCGACGGGTCCTTGCAGCAGCGTGGTGTTCATGAACGGGATCGCGGCGCCGTAGGCCACGGCGAAAGCGGCGAGCGCGGCGATCGCATCGGCGCGCGGCGTGGTCTCCGCGGCCGGGTCGACGGTCAGCCGGCCGCGGCTGCGACGGCGCCAGTCGACGATCACGATGGCCGCGAAGGCCGGAATCCAGTAGCTGATCAGGAGCAGCACATTGGTGAATCGCGTTGCGGTGTCGCCGGTGTGGAGCCAGAGAATCAGACCGAACGCCAGCGCCGTCACCACCAATGAGGACACCGGCCGCCGCACGCGCACGCCCAGCGTCTGCAGCGCAAGGGAACCGCTGTAGTCGTTCATCACGCCCGAGCCGACCGACGCCAGCGCGATGACGGCCAGCGCGATGGCACCCAGGGCTCCCCCGCCCATCACCGACCGCACGCCCTCGGCGGTCTGGTCGGTGATGAGACTCCCCGCAGCGATGCCGATGGTCTCGACGAACACGTAGGCGGTGGCCAGTCCGGCGAAACTGAACCCGAACACCTTGCGCGGCGCGGAATCCGCCGGGAGGTAGCGGCTGAAATCGGCGGCATAGCTGGCCCAGGACACGGCCAGGCTCAGCGCGATCGTGACCGCCAGCACGAAGGCACCGGCGAGGTCGGCACCATGCGCGGTGGCCGGCGTGACGACCTGGTGTCCGGCAACGAGTTTGACCGCGAACACGACGAACGTCGCGAACAGCACCACCGTGAGAACGGCCTGCAGTCGATGGATCAGCTCGTAGCCGATGAACCCGACCGCGCCCTGCACGCCCAGCACGATCAGCACGGCCGCCCAGAACGGGATACCGAGCAGCACCGCCAGCGCCTCGCCGCCGAACAGACCGACCAGCGCGTCCCACGCCACCGACGAGAGCCATTGCAGGACAGCGGGTACCGCGATCAAGCCACCGAAAGCCATCCGCGCACCGGGCAATTGCGCGGTGCCGGTGCGAGGACCCAGCGTGGAGAGGTAGCCGACCACCAGTGACCCGAGCACCGTGCCGACCAGCATCGCCAGCATCGCCAGCCAGAATCCCAGACCCAGCGCACCGATCATCGCGCCGGTGAAGACGCACGTCATGTTGATCTGCGGCGCGAACCACACCGTGAACAGCCGGCCCGGTGTGCCGTACCGGCGATCGGCCGGAACCGGGGCGATGCCATGGGTTTCCACCGACATGTCCCCGGCCCGGCTGGGGGTGCGGCCGGTGAACGACGAGGCGGTGAGCGCGGTGGCCGGTGGCGTCATGCCCCTATTCGACCATGAGGGCCGGTTCCCGGTGGCCTGCCCCGGCCACGGGTCGCGCACCGCGGCGGGCGGCACCGACACCGGCCAGCACGACAAGTGCGATACCGGCGATGGCAGGCAGGCCCGGCACCTGATGCAGGATGAGCAGCCCGAGCATCATGGCGAAAGCCGGCTCGAGGCTCATGAGCGTGCCGAACGCTGCCGCGGTGAGGCGCTGCAGCGCCAGCATCTCCAGAGTGAACGGGATGGCCGGCAACAGGATGGCCAGGCCCAGGCCGGCCAACAGCAGGTGCGGCGTCAGATGGCCGATGACCGACGGCCCGGCCACCATGGTGACGACCAGCCCGGCGACCGGCATGGACACCGCGAGCCCCGTGATGCCGGTGACCTCGTCGCCCACGCGCTGGGTCAGCAGGATGTAGGCACCGAGGCAGACCGCCGAAGCCAGCGCGGCCAGTACCCCGACGGGGTCGACGGCGGCCGCCCACGGTTGCGTGAGCAACACGACGCCGGTGCCGGCCATCGCCGGGAACAGCAGCCGCCCGCGGCCGCGCCCCTTGGCCACTGCGACGGCAAGCGGCCCAAGGCATTCCAGGGCGCTGGCGGTGCCGAGCGGGATGCGCGAGACCGCCACCATGAACAGCAGGGTGAACCCGGCGGTGGTGATGCCGAGCAGGACGCACGACACGAACGCTGACCGCGTGAAGGACGCCGGCCGCGGCCGGACGAACAGCAGCATCAGCACGCCCGCCCACGCGAGGCGGAGCCACGCCACACCGGCCGGCCCGACACCGTCCATCAGCTTCACCGCGAGCGCCGCGCCCAGCTGCACCGACATCATCGACGCGACGGTCATGAGTGCGCCGTTTCGCGCCGCTGCGGTGGTCATGCGTGTATTGAACGGGAACCAGAATGTTCATGTCCACGTGATAATCGTGGACATATCGTTCGCAATTCATGAATGAAGCCGTTGTTGCAGCGACTGCAGCAACGGCCCCTTCGCGATCCGGATCAGAACCGAATCGATCAGAACGTCGGAACGAACGTGCCGTTCACCCAGACGCCCCAGTGGTTCCATCCGGCATCCCAGACCTGGGGATTACCCATCGACCACGCCGGTTCAGCCGGTTTCGGGGGTGCCCATGCCGGCGGCGCCGTCACGGTGGGCCCGGGAGGCGGCGTCATGCCGGCCGTGGCCATGCCTGTGCCGACACCTGCGGCGCCGGCGAACAGTGCACCGGCAACAGCAGTGGTGACAGCTGTTTTCTTCATCCTCATCGCGATCCTCCAATCAGATGATTGTGGGGTGTCCACCCCACGGATTGCTCGGACAGTTCTTGGTTACCGCATGCATCCCATCGCTAAACCTTCTGCAGCGCTTCAGACCTCGCGCCTGATCCGCTCCGGGAACCGGCTGTGGCCGAAGTCGATCTGGGCGCCGGGATTGCTGACCGCGGTGGTCAGGCCGGTGCCGATCGGTCCAGCGCTGTCGTACAAGGTGGTGGCACCGACCGCGATGCCGTGGGCCGCCCAGTGCGTCTCGGCCTCGACGCCGACCCAGTCGTCCTGCGGCAGCCGCGTCAACGCCACAGTGAGGTCGCCGTTGATGTAGCCGATGCCCGCGGTGCCCAGATTCGTGACCATGCTGGTGCCCCTCGGCCGTCACCGCAGCACGGACGAACGGGGTGTTGACCTGCCCCTCGATGACGTCGATGGACCGGTTGACGTAACGCTTGCGGCCGGTGTTCTGATGCTCGGCGATGGTTCGCGTCCAGCCGACACCGTCACTGCTGATGTATGGCGCCAGGCCGTCATCGATCACCGCGGGCGGCTCGAAATCGGTTGTGCCAAACCACTCCTGACCAGCAGGCGCCTCGGCGAGCCGATACTGCACCAACGTGGCCCTGGCGACAGTGACGCCGTCCTGCACCACGTCACACTCGGAATTGCGCACCCGCCGCCCGTCCCGAACCAACTTCACCACCGTCGTCGTCGGCACGCCACGCGCGGCGCGGAACAGGTCGACGGTGAGCCGGGCCGGCAGAAAGTCGGGTAAACCGAACGCGGCCTCCAGCGCGTGCGCGGCCAGCCCCACCACCGCCGGGCCGTTGAGGTGGTCCTCACCCCACAAGCTCTGGGCGAATCGGGTCGGCTGAACCCGATCGGCGTCGAGCGGGACGAAGTGCGCGGGGCGTGCGGTCATTTTCGGATCGTCGCACATTGGCTAAATATTCATAACTTCGGGCCGGAACACGCAGAATCGTGCAGATTCCCTGGACAATGATGAGATGGACACCCGCCGGCTGCGCCTCCTGCTGGCGCTGTCGCGCCTGGGGTCGATGCGAGCCGTCGCCGAGAACCTCAATCTCACGACGTCGACGGTGTCGCAACAGATCGCTGCGCTCGCCAAGGAAACCGGCACCCAACTGATCGAACCGGAAGGGCGCCGGGTCAGGCTGACACCGGCCGGACAGCGCCTCGCCGACCATGCGGTGACCATCCTCGCCGCCGTCGACGCGGCGCGCCTCGACCTCGATTCCGGCGCCGAACCCGTCGGCACCCTGCGGATCGGCGGCTTCGCCACCGGCATCCGCGTCTCGCTGCTGCCGATCCTGGCGGAATTGACCCGGGAACACCCCGGAATCGATGTTGCGATAAGCGAATACGAGCCCATCGAGGCGTTCGCGTTGCTCACCGACGACGACCTGGACCTGGCCCTGACCTACGACTACAACCTGGCTCCGGCCTCCCCCAGCCCGCTCCTGGAAGGCTTTGCCCTGTGGTCGATTCCATGGGGGCTGGGCCTGCCGGCCGATGAGGCGAACGGACCCGCCGAACTGTCCGAGTACGCGGACCGGACCTGGATCGTCAACTCCCGCAACACCGCTGACGAGGATGCCGTCCGCACACTGGGTGCGCTCAGCGGATTCACCCCGCGCATCGCCCATCAGATCGACAGCCTGGAACTGGTCGAGGACCTGATCGTCGCCGGGTACGGCGTCGGGCTGCTGCCGCTGGAACGGCCCACCAGCGCGGGCATCAAGGTCGTCCCGCTGGCCGGGCCGACGGTGATCCACACCGCCTACGCCGTCACCCGCAAGGGCCGCACCAACTGGCCACCGCTGCGGGCGGTGCTCGACCGGCTGCGCCCGGGCGACGGGCCGGTGCCGCTGCCGACATGGCCCCGGCCAGAGGCGGTCGGCCCCGAATGACACTGACCGAGATCTGGGAGGCTACCGGCGTGAAACTGCTCAGGGCGGCACTGGTCGCGACACTGCTGACCGGCATCCCGCTGCCCACCGCGCGCGCCGAATGCACCGGCGCCTGCGATGCGCAGCAACGCATCGCGACGGCGGACTCCTACCTCGCGACCCGGCCGGGCACCGTCGGATATGTGCTCCGCGACCGCAAAACCGGTGCGGTGTACCGCAATTCGCATGCCGGCGACATGGTCTGGACGGCCTCGACCATCAAGCTCGGCATGGTGGTGGACCTGTTCGCCCGGCAGAGCGCCGGGCTGCTGCGGCTCACCGACAACGACATCGCCCTGATGGGCAAGATGCTGCACACCTCGGACAACGACGCCGCCGACACCCTGTGGTCCCGGTACGGCGGACCCGACCACACGATCTTCAACAACGACTTCCCGCACTTCGGCATGACCCGGGTCCAACCACAGCGCGGGTTCGGAGACATGTTCCCGTACTGGGGCTTTCAGAAGTCCACCACCGACGATCTGGACCAGATGGTCAACTACATGCTGACCAAGCTGCGGCCCAACGAGACCGCGTGGATCGTCAATGCCATGCAGCACGTCGACCCCATTCAGCAGTGGGGTGTCTGGGGCGCCGGCCCGGGGATGTCGCCCGGCAACAAGGACGGCTGGTCCGACGAGCAGGGCGGCTGGGTGACCAACACCGTCGGATTCGCCGGGCCCGGACAACGTTTCACGCTCGCCGTCATGAACGCGTTGAACGGCGCCGGCGGCAATGCGGACGGCCAGGCCACCACTACGCGGCTAAGCCAGATATTGCTGGCCGATCGGCAGTAAATTGACGCCATGACCTACGGCGAGAACTACCCCACCCCAGGCGCTTACGGCGCACCCACGCCGGTGCATCCCGGTGACCTGCTGCCCCGATTCTTCGCGCGGTTCATCGACGGACTGATCGTCGGAGTCCTGGCCTTCTTCGGCGCCTTCTCCATCGGCTCGATGTCCGACGTCATGGTGACCGGCCTGTTCTCCGGACTGGGCACTTTCCTGTACTTCGTGCTGTTCGAGGTCCTGGCCGGGGCGACGCCCGGCAAGATGCTGCTGGGCCTCAGCGTCCGCGGACCCCACGGCGTGGCGAAGCCCGACTTCAAGCAGTCGGCCATCCGCAACTCGTTCACCCTGCTGCCCATCATCCCGTGAGTCGGCGGGCTGCTGGCGTTCATCGCCTACATCTTCATCGCGGTCACCATCAACTCCAGCCCCTGCAAACAGGGCCGGCACGACGAACTCGCCGGCGGCACCCAGGTGGTCAAGAAGTAGGCCCTAGCCGTGGACCAGTGAAAAGCCTTCCCAGGCCTGACGCTGCTCGGCGCGCGGATCGAACTCGACGCGGGTCTTGCGGTCGAACACCAGCACGGCGCGGTCGGCTGCGTCGTACTGCGGCCAGCCCTCGCCGGGGATGCCCGTCCTGGCGAACGCCCGCCACCGGTTCTGGACGTCATTGCTGATCCGCAGCGCCGACTTGCGGTCCATGGCGGCGGTCAGCACCGAACCCAGCGGGGTCCGGTACACGTCGAACACCGCGAGCAGTTCGGTGGCGTGCGTGGCACCGAGGCCGGTCCAATGCAGCGCCGGCGGCGCGTAGTCGTACCGGTAGGCGTACGTGGGCGCGTGGCGCATGTGCGCCCCGGCGATCTCCCAGGACGCGGTGCCGAAAGCGAAGTCGCCGCCGAGCTTGATACAGGCGTCGGCAGACCGCGGATAGCCCGGATACGCCCCGGTGATCCGGGCGCGCCGTTCCGCAGGGAGGTGAGCGAGGATGCGTTCGATCATGGCCTCGTTGGTGGGCAGCAGCTGCATGAACTTGGTGAACAGCCGGCCCTCGTCGGCATTGCTACCAACGATCAGCGGCACCTGGTGGGCCCGCCCCTCGCGCATCGCGACCATCGGGTCTTCGGGCAGGAACTCGGTTCCGTACGCCGGCCCGGCCGGGAAGGCACCCGGCATGTCGCCGACGGCACCATGAATGACGCTGTCCAGCGCGGCCATCAGCTCAGCCGGTCTCGCCGACATCAGCGCGGCGGCACCGTCCCGCTCGCCGGCTCCCAAGGCTTCGGCGAACTGCTTCGCGAACTGGGCGGCCGCGTCGGGTGAGCGCACCATGCCGCTGGCGGGGCTCTCCGCAATCGCCTGGTGGAAAAGGCCTTTCGCCTGCGGCACGGCGAGCAGCGTCGCCACGGCGTGGGCCCCGGCGCTCTCCCCGAAAATGGTCACGTTGTCCGGGTCGCCGCCGAACACGGCGATGTTGGTCCGCACCCACTTCAGCGCCGCCACCAGGTCCCGCAGGAACAGATTGTCGTCCAGCGGGTGCTCCGCCGTGGCCAGGGTGGACACATCGAAGCAGCCGAGCGCACCCAGCCGGTAGTTGGCCGAGACGAAGATGCAGCCGCGCCGCGCCAGCGCGGCACCGTCGTAGATCGGGGTCGCGGAACTGCCGAGGATGTAACCGCCACCGTGGATGAAGAACATCACGGGCAGCGGCTCACCGGTGGACTGCTCGGGCGTCACCACGTTCAGCGTCAGGCAGTCCTCGCCCATCGGCTGGTACTTGCCCACGCTCAGCATCGTGTACTTGCGCTCCTGCGGCGCGCAGTAGGTGAAGCCATGGCAGTAGCGCACGCCGCGCCAGGGCTGCACGGGTTGCGGGGCCCGGTAGCGCCACGGACCCACCGGGGGCCGCGCGTAAGGTACGGAACGCCAGCGGTGCACGCCGTCGCGGGTGAACCCCTCGATGGTTCCGCTGTCGATAGTCACGCGGACGGTACGTTCGTGCATAAATGGACACTATCGAAAATCTGTAATCCTCGGGGTGCCTGAACCGCGTGTTGGGGTGGTGCCGGTTACCCTGGCGGGCATGCGACTTCCGGTGGCCCTCGCGGCATGTGCCCTGGTTGCTGGTTGTGCCGCCAATTCGGACCAGCACGGACAGCCCGGCGTGGCGATCTCCGAGCCGTCTCTGTCGGCCACCGCACCGGCGAGTCGTCCCCCGGCCCCGGCGCCCAAGGCCGCGCCCACGACGCCGCCGCCCGCGGGCGCGCCGGTCGCCGACGTGATCGCCTGGGTGGAGGCCGGCACCCCGGCCGACCCGGCCGGGTTCCACACCGCGACACGCGACGGCACGCCGACCGATCTGGGCACCGACATCGCGTTCACCACGGCGTCGGGCGCCAACTGCATCACCGACAAGAGCTTCAACGGTGCACTGGCATGCCTGATGCACCTGACGTCCCCACCGCCGCAACCGGCCGACACCTACGGCCACTGGGTCGGCGGCTGGGTCGATTTCGAAGGACCCACCGCGGAAGTCGGTTCGGTACACGGGGATCCAGGGCGTTTCAACGCCGGCACCGGACCCAAACTGAAGGACGGCCAGAGCCTGCGGTTCGGCGACTATCAATGCCGCGCCGACGCCACCGGGCCGGTCTGCGTGAATTACGCGCGCCGCACCGCGGTCCGGTTCAGCAACGCCGGCATCCAGACCTTCGGTTGCCTGACGCCGGTGCTGCCGGCGCCCGAAGGCGTCGGGCTGAAGTTCGCCTGCACGACAGCCTGAGCATCAATTCGCCGCCGCGACAGTCGCTTTCGGTTCGTGGACGGTCGGCCCCGGCGCGGCTTCGTAGAGCGCTTCGATCTCCGCGGCGTACTTCTCGACGATGGGGCGCCGTTTGAGCTTCATGGTCAACGTTATCTCGTCTCCGGCGGTGCGCAGTGCGACGGCGTCCGGATCGAGCGCCGCTGTCAGCTGGAACGCTTCACACAAAGTGGTCGGACGCTGCGCTTCAGACATTCCGGTGTCCCTCCTCGATGGGCCTCATGATCGAAGCACATCGCCGGCGTTTCATGGCACCGAGGCGCGAAATCCACAGCGCCCTAAACATTTTGAGCAGAACGTTCAGTGCGGATGGAGGCGTATGGTCGGAACGATGGGAATCGCTGTCACGTCACTGACGCCTGTCGAACGGACCGCACTGCTCACCGTGTACGCGCGGGCCCTGGACAGCCGCAAGCCCCGCTCGATTCTTCGCGACACCTGGGCGGACTCGGCAGTGGCGGCCATCGACTACGACTTCGCCGCGCTGGGAGTCCAGACCAGCGTGGTCTGCCAGACCGCGCTGCGCGCCAAGATGCTCGATGCCCGCGTATCGGCGTTCACCGCAGCACACCCTGATGCGGTCGTGGTCGATCTGGGCGGTGGCCTCGACAGCGGCTTCTATCGGGTGGCCCCGCCGCCGACGGTCGACTGGTACACCGTGGACCTCGCCGGCATCTCCGCGCTGCGTGAGCAGCTGTTACCGGCGAATCCGCAGTCGCACACGGTGGTGGCATCAGTGCCCGAAACAGACTGGGCCGCAGGCATTCCCGCGGACCGGCCCGCCATGCTCGTGGCGGACGGGCTGTTCGCATTCCTGACCGAGCCCGTCATCGCCGGCGTGTTCCGCAGCGTCACCGAACATTTCCACCGCGGCGAGCTGGCGTTCAACGACTACGGACAGTTCGGACCGATCAGCCTGGCGGCTTTCAAGTACCTGCCGCAGCAGATGTTCAAAGACGTTGGCAGCCAACTGGGTTATGCGGGTTTCAAAGATGCCCGGCACCCCTTGAGCTGGAATCCCCGCATGCAGCTCGTCGAAGAGGCCAGCCTGGCCCATCAGCCCGAGGTCGACCTGTTTCCCCGCATGCTGCGGTTCGCCACCCGGCTGACGGGGCGCACCCGCGCCGGCGCACGGAAAGCGCGGATCCTGCGCTACCGCTTCTGAACTGGGACCAGCCGGACTACCCGCCGAGGCAGCCCGGGCCCAGCAGCGCCTTCAAGTCACCCATCAACGCCGACGACGGTGTCACCCGCAGTGTCTGGTCCAGTTCCAGGGTGGTGATGCGGTCTCCACTGATGAGCCGCAGATGCACCTGAGAGGTGCCCGGGTGGTGAGCCAGCACCTGCTTGAGCGCACTGACCTTCTCCGGCGTGCACTGCCGCGTCGGCAGGCTCACCGCGAGCGGACGGTCGGCCTGCGCGTTCGAGAAGTCGGGCACCACAAGGTCACTGGCGAAGATCGACACCCGCTCGTCCTCGACGCGCGCCTTGCCGCTCACCAGCACGATCGCGTCGTCCATGATGTCGGCACCGAACACGGCATAGGTCTTCGGGAAGAAGTTCACCGTCACCGAACCGTTGAGATCTTCCAATTGCGCTGACGCCCAGGGCAATCCCTGCTTGTTGACGCGCCGGACCACACCCGCCAGGATGCCGCCGATGCGGACCTGGCTGTCGTTGGCGACAGCGCCTTCGAGGATGGCCGGAATCTGGGTGTCCACCTGCGCGTTGAGCAGGTGCGCGACACCGTTGAGCGGATGGCCGGAAACGTACAGGCCCAGCATCTCTCGCTCCAGGGCGAGCTTGTGCTTGTCGTCCCACTCGTCGTCGGGCACCTTGATGGTGAAGGCCGCATCCCCGGCATCCCCGGCGTCACCGCCGCCGAACAGATCGAACTGACCCATGGCCTCGGCCTTCTTGGTGCCGAGCACCGAGTCGACCGCATCGGCGTGCACCAGGAACAGGCCCTTGCGGGCATGGCCCAGCGAGTCGAAAGCGCCTGCCTTGACCAGAGATTCGGTGACCCGCTTGTTGCAGGCCGTGATGTCGATCTTGCTGAGGTAGTCGGAGAAATCGGTGTATTTCCCCTTGTCGGTCCGGCCCGCGATGATGGACTGCACCACGTTGGCGCCGACGTTGCGCACACCGCCCAGCCCGTACCGGATGTCCTTGCCGACCGAGGCGAAGTTGTGCACCGATTCATTGACATCCGGCGGCAGCACCGTGATGCCCAGGCGGCGGCAATCCGCCAGGTATATCGCGGCCTTGTCCTTGTCATCACCGACCGAGGTCAGCAGACCAGCCATGTACTCGGCCGGATAGTTGGCCTTGAGATACGCGGTCCAGAACGACACCAGGCCGTAGCCGGCGGCGTGCGACTTGTTGAACGCGTAGCCGGCGAACGGCAGCACGGTGTCCCACAACGCGGTGATGGCCGCCTGAGAGAAGCCGTTCTGCTTCATACCGTCGGCGAAGCCGCCGTACGCCTCGTCGAGGATTTCCTTCTTCTTCTTACCCATCGCGCGACGCAGCAGGTCTGCTTGGCCGAGCGAGTAGCCCGCGACCTTCTGTGCGATGTGCATGATCTGTTCTTGGTAGACGATCAGACCGTAAGTCTCGGAAAGGATGTCGCGCAGCGGCTCTTCGAGCTCCGGGTGGATGGGCTTGATCTCCTGCAGCCCGTTCTTGCGCTTCGCGTAGTCGGTGTGCGCGTCCACACCCATCGGACCCGGTCGGTACAGCGCCAGGACGGCCACGATGTCCTCGAAGCCGGTCGGCCGCATCAGTTTCAGCAGATCGCGCATCGCGGATCCGTCGAGCTGGAACACGCCCAGCGTGTCGCCGCGCGCCAGCAGCTCGTAGGTTTTCGGGTCGTCCAGGCTCAGGTGGTCGAGGTCCAGATCGATGCCCCGGTTGGCCTTGATGTTCTCCAGCGCGTCACCGATGACGGTGAGGTTGCGCAGGCCCAGGAAGTCCATCTTCAACAGGCCGATGGCCTCACACGACGGGTAGTCCCAGCCGGTGATGATGGCGCCGTCCTGGGCGCGCTTCCACATCGGGATGGCGTCGATGAGCGGTTCGGAGCTCATGATCACCGCACAGGCGTGCACACCCGCGTTGCGGACCAGCCCCTCCAGACCGCGGGCGGTCTCGTAGATGGTGCGCACGTCGGGGTCGGTGTCGATCAGCGCGCGGACCTCGGCCGCTTCCTTGTACCGCTCGTGGTTGGGGTCGGTGATCCCCGCCACCGAGATGTCCTTGGCCATGATCGGCGGCGGCAGCGCCTTGGTGATGCGGTCGGCGATGGCGAAGCCCGGCTGCCCGTAATGAACTCGAGCCGAATCCTTCAGTGCCGCTTTGGTTTTGATGGTACCGAAGGTGATGACCTGGGCGACGCGGTCACTGCCCCACTTCTCGCTCGCGTAGCGCACCATCTCGCCGCGGCGGCGGTCGTCGAAGTCGATGTCGATATCGGGCATCGACACGCGCTCGGGGTTGAGGAACCGCTCGAACAGCAGACCGTGCGGGATCGGGTCGATGTTGGTGATGCCCATCGCCCACGCCACCAGCGAACCTGCGGCCGAACCTCGGCCGGGGCCGACCCAGATTCCCACTTCGCGCGCGTGGCTGATGAGGTCACCGACGACGAGAAAGTACGCCGGGAAGCCCATCTGCACGATGACGCTGATCTCGTACTCGGCGCGATCGAGGTACTCCTGCGGCGGGCCGCCCGGGAAGCGCCGGTCCAGACCACGCAGCACCTCTTTGCGCAGCCACGTGGCCTGCGTCTCGCCCTCGGGCACCGGGAAGATCGGCATCCGGTCGTGGAACTTCCAGACATCGGCGTAGGACTCGACGCGCTCGGCGATCAGCAACGTCGAATCACAGGCACCGGGTACCTGGTGATCCCACATGGCCCGCATGTCCTCGGCCGACTTGAGGTAGTAGCCGTCACCGTCGAACTTGAACCGCGTCGGATCGGACAGCGTCTTGCCGGTCTGGATACACAGCAGCGCCTCGTGGTTGTGCGAGGCCTCGCGGGTGACGTAGTGGCAGTCGTTGGTGGCGAGCGGCGGGATGCCCAGCTTCTTGCCGATGTCCAGCAGGCCCTCGCGAACCCGGCGCTCGATCTCGATGCCGTGGTCCATCAGTTCGAGGAAGAAGTTCTCCTTGCCGAAGATCTCCTGCCACTTCGCGGCGGCCTCGACGGCTTCCTTCTCGTGACCGAGCCGCAGCCGGGTCTGCACCTCACCCGACGGGCAGCCGGTCGTGGCGATGATGCCCGCCGAGTGCTCGGCGATGATCTCGGCGTCCATGCGGGACCACTTGCCGAGCTGTCCCTCGAACGACGCCAGCGACGACAGCTTGAACAGGTTGCGCAGACCGGTCGCGTTCTCCGCGACCATCGTCATGTGGGTGTACGAACCACTACCCGAGACGTCGTCGCTCTTCTGGCTCGGATCGCCCCAGGTGACGCGCTTGGTGTTGAAGCGCGACGCGGGCGCGATGTACGCCTCGATGCCGATGATCGGCTTGATGCCCTCTTTGGTGGCGGTGTTGTAGAACTCGCTGGCGCCGAACATGTTTCCGTGGTCGGTCATGCCGATTGCCGGCATACCCAACCGGATGGCTTCCTGCACCATCGGCTTGACCTTCGCCGCACCGTCCAGCATCGAGTACTCGGTGTGATTGTGGAGGTGCACGAACTGGCTCATAGGGCTGCCAGTCTAAAACGGGCCACCGACACCTCTCGGCGTGTCGGGCGCTGTGTCGTCGGCGGGACTACGACGTGGGCGCGGCCGCTGTTGCCACGGGACCCACCAGCAACCCCTTGTGCAACACCTGTTGCAGTTGCTTAGTTACCGCTTCGACGCGATCCCGGTCGGCCACGAGCCCGGCATAGAAGCCGAGCCCCCACACCATGGTGTAGAGCAGGTCCGCCACAGGGGCCACAGCCGTCTCGGCAGGCAACTCACCGCGCGCCACGGCGTCGCGTACAGCCTGGTCCATGAATTTGCGGACGGCCGCCTTCGCGTCCCTGCGCGGGGCCGGCAACCGGTCGGCCTCCAGATAGGAGCTGACCAGCAGCGCCACACTGCCCGGTTCATGGACACCAGCGTTGCGGAATTCGGTGACGAGTACCGAAATCTGTTCTGGCAGAGTGGATTCCGCTCCCGCTCGGGCGATGCAGAGGTCGATCGTCGTGGCGATCTCATTCAGCAGACAGTGGTAGATGTCCTCACGCGTCTGGAAGTGGTAATGCAGCGTGGGACGGCTCAACTCGGCGATCTCGGCGATGGCCTGGATGGTGGTGGCGTGGTAGCCACGGACTGCGATCACCTCGCGTGCGGCGTCCAGGATGCGCGCCCGCGTCTGCGCCGAATCGGTGCCGGCCGGGCGGCCCCGACGGCGTGTCGCCTTCACTGGGAGAACATCGAGATGCACCATGCCACGTCCTCGCACAGAAAGGGATATTTACGAATTCAGCAAACTCTAAGACATAGCTGATACGTGGTCAACCGCAACCTCGACAACGGCGGGTCGACTTGCCTCGCGACAACCCTGGGCAAGGTCCATTCAGTCCGGTGACCACCACAGACGGCGTCATGCCCGGCGGTCGATCGGCGGCGCGTTCCGCGATGGCGACGAGCACCGCAATTCATTTGCCCGAAAATTTGTCGCCGACGTAGAGATCCGGCAACCGAATCGGGGTCTCGATGGGGCCCTCGCCGAGCGCCACATAGTGATGATGTCCACATCACGGCGTGCGCTGTGCGAATTGAATGCGCTGCGGCTCTCTGTATCGTATGACTCCGTGATCGAGCTCATCAACGTCGCCAAGACTTTTGGCGGGTCTGTTCCCGCACTCCGCGACGTGAGCTTTTCCGTCCCCACCGGCTCTGTGTGTGCGTTGCTGGGACACAACGGCGCCGGCAAGACGACGACCGTCAAGATCCTCTCCACCTTGCTCAAGCCGACCTCGGGCCAGGCGATCGTCGCCGGCTACGACGTGGCAAAGGAACCGGCGAAGGTGCGTCAGTCCATCGGCGTCACCGGACAGGATGCCGCCCTGGACCTCCGGCTGACCGGACGGGAGAACCTCGTCCTGTTCGGGCGCCTGCGGGGCCTGCGGCGCGGCGAGGCCCGCAGCCGGGCCGACGAACTGATCACCCAATTCGACATGGGGCACGCCGCGGACCGCCAGGTGAGCGGGTATTCCGGCGGCATGCGCCGCCGCATCGACATCGCGGTGTCCCTCGTGGTCCCACCGAAGGTGCTGTTCCTCGACGAGCCGACCACCGGGCTGGACCCGCGCAGCCGCCGCGACGTCTGGAATCTGGTGTCCTCGATGAAGTCCCAGGGCATCACCGTCCTGCTGACGACGCAGTACCTGGAAGAAGCCGACATCCTCAGCGATTCCATCGTCATCCTCAACGGCGGACAGATCGTCGCCCGCGGGACCGCCGATGAGCTCAAGCGCCAGACGGGCTCGAGCTACTGCGAGATGACGCCCCTCAACCCGGATGACCTGCCGCGCATCGCTACGGCCCTGGCCGATTTCGACGAGATCGAGGTCGACACCGACGCGACGACGGTGTCGGTACCGGCGCCGGGCGGCGTCGCGACCCTGACCGAGGTCTTCCGCCGGATGGACGAGATCGGCGTCGAACTCATCGATATCTCTCTGCGCCGCCCCTCACTCGACGAGGTGTTCCTCCACCTCACCACCCCGGCGACCACGGCATGAACGCGCCGACAATTCTTACTGCCCGAATCGTCAGCCGAAGTCGGGTAGATTTGATCTTCGCAGCGGTGGCTCCGTTGCTGGGCTTAATTGGCCTAACCTTGTTGCTGCGCGATGTGATCAACACCGGCGGAATGAGTTACGCGCAGTACGTACTGCCTGCCGTGGTTGTTCAGGCTATGTTATTTGGGGCGCTCACCACCACCGATCGGGCGGCGCACGAAAAGGCCAGTGGTATGGGTGTTCGACTACGCACTCTCCCCATTTCCCAATACGCGCCACTCTTGGCCCGAATGAGCTACTGCATCATACGTGGCGCACTCGCGACAATTGCATCAATCGCTGCAGCATCAGTGTTCGGATTCCGATTCGCTGGCGGCATTGGCTATGTGGCAGCGTTTTTCGGTCTGGCTCTCACTCTCACCTTGGCGCTGTCGCTGGGCGCCGACGCGACAGGCAGTAAGGCTGGTCGGACCGAAGTTGCCAGCCAGTTACTTATGGTGCCCCAGCTGCTATTGGTCCTGCTTTCGACCGGACTCGCTCCGCTGGGATCGTTCCCCACTTGGGTACAACCCTTTGTCCGTTACCAACCCATTTCTCAGATCACCGAAACGCTGCGCGGCCTCACCAGCGGTCACGTGCACCAAGGCAATCTGCTCGTCAGCCTCGCATGGTGCGTTGGGCTTCTCATTGTCTTCGGCATGTTCGCACTCCGGTTGCAAAGGCGGGCCCAGTGAATACCCAATCAACGCGGCAATTTTCGCTGTTAACCGAAAGTTGGATATTCGCCAGCCGGTTGCTCATACAGTGGCGGCGCTACCCAACCGTGCCCCTTCAAGCGCTGCTGTTTCCCACGGTTCTATTGGTCGCCTATAGTCTGCTAGTCGGAACCTCGATGACCCGCCTCACCGGCAACAGCGGCCTTGACGTACTGATCCCGGTGTGCGCGGTTGCGGGTGCCATGTCCGGTTGTGTGGGCGCCGGGATGACTATGCCTCATGATCGAGAGAGCGGCCTGCTCACCCGGCTGTGGATCATGCCCGTCCGAAGAGCGAGCGCGCTGATCGGGACGCTGCTCGCCGAATCCATGCGCACTTTCGCCGGGAGCGCACTTATCCTGGCAACTGGCTATGCACTCGGCTTCCGATTTGGCGGCAACATCATCGAACTGCTCGCATACCTCGCTGTTCCGAGTCTCGTAGTCGTCGTCTATGCGATGATCGTGATCACGTTGGCATTACACGACCAAGGCCGCACAATCCTGGCATGGGTAGGTACTGCCAGCATGGGTTTAGCGTTCGCAGCGATCATTCCGGTCGCCAAACTCCCGGCGTTACTGCGTCCCCTTGCCCAATATCAGCCCGTCGCCCCGGCTATTCAGGCCATGAGCCAGCTGTCGCAAGGCGCTGGCGCATTCTGGCTGCCACTCGCGGCTTCCGTTGCTTGGATCGTTGTTCTCAGCGCGCTGTTCGGCCCCCTTGCCGCGCGTAACTACCGGCAAGCTGCTGAGACAGGACAGCTTGGCGACTGATTCCAGTCGCTATCTGACCTGACGGGTCAAGTCAGATAGCGCCAGCCGCACTTGGTCCACCACTCACGGTCCAGGCAGAGCCGGCCGTCGATCACGGTGGTACGACGCACGATGGCACTGAGTTCAGCCGGGTTAATCTCGGTGAACTCAGACCACTCGGTCAACACCAGGACGACGTCGGCATTCTCGCATGCGCCACGAACCGAGTTCGCGTACGAAAGCGTCGGAAACACTCTGCGGGAGTTCTCAATCGCCTTCGGGTCGTACACCGTGACCGAAGCACCCTGCAGCTGTAGTTGACCAGCGACATTAAGTGCAGGCGAGTCACGGACGTCATCAGAATCCGGTTTGAACGCCGAGCCCAGGATCGCGATGTTCGCACCCAGGAGCGACCCGTTGCAGGCAGCTCTAGTGACCTCGACCATACGTGTACGACGCCGCATGTTGACGTTGTCCACTTCACGCAAGAACATTAGGGCCTCCGAGGCGCCTAGTTCGCCAGCACGCGCCATAAAAGCCCGGATGTCCTTGGGAAGGCAGCCGCCGCCAAAGCCTAGACCGGCGTTGAGAAAACGGCGGCCGATGCGCGCGTCATAACCGATCGCGTCGGCGACTGCTCTCACATCCGCGCCTACAGCATCGCATACCTCGGCGATCGCATTGATGAAGGAGATCTTGGTAGCCAGAAAGGCGTTGGCGGATACCTTGACCAGTTCGGCGGTCTCCGGGTCCGTCACGATGAACGGTGTATCCCGCTCAAGAATCGTGGCATACACCTCGCGGGTCAGTGTCTCAGCCCGGCCACCTTCGGTACGGCCCAACACAATCCGATCCGGGGTCAATGTGTCATGCACGGCATAGCCTTCGCGGAGGAACTCAGGGTTCCAGGCGATTTCGATCTCGCCCTCCGTGGACAGAGCGCGGGCTCGGTCAACGAGCTTCGCGCATGTGCCCACGGGCACAGTGGATTTGCCGAGGATCAACACCTCGCTGCGCACTAGCGGAACGAGTCCATCGATAACAGCTTCGACGTATCGCAAGTCTGCAGCCGATTCGCCCTTCTTCTGTGGGGTACCGACCGCGATGAAGTACAGCGCCCCCCAATCCGCAGCGTCCTGATAGCTGGTGGTGATACGCAAAAGGCCGGATTCCAGGTGCTTTTTCAGCAGCGCCGCCAGTCCAGGCTCGTAGAACGGCACTTCGCCATTCGCAAGCTTGGCAACCTTGTCGTGATCTACCTCGACCCCGAGCACCTCGTGGCCCAATTCAGCCATACACACAGCGTGGGTGAGTCCGAGGTACCCCATACCGAATACTGTCAGCCGCACGACTGATCTCCTTGCTTCTGCTTGCTGTCATCGAGGTATAGCGAGCCCTGAGGGCCGAGCTCGCCCGACGCGCGCTTCCAATTGCCAGCTAACACGGCCGATCGCTGTGAGGCTACCGTACGACCGACGTCGAACTGCCGAAGCGCATTGTCTGCTGACCACACCTCACAGCTTGTCGCGAGGTGGTGGTCAGTCGGATGGTAGGTTTGCGCATGGCGCGAGAGGCCACAGAGAGGCCATGCAACGGTTTGCCCGGCGGCGTCGTTGGCACCCCGAAACATTTTGGCGTAGGCGTCATTTGAGACGCAGTACGGAAGGGACACTAACCGTAATGTCGAACGAGTTGCCGGTCATTGCCGCGATTCCCAACTACAACATGGGCCACCACCTACGCAAGCTCCTGCCACAGGTGCTGGTACAGGGCTACGACCGCATATATGTGTTCGATGACGGGTCCACTGATGACAGTGTCGAGGTGGTCAAGGAGTTTGGCGGTCAGGTGCAGATGATCGTCGCCCCGCAAAACCAGGGCTGCACAGCGAACCGCAATCAAGTCCTCAAGGTGATCGATGGCGACGAGCTCATCCACTTCATCGATGCCGACATGGATCTGGAGACCGAGAACATCGCCGACGTGGCGCGCCAGGTTGCCGCTCGCTACGTCGACAAGGGCGTGGGTGCGATAGGCGGGCTGGTAAGCCGCACCGACGGAAGTCAGGAACCTTACAATTTCGGCCCAGCGTTTTGTTTGCACACGCACATGACGGCGATTCCCCCAGTCCTCGACCGGATCCGCAACCGTCCCAAATTGGCCCGCACGATTCAGCAGGCGGTCCGGCCAATCGTCAAGAACTATCCGAACGTGCTGGATGCACCAACAGCTCAGGAGACTTTCTGGCTGCACGAGGGCAACATGCTGATCTATGCCGATGCGTACAAATCGATCGGCGGCTATGACATCAACATGCGCAACCATGGGGCTCAGGATCTGGCGATCCGATTGGAGAAGAAGGGCATCAAACGCTGGTTCGACCCTTCAATCGAAGTGGTCCACCACTACATCGATGTGCGCGGTAAGAAACGTAAGAAGCAACAGTACGAATCTCTGCGTTACCTGCTCGGAAAGCATGGGTTCAAAGCCTGGGTCACGGGTAACTATCGCTGACGTGGCTTAACATGCAACTTGCTCGGGCGCTTGCGACATGAACAACCGATATTTCCGAGAGGCGGGTACTTTCGTAGCGTGGTGACCCCGTGATGGGACAACCCCGGTTTGGTTGTCTCTTGAACTGTGAGGATCCGTCCTCAGTGAAACGATCAACCTCTTGCCACAGCCGTTCCCGCCAAGCTTCGAGTCGACGCTACCGCAGTGGCCCGCACCGGCGGAGCCTCTGGCCGGTAACCTTGCCGATGACGGCGTGCCCGTCGAGTCGAACCTGCCGGTTCTTAGGGTCTCCATCCAGGCGATCTATAGTTGGCACAAAAGCGCCTGTGACGCAGCGAATTTGGGGCGATGTGCACTTGATCAACGCCGCCCGCGACATCGACGCCGACGACCAAGCCTTCGGATACTGATTCACTGCCGACCAATTACCAGGGCGCGGAATCCGCGCTGGCAAGAACCGGCAGCGCGGTTATGCTCCCAGGAGCGCATCTGGTCAAGCTTCGTCAAGAAGCGTGGCCTGAACTCTCAACTCGGTCCTGCGCCATCAAAGGCGTCTACTTCAACTCCTATTGTGGGCCACTCGACCTTATCGCGGATAAGTTCTCGCCGACGGTAGCCGCTTTGAATCAGGCTGTGTCATCGTACTCGCCGGTCGCGACGATCACTATTCAGCCCGCGGTTTGGCTTTACCCTCCTGGGACCCGAAGACCTCGCAGATGGGGTCGACGCAATCCATCGGGAGTCGCGGCACGATTTCGCAAAAATCGGCACATCAAGTGCAGGTGCGACCCTAGAATGGAGGTCGTGCACCACCGCGGACATGTCCGTGGTAAGAAATTGTACATAGGGGGATAAATGCATTCTGCCGAATATTGGGTATTTAAAGCACGTCAAAACTGGTCTAAATTGTCGGTACCCGATAATCCGCATTTCGACAGCGCCGAATCGACTAAATGGTTTATTGACCAACTGAATAATGCGAAGTCGTATCTTGAGTACGGCACCGGCGGATCAACCATCCAAGCCGCCAGTCGCGGCGTCAACATGGTGTGAGTCGAGTCCGACCCCAACTTCCTCCGTCTCGTCGGCGCAAAAATTGCGGCAGCCGGACTTGAAAGCGAAAACCAACAACTGGTATACGCGGATATAGGCCGCACGGGCCCTTGGGGACGGCCATACGGCCACGCAGATGAGCAGCGCCTAGCACTGTACCGACGCTATTCGGATCCGCGATTCATAAATGTGCCACCAGATTTGGTGTTAGTAGACGGGCGCTTTCGAGTGGCTTGCGCCGCGAAATGCTTTAACGGCTCTTCGCAGTTGAGGGTGTAGAGGTCATCGGCGCGTCGTTGCCGGGATAGGGGTCGAGGTCTCTCGAAGATGAAGGTTCCTACACGCCTCATCCGAAAGACCTCGACGTGCCTGACGCTACCGGTCGGGCGGGCTTCGCCCGCGCTGACCTGACTACTTTCTGCCGCCTCGACGACCTCGGGTTGGAGGTGACCGGCCAGCAACTGCACCCCGATCGTGCGGTATTGGCATGCCGGGTCAGCGACGACGACTCGTGGTGCCGCCGCTGCGGCGAGCGAGGCGTCAGCCGCGACAGCGTGACACGCGAGCTTGCCCACGAACCATTCGGGTGGCGGCCCACCACCTTGCTGGTCACCCTCCGCCGCTACCGCTGCGCCGGCTGTGCCCATGTGTGGCGCCAAGACCTCGGCAACGCCGCCGAACCACGCGCCAAGCTGTCCCGGCGTGCGTTGCAGTGGGCCTTGAAAGCGATTGTCTGCCAACACCTGACCGTGGCTCGCGTCGCCGAAGCGCTGGCGGTGTCGTGGAACACCGCCAACAACGCCGTCCTGGCCGAAGGGCAGCGAGTGCTGATCGCCGATCCGGCCCGCTTCAACGGCGTGCGGGTGATCGGCGTCGATGAGCACGTGTGGCGGCACACCCGTCGCGGCGACAAGTACGTCACCGTGATCATCGACCTCACCCCGGTCCACGACCAGACCGGCCCTGCCCGGCTGCTCGACATGGTCGAAGGCCGCTCCAAGAAGGCGTTCGCCGACTGGCTGTCCGAGCGACCCCAGCCCTGGCGCGACGGTGTCGAAGTTGTTGCCATGGACGGCTTCTCCGGGTTCAAGACCGCCACCACCGAAGAACTTCCTGAGGCAGCCACGGTGATGGATCCCTTCCACGTGGTGAGGTTGTCCGGCAACGCTCTCGACGACTGCCGCCGCCGTATCCAGGTGGCCACGTGTGGGCACCGCGGCCGCAAGACCGACCCGCTCTATGCCTGCCGACGCACCCTGCACACCGGCGTCGATCTGCTCACCGACCGCCAGAAAGCCCGGCTGGCAGCCTTGTTCACCGGCGACATTCATGTGGAGGTCGAAGCGACCTGGCACATGTACCAACGCGCCGTGGCCGCCTACCGCGAACCCGACCGCACGAAAGGCCGAGCCATGATGGCGGCGCTGATCGACACGCTGAGCGCCGGCGTTCCCAAACCGCTGACCGAGCTGATCACCCTCGGACGCACACTGACCAAGCGGGCTGTCGATGTGCTGGCCTATTTCGACCGGCCCGGCACCAGCAACGGACCGACCGAAGCGATCAACGGCCGTCTCGAACACCTCCGTGGCTCCGCCCTGGGCTTTCGCAACCTCACCCACTACATCGCCCGATCCCTACTCGAAACCGGCGGATTCAGACCCCAACTACACCGTCAATCATGAAGAGCCGCTTTAACCTGCTACGGGATACACACGGGTGGCAAGTCGTCGTCGACGACTACATCAACAGACCGCATTACCACATTCTGGAGAATGTGGCAGAATTCTTCCCGGTCGGTCGGATGGCGGTCTTCACGAAAGTAAAATCGAATGCCGACTTAAACGCCGTGATCGACGTCTGGGAGACCGAACCTGAGTAAGAACGTTCGGCGCACTACCAACCGCGATTAGCGGCGTCCCGCAACATTTACTACCTGAATCAACTATCACCCTCGTAATTCAAGCGTTGACCTCCTCTGGCAGTGAACACTAGCCGTAGGCAAAGCAGATGCTGCTACCAGCGGACGAGCCGGTATACGTCAGCGCCGCCTAACAGTTGGTTGGCGCCCAGATGCGCGGAAGCATAGCCGCGATCGGCGAACTTCTGGAGTATTTCATTCCGCTTCGCAATTGAATTCCCATACGGGTCCGCCGGCAAGACCCTACTCACGTAATAGACGTGTCGATTCGAGAGGCTGGACAGATCCGGAAAATGGTTGATCAATTCGTCCTGGCTGGCTACGAAAGTCACCGCGTCAGGCGGAACCGACCACAATGTCGGCGGTACAACTCCACGCCGATCCGAATCGATCACGATCGCGGCGTCGGATGCCGGCACTAGCGCGGTTGTCTGCGTGTAGCGATAGCCGGCGTGCACGGTAGCCAGCGTTACCCCGACAAACTGGAATACGAGGAGCACCGACAGCACCACAGCCACCACGTGCGAACGCCGCGCCGACACCGCAAGCCCGACGAATAAAAATGGGGTGATGAAGTACAAATAGAGCGGACGCATGGAATGCACCGGGCTGATGAAAGAGACGTACAGCGCGATGATGGCCAGCCAGCAACTGAAGAACATCTGCAATGGCACTGCCGACGCAGTCGGAACGAATTCATGCCAGCCGCCGTGACGACGCACCACCCACTTGGCGGCGATCCACAGAATCGGCGAGACCACCACCACTGTCAGGACACCGCCCACGACGGCGCCGATCTCGACACCGTACGACTGGTACGCGGGATCGATCGGCGCAAACGCCTCGTACAGCGGGCCGAGCAACGCCACGATCCGGACCCCGAGCATGGGCCAGGAAAAATGCTGTGCCTGTTCCCCGCCACGGTGGAATGACTCCCAGAACCCCGGGTTTCCCATGCCGAACGCGCTGACGGCGACGACGCCGACGGCGACCAGACCGGCAAACTCCCAGTACCGCCGGCGGGCCACGATGGCGACACCGACGAGCAGCAAGGCAAACCCGGCAGGGACGACGAACAAGTACTGAGTCAGCAGGCCCAAGGCAATGACAGGGGCAAGTGCGACCAGGTAACCGAATTTGTGGCGGGTGAACCACAAGCAGACGAACAACAACA
Source organism: Mycobacterium sp. SM3041 (assembly GCF_039668335.1). Classification (NCBI taxonomy): domain Bacteria; kingdom Bacillati; phylum Actinomycetota; class Actinomycetes; order Mycobacteriales; family Mycobacteriaceae; genus Mycobacterium; species Mycobacterium sp. SM3041. The sequence continues at coordinate 3,301 of NZ_JAYXBQ010000010.1, read as the reverse complement.
GTAGCGTCGACCACAAGCCGAGCAACGCATACTGGCGAATAGCGACCGCGCTCGCTCGGACCGCCATGGAGAGTGCCCACGTCAACACAGCGGCCGCACCTAAGAAGGTGGGGATCTCAAGCACCCGGCACACCGCAAAGAGCAGCAGTGCCGTCATGACAACAAGCACAACGTTCAGCATGGCTGCGGCCGGGATCGAGACACCGAAAAACGAGAACCAGATGTGCAGCAGCCAGAAATACAAAGGCGGATGGATGTCAAAATGCGCCAGATCGGTGCGAATCCGGTCGAAACATCCCGGATTCCGCAGACTCCAATAGTCCTGCCAGGTCTGCACAGATACCCATTGACCAATGGGAATGAATTGCGAATAGCGCCCCTGATTGCAAGTCGCCGACAGCATGGTGATCGCGTCATCGTGAGACAGCGAAGTCGACACCATCGCGCGTACCACCAAGAGCACGATCAATGCGACGACGAGCCAAACCGCCACCGCGGGCGTCAGCCGATACGCCGCAAATCTCCCGAACAAGCGTTCACACCGTTGGCGTCCACCCTCGTAACGCGTGCTCAAATTGGCGCTCCCCTGATAACCGGCCATGCCCTGACCCGAATCTCCCAGACGACGACAGTACCCGTCCGACCCGTCCGGCTACCGCCTGAGCGCGCCGCCCGGACGATGTGTGAGGCACTGCTTTCGGCCTACCGCTATCGACCGATATGCCGTCGTCTCATCGCCCAAGAGTCTCTTCAGGGCAATGACGACAGAGCAACTACCGGATCGACGGCGACGGCCGAATTGCCACCGACCCTCCTGCCGATCGCGCTGCCGGTGAGCACTGCCAGCGCCAGCCAGATCAGCACGAAGCCTGCCCACCGGCCCACCGGCATCGGCTCATGCCCGACGATGACGCCCCACGCCATCTGCAACGCCGGCGTCAGGTACTGCAGCAGGCCCATGGTGACCAGCGGAAGCCGTTGCGCCGCAACGGCGAACATCAGCAACGGCAGCGCCGTCACCGGGCCGCACAACATCATCAGAAGTGTGTGGCCCGCGCCCAGCGCGGGAACCGTCGCCTGCCCCGCAATGGTGAGGACGACAAGGTAGGCCAACGCGAACGGCGCGGCCACCCCGGCTTCGACGCCGACACTGACCCGCGGGTCAGCGCGCACGACCTTCTTGACCGCGCCGTACACACCGAAGGACACCGCCACGCCGAGGCCGATCACCGGGATTTCACCGGTCTGCACCGCCAGTACGATCACCGCGGCCACGGCGATGGCCAGCGCCGCCGCCTGCGCGCGATTCAACCGCTCACCGAACAGCGCAACGCCGAGCGCCACGCTCACCAGCGGGTTGATGAAATAGCCCAGCGCAGCGTCGACCACGTGGCCGTTTCTGACGGCATAGATGTAAATGCCCCAGTTCAGCGAGATCAGCGCCGAGGCGCAGACCAACAGGCCCCACGTGCGGCCCGACAGCCGGCGCAGGTCACCCAGGCGGCGACCGACGGCCAGCACCACGAACATCAACAGCACCGTCCACACGATGCGATGCGCCAGCACCTCGAACGCACTCGCCGGCTTCAGCAGCGGGAAGAACGCGGGAAACAGACCCCACGACCCATAGGCGCCGAGCCCGAGCAGCAATCCCTGGTTCTGTTTCGAAGTGGCCGTCGCGGTAGTGGTCACTGCCGATGCAACACATCCAGGGCATGCTGCAATTCCGCCGGGTACTCGCTGGTGATCTCGATCCACCGGCCGTCGGCCGGATGGGCGAATCCCAACGAGCGCGCGTGCAGCCACTGCCGCTCGAGCCCAAGCTTTTTCGCCAGCGTCGGATCGGCGCCGTAGGTCAGGTCGCCGCAACACGGGTGGTGCAGCGCGGAGAAGTGCACCCGGATCTGGTGTGTGCGGCCGGTCTCCAAGTGCACGTCCAGCAGGCTGGCCGCCACGAACGCCTCGATGGTGTCGTAGTGCGTGATGCTGTGCCGGCCGCCTTCGGTGACGGCGAACTTCCAGTCGTTGCCCCGGGCCCGGCCGATCGGCGCGTCGATGGTGCCGCTCGACGGGTCCGGGTGACCCTGCACCAGCGCGTGGTAGCGCTTGTCGACGGTGCGGTGCTTGAACGCCCGCTTGAGCACGGTGTACGCCCGCTCTGACAGCGCCACCACCATGACGCCGGACGTGCCGGCATCCAGCCGGTGCACGATGCCCTGCCGCTCGTGGATGCCCGACGTGCTGATCCGGAAGCCCGCCGCCGCCAGCCCGCCGAGGACCGTCGGGCCCGTCCAGCCCAACGACGCATGTGCCGCCACCCCGGCCGGCTTGTCGACGGCCACGATGTCATCGTCGGAGTAGAGGATCGCCATGCCCTCGATGTCCTGCGGCGTGTTCTCGAGCGGCGCCGGCGCCTCGGGCAGGCGGACCTCCAGCCACGAGCCCGCCACCAGCTTGTCCGACTTCGCCGCCGGCGCGCCATCGATATCGACCCCGCCGTCTTCGGCGATCGTGGCGACCGCGGTCCGCGACAACCCCAGCAGGCGTGCTAGACCCGCGTCCACCCGCATCCCGGCCAGTCCTTCGGGGACCGGCATCGAACGGCTGCTCATCGGCCGGTTTCAGCCTCGTCGGCGGCCGCGGCGGCCGGTTCCGGCGGCGCCGGCGAATCCTGTTCTGTATCAACGGATTCCGTGGCATCTGCGGCCGGCGGCTTGCTCTCGGTATCGAAATCGATGCCGAACATCGACAGCCCGACCAGCAGCACCGCCCCGCACACCACTGCGGAATCGGCGACGTTGAAGACCGGCCACCAGCCGACCGAGAGGAAGTCGACCACGTGCCCGCGCAGCGGCCCCGGCGAGCGGAAGAACCGGTCCATCAGGTTGCCCACCGCGCCGCCGAGGATCATCCCCAGGCCCAGCGCCCACCACAGCGAGACCAGCCGCCGGCCCATCCAGATGATGCCCAGGACCACGCCGGTGGCGATCAACGTCAGCACCCAGGTGTAACCGGTCGCCATCGAGAAGGCCGCCCCGGAATTTCGGACCAGCGTCCAGGTGATGGTGTCACCGATGATCTCGACCGGCTGACCGGGCACCAACAGCTTCACCGCCAGCACCTTGGTCAAGACATCCAGCCCCAGCACCAGCGCCGCGACCATCAGCAACAGCCGCAACCGCCGCGCGACGGGCTGGGTCTGCGCCGGCGCCGTCACCGGCGATTCGGCGCTCTCAGCCGTCTCCGGCTCCGTGCCCGAGGTCGCCTCCGGCTCCGTGCCCGAGGTCGCCTCCGGCTCCGT